>JBKOZS010000001.1:0-26602 GCA_046726015.1 Acidobacteriota bacterium
CCCTGTGCCTTCGGATAGTCCGGTCCGCTCGTGAACAACCGGAGCTGAAACTTCGCGATCGCGTCGCGATGTGCCTGCCCCGCCGTGAACCCGAGTTTCAGCGCGCGATCGATCGCGTAGGCGAGATAGTTCTGTTCCCACAGGGCAATGAACTGCTCGCCATCCGGCCGCTTGCCAATCCACATCACCTTGAACGGGTTCGTCACCGGGTCCTGTTTATTTGCGAACGCATCGAGCCATTCGAGATTCTTCGTCGCCTTTTCGGAGAGATACGCCTTCACCGGCCCGTCGGGATAGACCGCTGCAGCCTCGACGAGGTTGCGCAGCGGCCAGCCGATACCTCGCACTTCGTTGTAGGCGAGAATCCCGTCTCCGCCGCGCACGGTATCGGCCGGATACGTGCGGAGCATGCCGTAGTTGGCCCAGAACGCCATCTCCTCCGTGTAGTAGCGATCCCCGGTTATCAAATACGGCACGTAAGCAAGCGATGGCTGGTGCGCATTGTCCGGAATCAGCGGCGATTGTCCCGGCCCGGGATCGAGCGATCCGTATTCGCGAATTGGCATCGGACTGCCCTTCACGAAGTCCAGGCCGGCCCCCTGGGCGCGGCCGTCGTACCACAGCGTTGGCCGTTGCGTGAGCGAGACGAGCCGTTCCGTGCCGACGCCCGACGTGGTGCTCTCCTCCGCTTCGCGCACGTGGATCGGCCACGATCCGGACAGGTCGCCGTTGGCAAGCACGTAACTCCGCTGCGTCTGGTTTCGATGGACGAGATACCTCGCGGTCCAGTCGGGATACGGCGCCAGTTCCGCGCGTCCGCCATGCGCGGGCATGTTGCGATCGAGCGCGCCTGATTTCAGGATGTCGAAGGCCGCGCCCACGGGCTCGCTGACCTGGTTGTCCACGAGCGACAGGTAAGCCGGCAGGATGCGCGCGAGGTTGAATGCGCGGAAGTCCGGCGTGATCGTGGCAAGCAGGGTGTCGCCGATCGGAAACACCTTGCGCCAGCGCGTCAGGTAGTAGTGCTCCACGCCGGCTTTCGTGAACACCGTCTGACCGTTCACAACGATCGCGACATCGTAGGTGACGGTGGTCGCGCCGGCCTTGTCGAGCACATTCTCGACGCTGACGTCCACGCGTCCCTTGCCGTTCGAATAGACGCGCGTGTCGAAGTTCACGCGGAGGAACGGGTGCTCCCCGCCGCTCGCCACCGGCTTGACGACCGATCGCCCTTCATAGGCGAGCGGGCCCGACATCCACCGATCCGCGGACGGCGTCGTTGGCAACGTCGCGATGTATGCCACGCCCCCAATCGTCAGCGTGATCGAAGCTGTCGGCAGGTCAGGTGTGAAGGTCCCACTCGGTGCGGCCGCCGCGCCGATGGCGTAGCTGCCAGCTGTCGGCACGTTGACGGTGACGAGGGCAAATTTGATCGAGCCGTCAGGCCAGCGGCTCTTTACGTCCGTCTGCGTGGTGAAACTACCCAGCTTCAGCGCGTTGCCGGTCGGCGCAACGCCCTGGGGAACCGCCTGTCCGAAGGTCAACCAGCCAGCCGACGCGCTGACCGTCCCGATCGAAGATGTCTGCGCGTTCGAGCGAATCGCGACGAAAAGGAGAACGAAGACTGCCCCCAGGGCGACGCGGACACACTTCAACTGCATTTCGGCCTTTCATCGACCGAATGCGCAAGAACCCCGCCACTCGAAGTTTATCCGCGTTCGTCCGTGTTTATCCGTGTTTAGAACTCGAAGCGGACGCTCAGTTGCATCTGCCGCGGAATCTTCGCTTCAGAGATCGCTCCGAAATCGTCGTCGGTCACCGTCGTCTCCGGGTCGTCGAAGTTGACGCGGTTGAAGACGTTGAAGACATCCGCCCGCAGAGTCATCCGTGCGGTTCCGTAGATCGGGAAGTTTTTCCTGAGCGACAGGTCCCATTCGTAGAAGTGCGGCCCCTGGACCATGCCGACCCTGGAATTTCCGCGGCGATCGTTGGGGGCAGCCGCAAAGGCATCCGTGTTGAACCAGCGGTTTGCACTCCGTTCGCTCGACGGCAGGCTGATCTCGCCGCCGAGGTAATCGGCGCGACGGGTGCCGATGGACGTATTGCCGTCGACCGTCAGGTACTCTCCCGACTGCCAGCGCGTCTTGCCGCTCAATTCCCAACCGCCCAGCACAGCGGCGACGACGTTGTTCCGATCGCGCAGGAACGGCATCTCGTAGGTCCACGTCGCCACCAGCGCATGCCGGCGGTCGTAGTTCGTGGGTCCGACGAAGAAGTCCCGGTCGAACGGATCGCCGGGCGTGAACCCTTCGGCGGCCAGCGGATTGTCGCCGTTACCACTCCCGAGGCCCGTCGCCTTGCCGAGCGTGTAGCTGACCGTGTAGCGAATCGTCCCCCTGCGTCTGTTCAGATAGAACTGGACGCTGTTGAAGTCGGCGAACGCGTCGCTGCGACGTTGACGGATCGACGAGTACCCCTTGTAGGGCCGCAGGAAGTTGGTGTTCGCCCGCTGGGCGGCCGGCAGCGCGGCGTTCGCGGCGAGCACCTCGAATGACGGCTGATTGATTTCGGGCTGCCACAGCAGGTGGCGTCCGCGGTTGCCCACGTAAGCCACTTCCGCGAAGTGTCCGAATGGCAGTTCCCGCTGCACGCTGATGCTGTAGTTCAACTGGCGCGGAATGTTGAGATTCGGATCGATCGCGTTCACGGTCCCCAGCACCGCCGCCGCGGACGCGCGACCCGCGAGCGGATTCGCCAGGTTGGCATTCTCGACCGCGACGCTGGGCACGAACGGCGGCAGGTTGGTCTGCGAGTAGATGACGTTCCCTTCGGGCTTGTCATAGAACAACCCGACGCCTCCGCGGATGACCCAGTTGTCGTTGAGCGTGTACGCGCCGCTGAAGCGCGGCATGAACAGATGGTGTGTGTCGTACAACCCGCGCGGAGCGCCGGTCGGGATCAACGCGGCGGCGTTCTCGTCGATCGTCACTCGATCCTGCTCGTCCGCCGGCACACCATTGCCGGCCCTGATCAAGCCGGTGTACGGGTTGCCGGAGTTCGGCACGATGCTGCCGTTCCGGTTCAACTCCACGGCCGCGGCCGGATCGTAGAGTGCCGGGTCGAAGTTGCTGATGTTATTCGCCTGCGTATAGGTCGGGCTCGCGAGTTCGTAGCGAAGGCCGATCTCGAGACTCAGTTTTGGCGCAACCCGCCAGGTGTCCGACGCGAACGCGCCGTACTGCGTAAAGCGGAAGAATCCGAGCGGATCGTCGGCTCCCTCGGAATACGTGCGGAAGTTTCCGAGCAGCGCATCGGCGAACGACAGACCCGTGGTGTTCGGGTTGCCGGTTGGGTTGAAGTTGACGACGCCGGTGTGCTGGAAGCGGCCGTTCTGGTCCTTTCGATTGCGCGTGAACAGGAACCCAAACCGCATCGCGTGCGCGTCGCGCAGCCACGTCAACGTGTCCTGCGCGGTGATGTCAGTCGTTGGCGAGAGCAACGACTGCGATGGTCCCGTGAGCGCCGCCGGTGCCCCGGTGCCGGAGAAGCTGACGTTCGGAATACCCTCGTCATAGCGCCCGGCGCTGAAGACCTGTGGAAAGGCAAAGCCGTAAGTGTCGCGGCGCCATGCGTCGCCGAACGGCGGAATACGCTGACCGTTCCACGAGGCGTTCACCTTCACTTCATTGACGACGGTCCGGCTCGCGACCCACGAGTGCGCGAGCTGGTAGCTGTAGCCCGGCCGAAGACGCCGGGTCGGAATCGTCGGCAGGGCCGCATTGATGAACGTCCCGCGCGGCTCGATCAGGTCGTACGTGTCGTGCAGATACCGCAGGTAGAACGAGTGATTGCTGTTCGCGCGGTAATCGAACCGCAGGATGTCCTCGCGGAAGTCGAACGGAAAGTCGAGCTGGTAGGTGGCGTTGTTCGCGGCTGGCGTATCGCTGTAAACGGCCGCCATCCCGATCATCTTCTCGTAGGCATTCGCGATGGCCCGGCCATCGGCGGTGATGCGATCCTGCGGGATCACGTTGCCAGGGAATGGCTGGCCGGTCAGCGGATCCACGATCACCGTGCTGCGCCGCGAGAAGTCACCACGCAGTTCGGCGCGTGTCGGCAGCGTGCGGCGCAGCGGTGATTCCTGGCGATCCAGCGACTTGAACTCCGTGCCGCCGAAGAAGAACAGCTTGTTGCGCATGAGCGGACCGCCGAACGAACCGCCGTAATCGTTGAAATTCAGCTTGGCCTTGATGGCTTTCCCGTTTTCGTCGCGCGGCGAGAAGAAGTTGGCCGCATCGAGCGAATCGTTGCGGTAGGTCTCGAAGGCGCTCCCCTTGAACTGGTTGGTGCCGCTCTTGGTGACGACGTTGATGGACGCGCCGGAGTTGCGCCCCTTGTCGGCGGCAAAGTTCGACGTCTGGATCGCCACCTGCTCGATGAAATCGATGCCGACGTTGTTGATCATGCTGCCGTTCGAGCCGGAATCGAGATTGAACCCGCCGTCGACCGTCAGGTTGTTGCTGTTGCCGCGATTCCCGTTGATGACCGTGCCGCCGGTGCCGAGCCCCGTGGTGATGGCCATCTGGTCGTCTTCGAGCTGCACGGCGCCGGGAATCAGCGAGGTCAGCTCGAGGTAGTTCCGGCCGGACAACGCCAGCTCGCGCACCTGCGCGCCGTCGATGACGCGCGAGATCTCGCCGGACGTGCGGTTCACGACCTCGCCGCGCACGGCTTGCACTTCGACGGTCTCGGTCATGGCGCCGACGCTGAGTGCGAAGTCCGCGGTGATGCGGCCGTCGGCGGTCAACTCGAAGCCGGTCTTCTGGGCTTTCCTGAATCCCTGCAGCTCCGCCTCGACGGAGTACGTGCTCACCGGCAGGTTGGCGAACACGTAAGTGCCCGCGGGACCGCTAACGGCGGTCTGGGTGATGTTGGTGTTCGTATTGGTGAGCGTCACCGTGACGCCTGGCAGGACAGCACCCGATGTGTCGCGAACCGTACCTGAGATCTGCCCGGTATTCGTTTGCGCCGCCGCCGGTACCGCTGTTAGCACCAGCAGGAGTGCAATCATCCATCCACGCATGCTCTCCTCCCCTTTCACTCGATCGATTCCCTCGCACTTAATCGATCAGCGTTCCACCTTGTCTCCTTCTTCGCCCGGGACTCCGCCCCGGACCCCGGCTCGGTCGCTCGCGGGGCCCCCCTACCCCGCTCCGCTTCCTCGCCGGCGCGCCGTGCGCGCCCAAGTGGCGGGATTAGCGTTGCGCTTTGTCGCCCTCGAACTCCACCACGACAACTGTTGCCATCGGATCGAGCATCGGCCGCGGCATGTTGATCGTCGTCTTGCCACTCTCGTTCTTCAGCTCGACCGGCGCGTTGTCGGCGAGCCGATACGCGCGCGTAATACGATTCTTCATCGCGGGAATCTCGAACGGCGCACGCGGCTCGCCGAAGAACGTGAAATACAGCTTCCCGGGTTTCGTCGTGACGCGCCATTCCGTCTGTGCGAAGAAAAGCTTCTGGCCCCGAACATCCTTCGCGTTGCGCGCCGTGTACTCACCGAACTCATCACCGAACGGTGATTGGTGCGCACCGTAGACGGCGTCACCGTTGACCTTCAGCCAGCGCCCGACGGTGCGGAGGATGTCCTGGCTCGGCTGCGGAATCACTCCCTCTGCCGTGGGCCCGACATTCAAGAGGTAGTTGCCTCCCTTGCTGACGATGTCCACGAGCTTGAAGGTGATCTGCCCGGGCGATTTCCAGTTCGTGTCGTCGGTGCGAAAGCCCCACGTGTCGTTAATCGTCGCGGGCGTTTCCCAGGCTTCGGTCGATGCTTCCGGAGGGATGACGTTGTCCCCGGTGGATCGGTAATCCCCTTCGGTCCCGAGGCGGCCGTCAATCAGCGTGTTCGGCTGCATCGACCGCACGATGTCGGCGAACCGCTGTCCGCGCTCTTGCGTCATCATCCGCGGCGTGTCGAACCAGATCAGGGCGACCGGCCCGTAGCCGCTGAGCAGCTCGCGTACCTGCGGCTCCGCCTTCTCGCGCAGGTACTTGTCGTACGGCTTGAGCTCCTTGCCACTGGCATCCTGGTCCGGGCCGAAGTCCCACGTATTGCCGGCCCCTCCGGGCTCGTGCCAGTCCTGCGACTGCGAATAGTAGAAGCCGAGGCGCATGTTGCGCTTCGCGCAGGCATCGGCAAGCTCCTTCAACACGTCGCGCCTGAACGGCGTGGCATCGACGATGTTGTAGGGGCTGACCTTCGACTTGAACATCGCGAACCCGTCGTGGTGCTTCGACGTGATGACGATGTACTTCATGCCGGCGTCTTCGGCGAGCTTGACCCACGCGTCGGGATCGAATTTGACGGGATTGAACTTTGCGGCGAGCTTCTCGTACTCCTTCACCGGAATCTGCGAGCGGTTCATGATCCACTCGCCAAGGCCGAGCGATCGTTTGCCGCTCCATTCACCGGCCGGGATCGCGTAGAGCCCCCAGTGAATGAACATCCCGTATTTCACGTCTCGAAACCATTCGAGCCGCTTTTCTTTGGCAGGATCGCGTGGCGTCGGCGCCGGGGCCTGTGCCCCGCCCGCGACAGTGAGAACTGCGGCAACGAGTAACGCAACTCCGGCTCGACGCATGTCGCTGCCCCTTCCGTTCGTGACGCTCTTGACGCGCCCGGCAAACGGCGTTGTGATACCATCCTTTACCGCTAAAGGCAAGCTACTTTAGCGGTAAAGCTTGTACCTTCGACGAGAAGGTTCTAGAGGTTCCAGCGTTCAAGGGGTTCCCGGTTCGGGTTCGCAGGGTTCTACCGTTCGGGTTCCAGGGGGCTCGCGGTTCGAGATCGCGAAGGCAGATCGAACCATTTGAACCCGAACGCCTGGGAACCAGTTGAACCAGAACTCTGGAACCGCTGGAACCCGGGAACCAGTAGAACCTTCCAGGTGACATATGGCCACGACGATGAAGCGGATCGCCGGCGAGCTGGGCGTATCCATCACGACCGTCTCGAAGGTGCTCAACAACCGCGAGGACATCGGCCACGCCACACGCGCGCGCGTGCTCGCCAAGGTCGCGGAGCTCGGCTACCAGCCCAACGCGGTCGCCAGGAGTCTCACCCTCCGGCGCACCCACACCCTCGGCATCGTCATTCCCGACCTGATGCACTCGTTCTTCGTCGAGATCATTGCCGGGCTCGAATCGGTCGCCAGCGCGCGCGGATTTGGTCTCCTGCTCTGCAGCTCGAACGAAGACCCCGCGAAGGAACGCGAGGAGATCGAGATGCTGCGCCAGCGCCAGGTCGACGGCATCATGCTCGCGTCGGCGAACGCCTCGGGCAACAGCGATCTGCTGCAGCGGCTGACCGCGCTGGGTATCGGCCTGGTGATGATCGATCGCGACGATCATCCGGCGGTCCGCTGCGATCGGGTGATCACGGACGACGAGGAGGTCGGGCGCATCGCGACCACGCACCTGGTCGACCAGGGATGCTGCGCCGTGGCGCACATTGCGGGACCGTCCATCGTGCACGCGAAGCGGCGCGCGCAGGGGTATCGGGCCGCGCTGAAGGACCACGGCGTTCGCGGACGCGGCGAGTGGATTGCACGCGGCGGCTTCAAGGAGGCGGACGGCTACCGCGCGATGACGAAGCTGCTCTCGCTCGAGCCGCGAGTGGACGGCGTGTTCGCCGCCAACGATCCGGCTGCGATCGGCGCCATGAAAGCGATCTGGGACGCGGGGCTGCGGGTGCCGCAGGACGTCAAGGTGGTGGGCGCCGGGCACATCGCGATGGGCGACCTGCTGCGCGTGCCGTTGACGACCGTCAGCTGGTCGCGGGAAGAGCAGGGGAAGCGCGCGGGAGAACTGCTGTTCGATCGCCTCGGTCAGAAAGCGAGCGACAAGTTCCGCCGCGTCATCATCCCGCCCGAGCTCGTGGCGCGCGAATCGACGGCACGATGACGCGCGCGGCTTTCCTCTTTGCCGCCTTCGCCATCCTGCCCCCGATCGCGGCGCCGTCCATCGATCTCACACGGGAACGAACGCGGGTACTCGAGGCGGCAGATCAGTATTTAAAAGAAGCTCCAGTCACCATCACCGCGTCCCGCGCCGCGCGCAGCGCCGGCGGTCTCCACGACTACTTTTCCGAGGGGGACTACTGGTGGCCGGATCCGAAGAACCCGGACGGTCCTTACATTCAGCGCGACGGCGAGTCGAATCCCGCGAACTTCGATGACCATCGGAAGGCGATGCGCCGGCTCTCGGTGCAGGTGCCGGCGCTCGTGGCGGCATGGACGCTCACGCACGATGCGCGCTACGCGCAGCACGCGGCACAACACCTGCGCGCCTGGTTCATCACGCCCGCGACGCGGATGAATCCAAACCTGCGCTACTCGCAGGCGATTCACGGCATCACGACCGGACGGTCCATTGGCATCATCGACACCATCCACCTCGTCGAAGTGGCGCGCGCGATCGAACGCCTCGACGGCGCGCCCGGGTGGACGTCCGGCGACGCGCGCGCGGCGCGGGCGTGGTTTGCCGAATACCTCGAATGGTTGACGAAGGACCCGTTCGGAATCCAGGAGCGCGACGCCACCAACAATCACGGCACGTGCTGGGTGATGCAGGCCGCCGCCTTCGCGCACCTGACCGGCAACACCGGGATGCGGCAGTTCACCCGCGATCGCTTCAGGACGGTCCTGGTTCCGAACCACATGGCGGCGGACGGCAGCTTTCCGCGCGAGCTCGGACGCACGAAGCCGTACGGCTACTCGCTGTTCAATCTCGACGCGATGGCCACGATCGCGCACATCCTCTCGACACCCGAGGACAACCTGTGGACATTCGAACTCCCTGACGGCCGCGGCATGCGCCGCGCGATGGAGTTCATGGTCCCGTTCATTCGCAACAAGAAAAGCTGGCCGAAACCACCCGATGTCATGTACGACGATGCGTGGCCGATGCGGCAGCCGAGCCTGCTGTTTGCCGGCATGGCCTTGAACCGACCGGACTACGTCGACCTCTGGTCGTCATTGCCTGGCGATTCGAACATCGACGAGGTCATTCGCAATTTCTTCATCAGGCAGCCCGTGCTGTGGCTGGATGCAGGCCGGCTCTTCAGAGCCAGCGACGCGGGTCTGAAGACGCGCCCTACAGACGAGATCAAATCGCCCGACGGGCAGTTGTCGATAACCGTGTGGGTCGACACAACGGCGTCGCTGCAATACTCCGTCAGCTTGAATGGCCGCCCAGTTATCGAACCATCCGCGGCCGGCATCGTCGTCGACAGCGTGAATCTCGGCGAAGGTGCTGAACGCATCAGCGTCAAGCGGTCCAGCACGAATCGCGACTATCCGACACGCGGGGTTCATTCAGTCGCGCGCGATCGCAGCAACGACGCACGGATCGAGTTCCGGCATCGCACGTCAGGCACGCGGTTCGCCGTCCAGGTGCGTGCATTCGATGATGGCGTGGCCTTCCGGTACGTCGTGCCGGGCGCCGGCACGCGCACGCCGGACGAAGCGACGATGTTCCGCCTGCCAGAGGGATCGATCACGTGGTCGCATAATCTGCGCGGGCACTACGAAGCGCTCTACGTGAAACGCGCGATTGGCGAAGTGCCGCCCGGAGACTGGGCCGGTCCCCCGCTCACGTTCAAGCTGCCGAATGGTGCCGGGTATGCATCGATCACCGAGGCAGGGCTCAGCGGCTATGCGGGCATGGCGCTGCAGGCCAATGGCGACGGCGCGTATCGCGCTCGCCTCGGTCACGATCATCCCGTTTCCTACCCGTACTCGTTGCGCTACTCACCCGACGACGTGCAGCGTCTCGCGAAGGCAGCGACGATGACCGGCCCCATTGAAACGCCGTGGCGCGTGGTGCTGGCCGGGCGCGATCTCAATACCCTGGTGAACGCGGATGTCATTCACAACGTGTCCAGGCCGCCCGATCCCACGTTCTTTCCGCAAGGGCAGGCGACGTCATGGATCCGTCCAGGCCGCGCGGTATGGCGTTACCTCGATGGCGGCGACAACACGTACGAGGGACTGAAGCAATTCACCGAAATGGCGGCCGAGCTCGGCTTCGAGCATCACGTCGTCGAGGGCGTGTGGCGGCAGTGGACACCGGAGCAGCTCAAGGCATTCGTCGAGCATGCGAGTGCGCGCGGTGTTGGCATCTGGCTGTGGAAACACAGCCGGGATCTGCAGCAACCTTCCGCGCGGCGCGAGTTCTTCACGATGTGCCGCGACATCGGTGTTGCCGGCGTGAAGGTCGACTTCCTGGACCACGAAGCCAAGGAGGTCGTCGACCACTACGAAGCCATCCTGCGCGATGCGGCGGAATTCCACCTGATGGTGAACTTTCACGGCGCGAACAAGCCGACCGGCGGCGACCGCACATGGCCGAACGAGTTGACGCGGGAAGGCGTGTATGGCCTCGAGCACAGGAACACCGAAGCCTGGGGCTCACACGACGCCACGGTGCCCTTCACCAGATACCTGGCGGGGGCCGGCGACTTCACGCCGGTCGTGTTCGGCGTTCGCCGGAAGGAAACATCGTGGGCTCACCAGATTGCGACCGCGGTGCTCTTCACCTCGCCGCTCCTGGTGTATGGTGGGCACCCGCGGAGCCTGCTCGAGAACCCCGCCGCCGACATCATCAAGAGTATTCCCAGCGTGTGGGACGAGACGGTCGTGCTGCCGGGGAGCGAAATCGGCGAGGTCGCCGCGATGGCGCGACGGCACGGGAAGGACTGGTTCGTGGCAATCGTGAACGGCGCCGAGGCTCGCCAGTTGAAGATTACCGCAACTTTTCTTCGTTCGGGACGCTACGCCAGCCTCGTCGTGCGCGATGATACGCAGGCGCCCCCGCCTCCGCCGCGAAGCGGCTCGGACGGGGCCTCGCCGAAGCCCGACGACAACGGCGATCGGGCGACGGCGGGCGCCGTCCGCCTCGAGCGAGGGGACGCGGGCGCGAACGACGTGCTGACGATCGACCTCCGTCCCGGCGGTGGATTCGTGGCGCGGTTCACACCAGCAGAGGCGGGTTCATGACGCTCTCGGCGCTCGACTGGACGCTCATCTTCGTCTACTTCGCCTTCGTGCTCGGGATTGGCATCGCGCTGAAGCGCTACACGCAGACGAGCACCGACTTCTTCCTGGCCGGGCGCGCGCTTCCCGCCTGGGTCTGCGGCCTGGCCTTTCTCTCCGCCAACCTCGGTGCCCAGGAATTAATCGGCATGGGGGCTTCCGGCGCCAAGTACGGCATCGCGACAAGCCACTTCTACTGGGTCGGCGCCATTCCGGCGATCGTGTTCGTGGGCATTTTCATGATGCCGTTCTATTACGGATCGCGGGCGCGATCGGTCCCGGAGTATCTGCGGCTTCGCTTCGACGAAAAGACGCGCGCCTTCAACGCGGTGTCGTTCGCGATGATGACGGTGTTCTCGTCCGGCATTTCAATGTATGCGCTCGCAAAGCTGCTGCAGTTGCTGCGCGTGCTCGACGCGCCATTCGCCGCGCTCGGGCTCAATCCCGCCTGGATCTTTGACGTCTGCATCATCGTCTCCGCGCTCATCGTCCTCGGCTACGTCATCTTTGGCGGGCTCTCGAGCGCGATCTACAACGAGGTGCTGCAGTTCTTCCTGATCGTCTCCGGCTTCCTGCCGCTGGTGTATCTCGGGTTGCGGGATGTGGGAGGGTGGACCGGGATCCGCCAGACGCTGCCGACCGAGATGACCCACCTCTGGAAAGGGTTCGGATCGCCAGACACGAACCTGATGGGTGTCGACGTCTTCGGTCTCTCGATGGGCCTCGGCTTCGTGCTGTCGTTCGGCTACTGGTGCACGGACTTCCTTGTCGTCCAGCGCGCGATGGCGGCCAACTCGATGACGGCGGCGCGCCGCACGCCGCTCATCGCCGCGTTTCCGAAGATGATGTTTCCGTTCCTCGTCATCATGCCCGGTCTCATTGCCGTGGCGGCAAAAGCGGGGCCGGCATTGGAGACGCCCGCGGCGATCGTGCAGAGCGCCGGCGAGGTGCAGGCGTCCGACAGCCTGATTCCTTACAAGGTCAACGAGGCGACGAACGAGGTCGTGCGCGACGCCGAGGGACGGCCGGTGCGCGACTACGACCTGGTGATTCCCGTGCTGCTGGTGCGCTACTTCCCCGCGGGCATGCTCGGCCTCGGGCTGACGGCGCTGATGGCGAGCTTCATGTCCGGGATGGCCGGCAACGTGACCGCGTTCAACACCGTGTGGACCTACGACATCTACCAGGCCTACATCAAGAAGTCGGCGAGCGACCATCACTACCTGAACGTCGGGCGCGTGGCGACCGTCGCCGGCATTGCCGCGTCCGTGGCAACCGCGTACGTCGCGGCGCAGTTCAACAACATCATGGACATCCTGCAGCTCGTGTTCGCGTTCGTGAACGCGCCGCTGCTCGCGACGTTCCTGCTGGGAATGTTCTGGAAGCGCGCGACCGGTCATGGGGCGTTCTTCGGTCTGCTGCTGGGCACGACCGCGGCCACGTTGCATCACGGCCTGACGCTCCCGGCTGGCGCGGCCGCCGGCGTGAAGGGGGGATGGCTGGGCACGCTGCACGTGTACCCGAGCGAGATGGCGCAGAACTTCTACACGGCGATCTGCGCGTGGACCGTCTGCTTCGTGCTGACGATCCTGATCTCGCTGATGACGCGACCTCGGCCCGAAAGCGAGCTCGTCGGGCTGGTGCGATCGCTGACGACGATTCCGCCCGACGAGCAGTTGCCGTGGTACCAGCGGCCCGCGACGCTGGGCGTGATCGTGCTCGCAGCGGTCTTCATCTTGAACGTGTATTTCTATTGAGGCAACGTGGCTTGCCACGGACGCACTCACGCAGAGCACGCAGAGGACGCAGAGAAATTTTTGAAAAACCAAAGTTCTTTGCGCGCTCTGCGACCTCCGCGTGAAGTCGTGCGTGACAGGGGTTGGTCATGAATAGCGCGCCGCGCCGTACGGCGCATTGAGGTCGGCGATGCCCTGGGACATCCGCATTCCAATCGGATTGATGTTCGTGCTGATGGGGGGACTGCTCGCAGGCTATGGCCTGTTTGGCAGTCACGAGATTTACGCCCGATCGCTGGGCCTCAACATCAACCTGATCTGGGGAAGCGTGCTGCTGGTCATGGGCGCGTTCCTGATCGTGCTGGGCACCCGCCCTGCACGTCCCTGATCCGCGTGGGGACCCTGCCGTCGGTCGCGGATCTGAACGCACACCCTCACGTGCGGTTCAATCCGCTGCGCGGCGAATGGATCCAGGTGTCGCCGCACCGGACCGCGCGCCCGTGGCAGGGGCAGGTGGAACCCACGACCGATGAGGACCCACCTGCGTACGACCCCGGATGCTACCTGTGTCCCGGGAACGAGCGTGCGGCTGGCCGACGCAACCCGGATTACGCGTCCGTGTTCGTCTTCGACAATGACTTCCCGGCGCTGCTGCCCTCGACGCCGCGGATCGAGCGGCGCGAGGGCTCGTTGCTCGTCGGGCGCGCGGAACCTGGCGTGTGCCGCGTCGTATGCTTCTCGCGACGGCACGACCTGACGATCCCGCGCATGGACTGCGCGGCGCTGCGCGGCGTCGTCGACGTGTGGATCGAAGAGGCTCGGGCCCTCAGTGCGCGTCCGGAGATCGCCTACGTGCAGATCTTCGAAAACCGGGGCGCGGCCATGGGCGCCAGCAATCCGCATCCGCACGGACAGATCTGGGCTACGGCATCGGTCCCGAACGAGCCGTCACGCGAGCAGCAGGCGTTCGATGCGCACCGCGCAAACACTGGCACCTGCCTGCTGTGCGAATATCTTGCAATCGAAATGTCGCTCGCCCAACGCATTGCCTGCGAGAACCCGTCGTTTGTCGCGGTCGTGCCGTTCTGGAGCGTGTGGCCGTTCGAGACCCTTGTGCTGCCGCGGCGTCACATGCCTGATCTCGGCGCGACGACCGACCGCGAGCGGGACGATCTCGCGGACCTGCTCAAGCGGTTGACCACTCGTTACGACAACCTGTTCGAAACGCCGTTTCCCTATTCGATGGGATTCCATCAGCGCCCGGCGGATGACGGCGCGCACGACGAGTGGCACCTGCACGCACATTTTTTTCCGCCGCTGCTGCGGTCGGCAACGGTGCGGAAGTTCATGGTGGGCTTCGAGATGCTGGGAACGCCACAGCGCGACCTGGCGCCCGAGGATGCCGCCGCGCGCCTGCGCGCGCTCGGCGAGGAACACTATCGTGACCGACGATAAACGGCTGATGCTTTCGCGCCGTGAACTGCTCGGTAGCGCCGTGGCGCTGCCGTTGTGGCGCGCGCTGTCACAACCGACTGGCACGCACACGCTGCTGTCCATTCGCGAGGCGCGCGGTTTCATCGTTCCCGCCGGGGACGCGGATGTCTCGCGCGTGGAGCTCACGCGCGAGTGGACGAACGAACTGTGCCGCTCGCGCGTCACGAACCGCGGTGCGGGTCCCGTCGCCATCAAGGAAATCGTGCTCGCGGATCTGACGCTGGAATTTCCGCCTTCGACGCCGATTTACGGTGAAGCCTTCCAGATGCTCAGCCAGAACGGTGGAACACTTGGCGAGCCGAAAGATCTCGGGTCGTATACGGACGCGAGGCACTACAAAATGCCGACACCACCCGGCGCGCATCAGTTTTATGGCCTCATCACTCTGGCGCCGGGCGGCGGCGTCTCGCCGAAGCCGCGAAGCGGCGAAGGCGGACCACAGAGCTGCGTTGCCTTTACCTCTTGTCGCCGGTTCAGCGGCCTGTTCCGGCTACGTCCGCCCTCATCCCTTCAAGTCGTCATCGATACGGAGGGACTGTCGCTCGCGCCCGACGCGTCGTGGAAGTTGGAGGAGCTCAGTGTCGCGAGTGGCGATCGATCGCGAGCATCGTTGATGGCCGCAGTCGCATCAAGAATCGCAACGAATCACCCCTCGTTGAAGCTCGCCAAGCCACCCACGGGCTGGTGCTCGTGGTACTGCTTTGGGCCGCGCGTCACGGCGCAGCAAGTGCTCGACAACCTCGACGCCATTTCAAAAAAGATCCCCGGCCTGACCTACGTGCAGATCGACGACGGGTATCAACCGGCCATGGGGGACTGGCTCGAGACGGGCGCCGCATTCGGGGGCGACGTACGCAAGGTACTGGATGAAATCAAGAAGCGCGGCTTCCAGCCTGCAATCTGGGTCGCGCCGTTCATTGCCGAAGAGCAGTCGCATGTCTTCCAGCAGCACCGCGACTGGTTCGTGAAAGACGCAAGCGGCGCGCCGCTGCGATCGGATCTGGTCACGTTCGGCGGCTGGCGCCGCGGGCCGTGGTATGTCCTCGACGGCACGCATCCCGAGGTGCAGGCTCACTTCGAGCATGTCTTCAAGACCATGCGGCAGGAATGGGGCTGCACGTATTTCAAGCTCGATGCGAACTTCTGGGGCGCGATCCACGGCGGCCGCTTTCACGATCCGAACGCCACGCGAATTGAGGCGTACCGTCGCGGAATGGAAGCCGTGCTCCGTGGCGCCGGTGACAGCTTCATCCTCGGCTGTAATCATCCGATCTGGCCGTCGCTGGGCCTCATTCATGGCTCGCGCAGTTCCAACGACATCAAGCGCACGTGGGATCGGGTGAAAACGACGGCACAACAGAACCTGCTCCGCAACTGGCAGAACGGCCGGCTCTGGTGGAACGATCCGGACGCGGTGGTGCTGACGGGAGATCTCACCGACGATGAATTCCGTTTTCACGCAACCGCGATCTACGCAACCGGAGGCATGGTGCTGTCGGGCGACGACCTTACGACCATTCCCGAGTCACGGCTCGCGCTGCTGAAGAAGCTGGTGCCGCCCACAGGCCTGGCCGCGATCTTCACGGACCAGTCGCTGGAGGTCGGGATCGTTCACCTGCCCGAGTCGCCGAGGATCTGTCTGTTCAACTGGAGCGATGAGCCAAAGACGCTGACTGCGCGCCTCGAGACGCCGTCGCGCGTGAGGGATTTCTGGACGAATGAAACGCTCGACAACGAGACCGCAATGACGTCGGTCACCATCAAGGACATGCCGCCGCACTCCGCGCGGCTGCTGGTGTGCGAGCATGCCTGAACCTCGGACGGGGCGGTACTACGTCGCGTTCACCTCCTTCGTGGCGCTGTTCGCGATCGTCGGCCTCGCGCTGTACGGGCTGCCGCTCTACTACGACTTCATGGTCACCGAGTTCGGCTGGTCGCGCGCGCAGGTGACGTCGGGGAACGCGCTCAGCAAGCTCGTGGTCGGTCCGGTGTTCGGGTTCCTTGCCGGATGGATCGTCGATCACTTCGGGCCGCGGCGGCTGATGATGGTGGGGATCCTGATGGCCGGCGGCGCGCTGATCGGCCTCGCGCACGTGACCGCCCTCTGGATGTTCTACTTCTTCTATCTGTTCAACGCGCTTGGCTACGTCTGCGGCGGTCCGCTGCCAAACCAGGTGCTGTTATCGCGATGGTTCGATCGGTCGCGCGGCAAGGCCATGGGCTTCGCCTATCTTGGCATTGGCATCGGCGGCACGCTCGTCGCGAAGTTATCGCCGCGCCTGGTCGAGGCGTTTGGATGGCGCGGCGCCCTGCAGACTCTCGGGATCCTGATCATTCTGCTCGCGCTCCCGCTTGCGTACTTTGTCCGTGACGCGCCGCCCGATCAACAGGGCGCCCGCAAAGGACCGGAGCCGGTCGCTCCGCTCGGCGGTGTTTTCAGAAGCGGCGCGTTCTACTTGCTCGCCCTTGGCAGCATGTGCTCGATTGGCGCCGTCGGCGCCACGAACCAGAACCTCAAGCTGTACCTGAGCCTCGACCAGCACTACACACAGGACGCGGCCGCGTCAGTCATCTCCACTGTTCTTGCCTTCAGCATTGGCGGCCGGCTGCTCATGGGATGGCTCGCGGATCGCTGGCCGCGCAAGCTCGTGATGCTGCTGATCTACTCGATGATTGCCGCCTCGATCCCGCTGCTCTTCTTCGCCGAATCGACGACGGCAATGTACGTGTTTGCTGCAATCTTCGGCCTGGGTCTCGGTGGCGAGTACATGATCATCCCGCTGATGGCCGCTGAACTCTTTGGCGTGCGTGTACTTGGCAGACTCATGGGCGTGATCCTGACGGCGGACGGCGTAGCCGAGGCCACCACGCCGATGTTTGTCGCCTACCTGCGCGATTCGACCGGCACCTACCGGACCGGCTTCATCGTCCTGATTGCGATAGCCATCGCGGGCGCGATCGCGATTGCGCTTCTTCCGCGCGCGAAGACGGACGTCGACTCAGGCCTCGAGGCTCAAGGCTCAGGGCCAGCCCTAAGCCCTGAGCCGGTTCAGTCAGGGGACATAAGCAAACCTTCCATCCGAGGACAGGGGTAACGTCGGTCCAAAGACATGGGTAACATTAGTTTCGAGCGGCTGCCGCATCAGCAACCGACGCTGATTAGGTCAGGGGGACGGTCGCGCTGCGGCAGCGCCACCAGCGTTATCGAATTGCTATCCGCCGTGGGTCGTGAGTCCGAAGCCCTGAGCCGTCCTGAGTCCTGAGCCATGAGCCCTGAGCCTTGCTGCCGGCGGGAGTTCCTGCTGGCCCTCGGCGCCGTTAGCGCAAGCGCATTCGCGCAGAAACGGCCCCAGCGTGGCCGGCCGGCGCCCCCGAAGCCATCGCCAATCCGCGTGGGATATGCGGCCATCACCTGGGGTGGACACGACGAACAGGCGATTGACGAAATCGCGGAGGTCGGTTTCAAGGGCATCCAGCTGCGCGCGAGCGCGTTCGATACGTTCGGGAAGCGTCCTGCGGACCTCCGCGCACGGCTCGAAAAGCGCGGACTGACATTTGTCGTCCTCTCGAGCGGCAACGTGAGCGTCGACGGCGATGAGCGGAAGCAGATCGATCTGCACACGGAACACGCACAATTCGTCCGTGATGCGGGCGGCCAGTTCATACAGGTGATCGACGAGCGGCCGAAGCGTCGAATCGTGCCCGACGACTTCAAGCGCCTCGGCGGCCTGTTGTCCAACCTGGGCCGCCGCACGGCAGACGTCGGCGTTCCGCTTGTGTATCACAATCACATGAACAGCCTCGGGGAGAATCCGGAAGAGATCGATAACGTCCTTGCGTCGACGGATCCACAGCGCGCCGCGCTGCTCCTCGATATCGCGCACTATCACCAGGGGGGCGGCGATCCGGTCGCGGCGATCAACCGCTATTACGAGCGTATCCGGCTCGTCCACCTCAAGGACGTCGTGAAAATCCAGGAACCTCCCGGCTACCGCTGGGTGGAGCTCGGACGCGGCGTCGTGCACGTGAAGGAATGCGTCGACGCGCTCGTGAAGAACAACTTTTCGAGTTGGGCGATCGTGGAACTGGATCGGGTGGTCGATCCGGCGGGCTCACCGAAGACGAGCGCCGAGGCCAACCGCGACTACGTCGTGAAACAGCTCGGGCTGCAGCTCTAACTCTAAATTCGATGCGCCTGTGAACTCACGCACACGGAGACGGCGGGGAACAGGTGCCGCTGCCTACGTTTCCGGCGCGACCAGGTACAGATCCCTGCCCGCGTGATCCACAACGAGCGTGTCGGGATCCCGACGGGCGGCTTCGATATCCACGTCCTCGCAACGCTGGAACGCCAGTTTCACCCGGCGGCAGACGTCCTCGCTGACCGCTGACGCGAGCGTGATGCGATAGCGCGGCTCGATGCGTCCTTCCGCGCTGACGCGACCGGCGTAGCTGACGTGGGCGAGGTGGGCCGCGACGCACAGGTTGGCCTGCAGTTCGTCCGACGCCTCGACCATCTCGCGGACCTGCTCGAGCGGCGCGTAACCGTACTTCTCTATCAACCGCCCGTGCGTCGTAGAAATGCCGGTCAGGTGGGGCGCGTAGATCACGAGCTCGCCGCCGTCTTCGATGACGCCTCCGAGCTTGTAGCTCGCCTTTCCGCCAACCCACAACTCGTCGTAGTGCTCGTCGAGGAGCGCGACGACGCGGCGGTAGCGGCGGCCGGTGTAACGGATGTGCACGCGGCTGCTGACTGCCGCGGCGCTGCGCACCGTTTCACGCAGATCGCCCGCGAACAACGCGTGGGTGGCGAGGCCTCCATTGCCGCGCGTCGAGACGGACGTAAACGCGATGACAGGCGCCGGGACACGATCGGCGGCCGCTTCGATCACATGCCGCGTCGGCGTCTCGATCCGTCCGATGACGCGTTCGATGGTCGCGAGCGCACCCAGCCAGTGCGTCAGGTGCGTTAACTCGGGCCCCGCGACGCCCGGGAAGAAATACTTCGCGCCGCCGGCAAACCCGGCCACCTCGTGCGGGACCGTGGCGCCAATGACGAACACCACGTCGTAGAGTCCGGGCGCGAGGCGCGCGTTCAACTGGATCGGCACCTCGCGATCCATGATGCCGCCGGTCAGCGAGGACACGTCGGCGCCGCTCAGCGTTCCAAGCGTGATCAGCTCGGAGGGACGATCCCAGTGATGATCGAAGAGTTCGCCAACGAGCGGCATCTCCGCGGTTCCCGCGCCGACCTTCGCGCGCTTCTCCGCGTCGCTCATGGCGGCGTGCGTCCCCTGTGCGACGAGCGCGTCGAACCGGGTCGCGCCAAGCACGGCGAGTTCCTGCGAAATCATCGGGAACAACACGCCGGTGTTGTCGTCGCGCGTGCGATCGGGAATCACCGCCAGGACCCTGGCGCGCGGCGGCAGGGAACGAATGGCGTCGCGAACGATCTGCCGGAGATCCGCCGGCGTCAGCACCGTTGACGGCGACCCCACGCCGGCGACCGTCGGTATCACGCCCGGCTCTCCAGTTGTGCGGGCTCGAGCCGCGGCGCGAGCAGGTGGATCACGGTCAGCGCGATCAGGTACATGAGGCCCGCAACGACGAACATCGGCGTGTAGAAGCTCGGATCGCGGTTGAGCACGCGGCCGGCGAACTCCGCAATCAGGATGCCGCCCACGCCTCCGGCAAAGCCGCCGAACCCGACGACGGTCCCCACGGCGCGCCGGGGGAACATGTCGGACGCGATCGTGAAGATATTGGCGGACCACGCCTGGTGGCAGGCCGTCGCAAGCCCGATCAATCCAACCGCGATCCACGCACTGCGCGTCTGGCTCGCGAAGATCACGGACGGGATGATGGCCGCGACAAGCCCCATGGCCGTCTTGCGCGCGGCGTTCACGGACCACCCTCGCTTGATCAGCGCAGACGAGAGGTAGCCGCCGACGATCGATCCGATGTCCGAGATGATGTACACCGTCGTCAGATACGGGATCAGCGCCGTGCCGCGGATGCCGTGCTCCTGCGCCAGGAATTTCGGCAGCCAGAACAGGTAGAACCACCAGACCGGATCGGTCATGAGCTTCCCGAGCGAGAACGCCCACAGCTGGCGGGTGCCGAGCACGCGGCTCAGCGGGGTCTTCTGCGTGATCGGAGGCTCGAGCCCTTCGAGGATGTAGGTGCGTTCAGCGGCGGACAGGCGGGGATGTTGGTCGGCGCTGTGATAGAGCGCCCACCACGTCACGAGCCAGGCGAACCCGATCGCACCGGTCGCGATGAACGCGGCCTGCCATCCCCACTTCGCGGCCAGAAGCGGCACCGCAATCGGCGCCACGATGGCACCGATATTCGTGCCGGAGTTGAAGATGCCGGTCGCCAGCGCGCGCTCGCTCTTCGGAAACCATTCGGCGACGGTCTTGATCGATGCGGGAAAATTCGCGGCCTCGCCGACACCGAGGAAAAAGCGCGCCAGGCCGAATCCGAACGCGGATCGCGCGAACGCCGTGCCCATCGCCGCCAGCGACCACCAGACCACCGCGATCGACAGCCCGAGCTTCGTCCCGATCTTGTCGAGAATCCGCCCCCACACCAGCATCATGACGGCGTAGGAGACCTGGAACGCGATCACGATGCGGCCGTAGTCGAGCTCCGACCATCCGATCTCCCGCTGGAGTTCCGGCGCAAGGATCCCGAGTACCTGGCGATCGATGTAGTTGATGGTAGTCGCGAAGAACAGCAGGCCGCAGATCACCCAGCGGAAGTGACCGACGCGGCTCGGCGCCCTGTCGGCGGCGCGTGTCGTGGAAGCGGGCATCGCCATGTGGTGGCGTCTCCTCAGATCGTGGGATTGCGCCGGTGAATCGCAAACTCGTTGTGGCCGAGCCGCTCGGCCGCCGTCAGCTTACCCGAACACACCTCGATGACTTCCGCGAACAGCCGATCGCCCGCTGAATCGAGCGTTTCGCGATCGTCGAGAATGCCGCTGACGTCGACGTCGAGGTTGTCGGCCATCGACACCGCGGTGCGGGCGTTGCCGGTGATTTTTATCACGGGCGCGATCGGATTGCCGGTCGGCGTGCCAAGGCCGGTCGTGAACACGACCACCTGCGCACCGCCGCCGACCATGCCGGTGACGGACTCGACATCGAGCCCGGGCGTATCCATGACCGTCAGGCCTTTTTGCGTAATCCGTCCGGAATAGGGCACGACATCGCTGAGCGGCGTGCGCTCCCCGCCCTTGTGGGTCGCACCGAGCGATTTTTCCTCGATCGTCGTGAGGCCGCCGCGGATATTGCCGGGTGACGGCTGCGTGCCGCGGATGTCGAGCCCGAGCGCCCGCGCCTCCCCTTCGACGCGCGAAATGATCTGGATCAACTGCGCGCCGGTCTCGGGCCGCGTCGCGCGCGCGGCGAGCAGGTGTTCCGCCCCCATGATCTCAGCGATCTCGCCGAGCACCGCGGTCCCTCCAAGATCGACGAGCCGGTCGGCGACGCGGCCGAGCGCGGGGTTTGCGGCAAGGCCGGACGTGTAATCGGATCCGCCGCACTTGACGGACAGGATGAGCGACGAGAGATCAACTGATTCGCGCTTGTCCCGCTCGAGCGCGGACACGAGCTGCGTCGCGATTTCGGTCGCGCGCGCCGTTGCGCGGACCGTGCCTCCCTCACTCTGAATGGCAACAATGTCCGCTGGCTTCCCGGCGCGGCGTGCGGATTCCGCCAGGTACTGCGCGACGACCTGCTCGCATCCGAGCGCGATCACGAGCACGGCGCCGACGTTTGGATGGCCGCAATACGCCGCGAGCGTATCGTGGGTCACTTTCAAATCGGGGCCGAGCTGGCCGCACCCCGCGAGGTGCGGGAGAGCCGCACCGAGCGGTGGCACCGCGGCGGCAACGCGCTCGGCAACCACCGATGCGCAGATCACGGTAGGCACGACGAGCAGGTGATTTCGCACGCCTACGCGCCCGTCCGGGCGCCGGTAACCGAGAAACTGGTCGTCGCTCACAAGCCTTCCTCCGGCGGTTCCGCGAGGCGGGGCCCGGCCACGCGGGGGTCTTCGCCGCGATCGCCGCGTCCGCGATCGCTTGCGACGTTGTGCGTGTGCACGTGCGCGCCCGCGGCGATGTCCGAGGTTGCCGTTCCAATGGCGCTGCCGTACTTGAGAATGGCGTCTCCCGCGGGAATCGCCCGCAGCGCAACCTTGTGCCCGCGCGGGATCGGTTCGGTCACGGTCACGCTCGCGGCGTCGAACTGCAGCCGCTGCCCGACCGCCAGCGCGTCGAGCGCCGTGGCGACGTTGTCGCGCGCACTGATGACGATCGCCGGTTTCACTGGTTCACTCCGCTGGCGAGAAAGCCGCCATCGACAACGATCAACTGTCCCGTCACGAACGTGGACGCGTCAGATGCAAGATACACCGCGGCGCCGACAAGCTCGTCCAGCTTGCCAAAGCGCTTCATTGGCGTGCGCAGCAACAGCTCCTGGCCGCGCGGCCCGTCGAGCAGCTGCGCGTTCAAATCAGTGCGGAACACGCCGGGCGCAATCGCATTGACATTCACGCCGTGCGGCGCCCATTCGACGGCAAGCGCCCGCGTCAATCCCGCGACCGCCGACTTCGACGCCGTGTAGGCGCTGACCTCGTGCATGCCAATGAACGACGTGAGCGAAGCAACGCCAATCAACCGCCCGCTGCCCCGCGCGATCATCGCGGGTGCAAAGGCCTTGAAGGCGCGCAGCGTGCCCATCAGATTGACGTCGACGATGTTCTGCCACTCGGACGTGTCCATCTCGAGCGTGGGCGCGCGGCGCGTGATACCGGCGGCCGTCAGCACGATGTCCACATGGCCGAACTGCGTGACGATCTGGTCGCGGAGCCGCGCAAGGGCTGATTCGTCTGCCACATCGGTGGCAATTCGCAGCGTCCGCCGGTCGCGGCGTTCAATTTCGGAAGCGACCTCGTCGACGAGCGCTTCACGTCGCGCGGTGGCGACGACATCGGCTCCCGCGTCGGCCAGGCCGAGTGCCAGCACCCGCCCGATCCCGCTCGTGCCGCCAACCACGACCGCCGTCTTGCCCTGCAGATCAAATAAGTGTGCCGCCATCGTGATTATTGAACACCGGCCTTTCCTCGTACATGATATCGATTTTCGTCAAGGCGTCGCCCGCGGATGGGCCGCCATTCGACGCCGAGGCTCCGCAACCGGCAATGCCAGGTGGACCGATGCTGAACGAAACACTTTACAGAGAGCCACGGAAGGAGGGCCTGCACGTCCTCCAGCGTCGTGGTTCCGGGGGCGCACGCGAAATCACGACTTCGCGCCTCGTCCTCGGCGCCGGCGGCGAGTCGCGCTACGAATCCGCGGATGAAGAGACCGTCGTCGTCCTCCAGCAGGGCAAAGGGACGTTCATCGCGGGAAGCCAGAGCTGGCCCGTCAGCCGCAGCGACGTGTTCAAGGAACGGGCAACCGCCCTGTATGTGCCGCCCGGCACCCGGCTGACCGTCAAGGCCGACACATCGCTCGAGGCGATCCTCGTGTCGACGCCGGCCGAGAAGGGACTGCCGCCGATGCTGCTCACGCCGAACGACGTCCGCGTGAACGCGCGCGGACGGGACATCTACGCGCGCGAAGTGCACGACATCTTCGTCAACGACGACCGCGCGAAGCGGATCATGGTCGGCGAAACGTACAACCCGCCCGGGCACTGGAGCAGCTATCCGCCGCATAAACACGATGGCAAGGACGGCGAGCCGGTGCTCGAGGAGGTCTATTACTACCGCATCGCCCCGTCGCAAGGCTTCGGCCAGCAGATGCTCTACACTGCCGGCGGCGAATGCGTCGCCCACGTCGTCAAGGATGGCGATGCGGTGCTGCTGCCGTACGGCTACCATCCCGTCGCGTCGCCGCCGGGTTACAAGCTGTACTACCTGTGGGCGATGGCGGGCGCGCAGCGCAAGCTCGCGCTGCACGAGGATCCGGATCACAAGTGGGTCCACGACGCGCCGACGACGTAAACACGGCGAGGGCGGTGAGATCGGAGAGGGCGGCTATTTTTTGTTTCCAAAAAATGACAGCGCTCTCTCTCCGTGGACGCGAGGTCACAGGCGCATCAAACTCTTATGAGTACTCAAGACGCTACTCTGAATACGCGCGAAGCCATCGTTCGCGCCATCCAGGATCTCGGCATCGTGGCGGTCATTCGCTTGCGCGATGCCGCGAAACTTCGCGGCGTCGTTGACGCGCTCGTCGAGGGGGGCGTCCGCGCCCTTGAAGTGACGATGAGCGTCCCGAACGCGGTGGCGCTCATCCGCGAGCTCGCGCCGACCATGCCCGAAGGTTTCCTGCTTGGCGCGGGAACGGTGACGGACGCCGCGACCGTGAACGCGGTGGTCGACGCCGGCGCGCGCTACATCGTCAGCCCGGTGTTCCGCCGCGAAGTGATCCGCGCGTGCCACGAACGCGGCGTCCCCGCCGCCCCCGGCTGCTTCACGCCAACGGAAATCCTCGATGCGCATGACGCGGGTGCAGACATCATCAAGGTGTTTCCAGCAACGGCGCTCGGGCCGCAGTATATAAAAGATGTGCGCGCGCCCCTGCCGCAGGTGAAGCTGATGCCGACCGGCGGCGTCACCCCCGACAACGCGGGCGACTGGATTCGTGCCGGCGCGGTCGCGGTCGGCGTCGGGTCCGCGCTGCTCGATACCGCCGCAATCGAGAGCGGACGGTTCGAGGTGATCGCGGAGAAAGCGCGACGGATCGTGGCCAACGTCGCAGCCGCGAGGTCCGCGAAGTGACCCCTTCGACGGTGCTCAGGGCAGATGCAAAGGTTGTCACGTTTGGCGAGCTGATGCTGCGACTCAGTCCGCCGGGATTCGAGCGGCTGTTTCAATCGCCGATCCTGTCAGCAACGTTCGGCGGGGGCGAGGCGAACGTCGCGGTCAGCCTCGCGCAGTTCGGGCTGGAGAGCCAGTACGTCACGCGACTGCCGCCGAATGCGATTGGTGACGGCGCGCTGCGCGCGTTGCGCGCCGAAGGTGTCAGAACGGATTTCATCGCGCGCGGCGGCGACCGGCTGGGGATCTATTTCACCGAGACCGGCGCAAGCCAGCGAGCGTCCACCGTCATCTACGATCGCGCGCGTTCCGCTATCAGCGAAATGCCCGCTGACGCGATCGCGTGGGACCGCGTGATGGCTGGAGCCGCCTGGTTCCACGTCACCGGCATCACGCCTGCGCTGGGCGAGAAAGGCACGGCCGCGACGAAGGCGGCGGTCACCGCCGCGAAACGCGCCGGCGCCAAAATCAGCGTCGACCTCAACTACCGCAAGAAGCTCTGGTCCGAAGCGCAGGCGCAGGCAACGATGCGTCCGCTGATGCGCGACGTGGATGTCGTGATTGCGAACGAAGAAGACCTGCAGACGGTGCTCGGCGTGCAGGTCGAGGGAGCGGACGTCACGTCGGGCACGCTTGACGTCACAGGCTTCCGCGATGCCGCTGAACGCGTGACGCGGGAGTTCGGTCCGTCGATGGTGGCGATCACCCTGCGTGAAAGCCTCTCCGCGAGCGACAACGGCTGGAGCGCCGTGTTATGGGATGGCGCGACAAAGACGCTGCACCAGTCGCAGCATTACATGGTGCGTCTCGTCGATCGCATTGGTGGCGGAGACAGCTTCGCAGCCGGCCTGATTTACGGCCTCGTCACCGGCCGCTCGCATGAGGACTCACTGCGCTTCGCCGTTGCCGCAAGCGCACTCAAACAGACGATTCCCGGCGACTTCAACCGCGTCAGCATGTCTGAAGTGGACGCGCTGGCGAAAGGAGATGCATCCGGAAGAGTACAGCGATAGTCACTGCTGAATGAATGGAATGCCTTGCGTATTCGGTATTCGGTATTCGGTATTCGGTATTCGGTATTCGGTATTCGGCATTCGTCATTGACCATGCCCAACGTCACCGAACGAATACGTTGGGCATCAGTGCGTGCGGCTCCCCTCTCCGAAATACCTGCAGCGGCGCAGTCAGCGTCTGCAGGACTTTCGGATTCGAGAAACCAAGCAGCGAGCCGAGCGTTGCCGCACCATCGGATGCAGCGAACGGACCACGGAGCACATCGTAGAAGGACTTCTTCGGCGGATACACCACCAGTTCCACTTCGGAATCCTGCGGGATCTTCGCGCGCTGCTTCGCCAGCGCGAGCGCCCGCTCCAGCCCTCCGAGCTCGTCGATGAGGCCGATGTCCTTTGCCTGGCGGCCGGTCCATACACGGCCCTGCGC
>JBKOZS010000002.1:0-12838 GCA_046726015.1 Acidobacteriota bacterium
CTCAGGGACGTCTCTCCACGTGTAACTGTCTGAACGGCAGAGGCTTTTCGTCTATCGGGAGATGGCGGCCTGGTCCCATGGTTCAGGTATCGCGCTTGCAGCCCTCTCTCCCCGATGTTCCCCAGGCCGATGCTTCCGGCCGGCGGGCCCGTCGAGGAGGATCACGATGTCCAGAACCAGTCTGAGCATGGTGTTGTCTTTTGCCGTCCTGTTGCCAGCGGTGGGAAGGGCCGAACAGCGTCACATCGCCGACCGCAGCGCACTGGACCGGATGGTAGCCGAGCAGGTCAGCCAGCAGGAAGCCGACCGGCAGGTCATTCGTGACGTGCTGAAACGCGACGAAGTCCGCGACGTCGCACGCAAAGCGGGCCTCGACATCGTTCGTGCCGAAGCGGCCGTCGCGACCCTCAGCGGCACCGAGCTGCAGGACGCCGCGCGCCGCGCGCGCGAGGCGAACGAGCGCCTAGCCGGCGGAGCGAACGTCACCATCTCCACCACGACGATCATCATCGCCCTGCTGGTGGTCATTCTGATTATCGTGGCAGTGGACTGACGGAAAAGCATGCCCGGCAGGATTCCGGTGTGGTCGCCGGCGAGGTGGCTCCTCGCTGCAGCGATGTCGTGGGCGCCCGTATCGTCGAGCATCGCCCGCGAGATTCCCCGGGCGCACCTGCTCGCAGTGCCCTTTCTGTCACAGACCGAGGATCTCTGCGGTGGCGCTGCGGCGGCGATGGTTCTGCGGTACTGGGGTGACCGCATGGTGGAGCCGCGGGACTTCGCCTCGCTCGTTCGCGCCGATCTCCACGGCATCACCACAACGGAACTCGCACGCGATCTGCAGAGACGCGGCTGGCGCGCGTACGCACTCACCGCATCGTCGACCAGTGTCGAGCACCACCTCCAGCAGGGGCGACCGCTGCTCGCGCTGCTGGAGGTCCGTCCCGCGCGCTATCACTACGTGGTGATCGTCGGCTGGACTGCAGACGAGGTCATTTATCACGACCCCGCCGACCGCCCATTTCGCAGAGTACCCCGCAGATTGTTCGAGGAGAAATGGGCACGAGCCGACCACTGGATGTTGCTGATTCTGCCCTCTCCAGGCCCCGCACCGACGTATCGCACCAACGAACGTGGTGTCGGAACACGTGGCGCCGCCGAGTCTGCTTCCCGTATTACCGGCCATGACGAGCCGAACGAATGCGCAGATTCTGTTACGCATGCTGTGGCGCTCTCGGAGAGCGGACGGTATTCGGCCGCCGCTGTTGCGCTGACCGAGGCTCACGAGGAGTGCCCGGCGAGCGCGGCGCCCCTGACCGAACTTGCGTCGCTCCTTCTCCTCCAACATCAGTACGATGAAGCCGCCCGGGTGGCCGAGCGAGCCGTCGCACAGCCCGATGCCGATCGACATTCATGGGACGTTCTCGGTACGTGCCAGTTCCTGCTCCATCGGCCGGACCGGGCGCTCGACGCCTGGAATCACGCCGGCCGACCGGCGGTCGATCGAATACGCATCGACGGCCTCGATCGCACGCGGTATAGCATCGTGACGACGGCCCTGTCGCTGGACTCTGGTGCGCTGCTCACGAGCCAGGATCTGACGCAGGCGCGACGACGTCTCGCGAGCATTCCCAGTATCGCGGCGTCGCGTCTCGATTACCTGCCGGTGGGCAACGGTGTTATGAACGTTGAGGCCGGCGTGCTCGAACGCCGTTTCATGCCGTCTGGCCCGCTTGCCTTTGCTGCACTGGGAGCCCGCGCGCTGGCGGAACGCGAAGCGGGCTGGACCATCGCGAGCCCCACAAGAAACGGCGAGACGATCACGGCGGTCTGGCGGTGGTGGGATGGTCGGCCCCGCGTCGGGATTGACGCGCGGATTCCGCTCTACCAGACGCGCCTGAAGGCAGTGCTCGATCTTGCCGGCTCCATCGGAGAACAGCAGTATGTTGGCTTCGCTGGTGCCGGTGCGGAGGCCGTCGTGCGCGAGCGGCGCCGATCCGCGAGCGCCATGTTGAGCGACTGGACGTCGGGAGGAATCCAGTGGAAGCTTCGCCTTGGTCTCGATCGCTGGGACCACCACGGGACGTTTCCACGCGTCGGCGCAGGCCTCGAGGCGCGGCTCGCCGACGATCGCATCGCGCTACTGGCTGGCGCCGACGCCTGGCCCGGCGGCGGCTTCGGGGATCTCACGAGCGGTATCCGGTGGCGCACCACGACCGATGATGACAAGGCTGCCATCTTGCTGTCAGTCGGAGCAGTGGCAGCGTCGAAGCAGGCTCCGCCTGATCTCTGGCCCGGCGCGGGCACCGGTCACGCCCGGCCATACCTGCTGCGCGGGCACTCGCTGCTGGACCGCAACGGGGCCATCGACAGCCCGGCCTTCGGCCGCCAACTCGTGCACTCGACCGCCGAGGTGCGTCTCCCGCTTGCATCGTCCGGCCTATTGACACTGGCCGGTACCACGTTTGTCGATGCCGCGCGCGCGTGGGATGGCCCGCGCGCCGACCGCGGCCTCGCTGATGCCGGCATCGGGCTGCGCCTTGGCGTTGGCGGCGAAGGCACGCTGCGACTCGACCTGGCACACGGCCTGAGTGACGGCGCGAATGCCCTGTCAGTCGGATGGGAGTCGAGCTGGTCCCGGTGGCATTGACATCACCCGGCTGCGGAGCGCTGACGACATTTTGATTTCGCATTCGACTCAGCGTGAAGGCTGCCTCCCTCGTGCTTCTCGGCACGGGTCTGCTGGCGTTGGGCCGTCGCGTGCGCCGGGGACGAAAGGCGCAGGCCTAGTTCAGCGTCATTATCGAAGCAGAAAGGCCCGGCGGGCGATCGCCGGGCCTTTTTCATGTCGGGATCAGGTGCCGGCGCGGCCGGAGCGCGCCGCAATTCGAGAGATGGCTCGGAAGCTACAGCTGGGAGTTCGTGGTCGGCGCCGGCGAACCGTTTCAGGACAGCAGCACCGCCGCCTGCGTCACGGCGCCGACGGATCTCGCTCGATCACCATTGCGGTAATCCGCGTCAAATTGGGCACGGCGGGCGGCAAACGAAGAGCGGATCACGGCCTGCCTAGCGGTCCTGCCTCTCGTAGCACACCTCATACTCCTTTCCGCCCTCCACGTCCGTCTTCAGCATGCAGAGCCGCGCGGTCCAGCCGGTACCGCCGTAATTGACGTCCTCGATCTTGGTGTGTTGTGGCGCGGCGAAGGCCCTTCGGCAGAAAGCCCTTCGACAGAACATACTGCTGTCGGCCTGTCCTCTGAAATTGCCAGCCCTTATACATCGTCTCGAAGACGGGCAATGAACTCGTAGTCGTTGAAGTTGAATGTCCCGGCCATGGCTGGCTGATTGCCGGCGGCGTGCGCCTGCACTGTGAAGCGCGGAGTACGACGATGAGCGTGAAGAAGAATGTCGTCCCCATCTCCTGAGGCCGATTCAGCAATCGTCCTCGTCTGAAGTGACCGCGAGTGGCGGAGCCAACCGAGGGCGCGAGTCCGCATTCGCGCCGTCTGGATCGTATATTACGGGTTGCGATTCCACGTACGATTCAGTCGGCCATCGTTTGTCGACTCGCGTGCGATCCAGCCCTCACCACAGGCCTGGCAACGCCAAAATGTTGAACTCGTCACTTCCTTCGCGAGCGTGCCAATCGCTTTGGAGCCGCAGAACGGACAGGCCTCGGGTCGCTGTATCGACTTCGGCTTGGGCGCATGGTTCATGTGCGATACACCTATATCTAGGGGATGCGTGACCATCCGGGGGATTGAACGTCTAGCACGTTACGCCTGCTGAAGACCGTTAGCGGATCGTTCGCCAACGTTGCGCGGGGGGTGTCTGACCTTCGGTGAGGCCGGCGCCTCAAGTGCTTGAAGGAGCGCTTAGTCTATCACGAGCGCGGCGCGGCAGCGGTGAATTCGTGGCCCACGTCTCGCATTAATCGTTTTCGTCATGCGCCGTGTGGACCGGCTTCGACTCGGAAGAGCCGCGCTGGCGCAAATATACGGAAAGCCAAACCATCGCTGCAATCGCGAGGAATTCACTTTGCCAATTCTGGAATGACTCGAACCAGAACCGCGAGGACGTAACGTACGCGCTCAAGGGGCCGGCGTCGCGGCCGTGCCCTTGTTCGTCGTGCCCATACTCCGCGTATCCGCCGAGGGCATGGCCACCCAGGAGCCGAGGAAGAGCACTACAAATGCCAGGCCCAACGAATGCTCATAGAGGAGAAGTACGAGCCCGCCCCGCCGCACGGGCCACGGCGTGTTCGGAGCACTGAAACCGACGCGGGTCTGCATCAACCGCCTCGACGACACCCGGGCGGCGCGATTCCGGTGAACCCCTCTGTACGAGCACTGTCGTCAGCACGACAAAGGCCGTCATCTGTAGGAACTCGCTCTCCCAGTTTTCAAACGTCGCCTCCCACATGTGGCCGGTAGAAAAATAGCTGTGAAGCGAAATCGGAGGGTCGCCGTGGGCGACCTGGCTGTGGTTGTACTCATACCAGCCACTCACGATCTGGCCGATCAGGAAGATCAGAAAGAAAGCCAACATCGCGAGGGTGAGCGAGCGATCGCGGATCCGGTCCATGCATCCTCCAGCCGTCACGACACGCCGAGGCTCGATCAAGGCAAATTGGGTAGCGCCACAAAACGGACATGAATCGGGTCGAGCCGCCCCACGGCGACTCGACCCGGCCAGGTGCGCAACGCAGAATGCTGGTGCCGCCATAGCTGCCGAAGTCTCGCTCCAGGGCCGCAGCATGGTCGTCGTCGCGAGCCCGCGTGCCGACCACAATGCCACCGTCCCTGATACCAGCCTCGTAGGCCGCGACCCGATCTTCGGGAATTCCCGCACCGATCAGCACCCCAATCAGCCCGCCGGTTCCGGCTCCTGCACCGGCGCCAGCCAGCGCTACGGCCACCGGCCCGCAACCACCAGCCCGATCCCGGGAATGGCTACCGACGTGCCAACCGCAAACACGGCCGCTGGCGCGGCACCACTCCCCCTCCAATAACGCCGCCCTTCCCGACCCCTTCCTCCGCCTTCGTGCCCGCCTTGAATTCAGCAGCCGTGCGATCGCCGAAATAGCGAGTTCGGGACTCATCGGACATGATGACATCGACATCTTCGGTCTTGTACCCGTGCTGAGTCGTGAGACCTTCGTATGCACGCGTCGCGTCCTCGGGCGTCCGGTATAAGCCACTTACGTACGGCGTCTGCTGCCGCGCCGCCCAGGTGGCACCGTGTTGAGACCGAGTACCTCATTCGCTCCCTGACGCGCCCGCCCTTCCTCGGTTATTGAACCCCTGTTTGATATCGCTCATTGCACAGCCTCCAAGGATTCCAAGAACCATCGTTTCCCCATCCGGCCTTCAGCCAGCTCGACGACGAGTGCTCGCTGGCATCTATTTGAGAGCAATGAGAATGCCCGCAGGCGCCAGTGCTGTAGCACGGAGAATCGGATGCCAGGCCGAGTCGCTGCAGCAACGACCGACATACAACGAGTTCGTGATTTGGATTGCAACAGGTCTGTCGACAACTGCGCCGAGCACCGTCACGGCCAGCACCTGCCGCGGTTGGCTGTTACGGCGGCGGCACATTCTCTGCACTCTCGCAGGCATGGGCGGCGGAAAGACAGACGGCACCGTTGCGGGGGTGAGGCTACGGCGCGAACAGTCTCGTACGGAGCGGCATCTCGACACTGTCTCTGAGGCCATCGCGATTGTCGTGCAGCATCTACCCCCTGTAGCAAAAGCCGATAACTACCAGACCAACAGACGCATGTGCGCATGAATAGCGATATTTAAAACAGGAGCATGAAGATGCCGAACAGAAATCCGTCTCGAGATAACTCGTTGAACGACTCAGCGGACCTGACTGGAGAACGGGCAGCCAATCGCGTGGCCGAGGTCAGGGAATCGATGTCGGACGTGGCTGAAATCGCCACCAACAAGGTCAATGAAGGTCGTGAGATGGCCGCGGACCGGCTGGAAAGTGCCGCTTCGACCGTTCACGAGCGGGCCGACCAACTTCCTGGCGGACCGAAGGTTAAGGAATTCGCGCATGCGGCTGCGGACCGGTTGAGCACAACCGCGGACTACCTGCGCAGCCGTGACGCGGCACGCATGATGGCAGACGTCGAAGGTCTGGTGAAAAACAATCCTGGTCCGGCACTTGTCGTCGCAGCGGCATTCGGGTTCCTCCTCGGCCGCGCACTCTCCAGGGATTAGGAAACCCAGGGAGGCTACCGTGAACGGAGAGCGATCCGTAGCTGACGTCTTGCAGGACATCCTGCGAAATCTGCAGGAGATTGTTCGTTCTGAGATGCGCCTCGCCAAGGTCGAGATTCGCGACGAGGCACGACAGGCGGTCTCGTCGGGCATCTGGATCGCCGCGGGTCTTGTAGGCGCACTGAGCGCTTTGAGTTTCCTGCTGTGGACGGTTGCCTACCTGCTCGCGACACGGATGCCGATATGGGCCGCAACACTTCTGGTCGCTGTCGTGTTGGCCTGCGTCGCCGCGGTGCTGATTATCGGCGGCATCCGCAGGGTGAAGCACGTTCAGCCCATCCCGGCGCAAACGGTCGAGTCGATCAAGGAGAACCTCGAATGGATGAAACAGCCCACGAAATAGAGGCGCACATCAACCGCACACGCGAACGCCTCGGCTCGAACTTCAAGGAGCTGGAAAACAAGGTCGACGCGGCCATTGACTGGCGCCAGCACTTTCGAGAAAAGCCACACCTGTTTCTGGGCGCGGCCGTCATCGGCGGTGCAATGCTCGCGACTGCGCTTCGCACGACGTCTCCGCGGCGAGGTCGAGCTGACCCCGGCGTCAGGCGTTTCACTGGGGGCGGGAGTTCTGCTCAGGCGCAGGCGTTCGAAGTCTGGAACACCGTCAAGGGTGCCCTGATCGGCGTCGCGACAGCTCGCATCAAGGAATATATCGGTGAGTTCGTGCCAGATTTCGACGAACACTTTCGGCGCGCTGAACAACGAGCCGCCGCGCCGGCGACGCTCGATCGTACCTACTGACATGACACGCCCTGGTACGCAAGAAACAACCCTCTAAAGTACTTGAGCACGCGCACCGGGTCCGCCGACTCGGGGATCTCGGCGAAACAGTAACCCTGGAATCCCATCTCCGACAGTGCAGCGATCAGTGCGCGCCATGGGTACTCCTCGAGAAACAGATCCCGCAGGTGGACTTGTCCGATTTGATCCTTCACCAGCCGGAAAGCGGGCTCGAACCCGCCATCGAGCAGATCGCTCTGATTCGAGTTCCAGCAGACGCGCACGCCAGGGTGGTTGCCGCCGTAGTCGAGAATTCTCCGGATGCGGGGCAGCCGTGATGTTTCGGGCCCGTGCACCTCGAGCTGGATGTGGACGCCAAGATCGCGCGCGAATGCGCCGCACTCGCGGAGCGCCTTGCCAATCTGCTCGAGCGTCCTGTTTTCCGGGACGTCCTTCGGCAGGCCGTTTGGCCGCACTTTCACGCTGGGAGATCCGATATCGCGGGCGAGCTTCACCCACTCCTTCGTTTCGTCGATGTTCGCGCGCACCACCGCCTGGTCCGGGGAGTGGTATTCGCAGGTCGTGCCGAGACCGCCGATTTTCACCGGCGAATCGTCGAACCGTTTGCGCATCTCCGCTCGCGCCGACGACGAGAGCGATATTTCGACGCCGTGCTTGTGCGTGGTCCTCAGTTCGACAGCGTCCATTCCAATGTCGGTGAGGTTCTTGATGATCGTGGGCACATCCCAATCCCGTGCGATCTCATACGTGACGGTGCCGAGCTTTAGACGCGGGGGTGGCGTTCGCGTGGTAGCCGTTGGTGGCGGGACCGCAAGCGCCGGGAACGCTCCGACGGCGCCCAGAAAATCGCGTCGCTTCATCGCGAAAGTGTAGCGCATGTGTTCGAGGTTCCGGTGGGGCACTGTGCGGTATCGTGTGTGGACAGATGTACACTAGCATGAGCAAGGACACGGCTTTTGAAATGGCCGGTTCCAGTGTCCGCTTCGGCGTCGGCGTCACGCGTGAAGTCGGAATGGATCTGAAAGAGATGGGCGCCCGCCTCGTGCTCGTGTTGACGGATCGGGTGGTTGGCGGACTGCCGCCCGTACGGACCGTGCTGGAATCACTCGAGCAGCAGGGCGTCTCGTTCGCCCTGTACAATCGCGTTCGCGTCGAGCCCACGGATGCATCGTTTCTCGATGCGATCGAGTTCGCGCGCGGAAGCGCCTACGACGCCTACGTCGCGATCGGCGGCGGGTCGACGATCGACACCGCGAAGGCCGTCAACCTGTACGCGACCTATCCTCCCGCCGACTTTCTCGACTACGTGAACCCGCCCATCGGCAGAGGCCTGCCAGTACCCGGGCCATTGAAGCCGCTGATGGCGATTCCTACGACCGCCGGAACCGGCAGCGAAACGACCGGCGTGGCGATCTTTGACTTGAAGCGGGTGCACGGGAAGACCGGCATCGCCAATCGCCGCCTGAAGCCGGCGCTTGGCTATCTCGATCCCGAGAACACCCGCACGATGCCGCCGGAAGTGGCAGCATCTGCCGGCCTGGACGTCTTGAGCCACGCGGTCGAGTCGTACACGGCGATGCCTTTCACCGAGCGGCCACGGCCCCAACGTCCTGCGCTGCGGCCGGCCTATCAGGGATCGAACCGATCAGCGACGTCTGGTCAATTCAGGCGCTGCGGATGGTGACGCAGTTTCTCGTGCGCGCGGTCGAAGATCCGTCCGACGACGACGCGCGAGCGAACATGCTCCTGGCGGCGTCGTACGCGGGCGTAGGATTCGGGAACGCCGGCGTGCATTTGCCGCACGGCATGTCATACCCGGTCTCGGGGAATGTGAAGGGCTACCGCCCACCGGGCTACGTCAGCGATCATCCGCTGGTCCCTCACGGGGTGTCGGTCATCCTCAATGCGCCTGCTGTCTTCCGATTCACGTCCGGCGCCAGTCCGGTCCGTCATCTGCACGCGGCCGAGGCGCTCGGGGCGGATGTGTCGAGGGCGCGGGCGGAAGACGCCGGGCGGATCCTCGCGGATCGAATCACGTGGTACATGCAACGGCTGAAGATGCCGAACGGCTTGCGCGCGATCGGCTACTCAACGGCCGATATCCCGGCGTTGGTCGAAGGCACGCTGCCGCAGCATCGGGTGACGAAGCTGTCGCCTCGACCCGCGGATGCGGACCAATTGAGCGCGCTCTTCGAGGAAGCCATGGTTGCGTGGTGACGTCGCGATTCCCGCCTACAACAGCAACGACTCGACGCGATGCGCGTGGACCATGTTCTCGCATGGGGACCAGGCAAAGATCGTGAAGCGGCCATCCTGAGATGCGACGAGCGCGAGCGCGTCGCGCTGATCCTGGACAAACTGCGCGGCCGAAAGATGTCGGGTGCCACCGAGCTCGGCCGGGTGCACGATCGCGGCCGCGCTGCCTTCGATCGGTTCCGTGACCACGACCTCCTGGGCCCGTGGCCATCCGTCACGTCGTCCTATCTTCGCGCCGAAGGCCAGCACCTCGTACTCGTTGGTGATCACCGTGGCGCCGTCGACCGCGGTCAAACCAGCGATCGTCTCAATCGTCGGGTGCAGCGCGTCCTGCCAGCGGCGTTGCTGCCGCTCGCCGGGATCCTCGCGCATCAACTCCGCAAGCTCCGCAAATGGAGGCACCACGGGGTACGAGATCGGTCGCAGAATCGATTCTCGCCACGACTCGATTCCCGCGGGCACGACGAGCAGGGATCCACCACGGCCGTGCGTGCGCATCGAGACGGCGAGCTCCACGAGCACGTTGACGTCTTCGGGGGAAGCACGGGGGACGTGGAAGCCGAGGAGGGATGTCAGTAGAGTGGGACAGTCGGGCAGACTGGAGGCATTCTCGTCCACCACCTTGGTCTGGTCGCCTTCGAGCACGAGGACGTTGACGAACTTGCCAGGCTCACTCCGTCGATGCTTGACCACCAGGAGGCCGGGCCCCACGACCTCGAGCACGAAGCAAAACGTGGGGATGACGCGTGTCGTCCCCCAGACATGCAACTGCCCTCGTTCACGCCAGACGCCCAGGTGGATACCGGGGCGCTCGACGGTGGGGGAGAGATGGGCGAGCGCGGCGGGCGCAAGCGGCAGCGGCCGCTCGAACATGAGCGGAGAGATCGTCTGCTCGGGTCGAAGAAACGCGAGCGAGATCCTCGGCACGTAGCCTTCTTCGCGTCGGAGACTTGCCCAGAACGCGGTATCGATGATCCCTTCGATGGCGCCCGCGTCTGGAAGAAGCGTCGCGTCATGGTGAGGCTCGCCCTTGGCGGCAAAATGGCGACGAAAGTAGGCGTCGATCGTTGACGCGACGGCATGGGCGGCAGGATAGGCGGGTCCTGACATGGTGAAGGCTCTATTCCAGGGATCCGTTCGTAGCGGTTCCTGTGTCAGTACTCCACGACTTCGTCATCCGGAAAGCAGTAGAGCCAGCGCTCGCCCGGTTCCGCCGACGCAATTACCGGATGTCCGCTTGCCCGCGCGTGCTGGCTCGCGTGCCGGTTGGGAGAACTATCGCAGCACAGCGTCCGGCCGCATTCCTGGCACGTCCGAAGGTGCACCCAGCGGGAGTCGATCTTCACGCACTCCTCGCATTCCCGCCGCTTCCCGTGCTTGACGGCGGAAATCGCCGCGATATGCGTGCACGCCGCTTTAGTCATGATGTTTGTCTACTCGTGCAGCACCCGGTGAACGAATGCCACGGCAATGGATCCCTCGCCGACCGCTGACGCCACGCGCTTGATGTTGCCGCCGCGGACGTCGCCGACGGCGAAGACACCGGGCAGGCTCGTTTCCAGAAGGTAAGGAGGGCGCGCAAGGGGCCAGCGCGCCGTCACCAGGTCTTCGGCCGACAGATCCGGACCGGTCTTGATGAACCCCTTCGCATCCAGTGCGAGGCAACCAGCAAGCCAGCCCGTGCACGGATCGGCGCCCGTCATGACGAAGACGTGTCTGATGTCGTGCGTCGCGACGGTGTCGTCCTGTTTGTTCCGCCAGCGGACGCGCGCCACGTGGCCGTTGCCTTCGACGGCTTCGATTTCAGTGTGGGTGCGCAAATCGATCGCCGGATTGTCTTCGATGCGGCGAATCAGATAGCGCGACATCGTGTCGGCAAGGCCGCCGGATCTCACAAGCATGTGGACGCGCCTGGTGGTCTGTGCGAGAAAGACGGCGGCCTGGCCCGCAGAATTTCCTCCTCCGACGACAATCACTTCTTCGCCACGGCATAGCCCTGCTTCCATCGCCGTCGCGCCATAGTAGATGCCGGCGCCTTCGAACGGCGTGATGTTGTCGGCCGCCAGCTTCCGATACGTCGCTCCCGAGGCGATGACGACGGTACGTGCTGGTATCTTCGGGCCTGCATCGATCTCAATCGCATACGGCCGGCGGTCACAGGCCAGGCGGATGGCCGCCTTCGCGATCAGCAGCTGCGCGCCGAATTTCTGCGCCTGGGCGTACGCGCGGCCCGCCAGATCCTGGCCCGAAATACCCGTCGGAAATCCGAGGTAGTTTTCGATCTTGGAGCTCGATCCGGCCTGCCCGCCGGGCGCGTGGGTTTCCACGGCCAGCACGTCAAGTCCTTCCGACGCGCCGTAGACCGCAGCGGACAACCCGGACGGTCCGGCGCCGACGATCACGATGTCTCGCACGTGCGCCTGATCGATGGCTTCGTTGAAGCCGAGGCACTCGGCGATCTTCTGATTGTCCGGGTTCTTGAGCACGTCCCTGCCGTGGCAAATCAGCACCGGGACCTCTGCCATCCGGATGTGGAACCGGTCCAACAACTCCTGCACGCCTGGCTCGCGATCGAGATCGATCATCGTGTGCGGGTAGCCGTTCCGGGTGAGAAATTCCTTGATGCGCATCGTGCCGGCGCAGTGAGTGGATCCGACGAGCACCGCATCGCCGAGCCCCCGCGTCACCAGCGCGACGCGCCGCAGAATAAAGGCTCGCATGATGATTTCGCTGAGGCCGGCGTCAGTCTGCACCAGCTCCAGCAGATGCTCGCGATCCATCTCGATCACTTCGCTGGGCTCCACGGCCCGCCCGCGTACCAACGAGGGGCGGCCCGAGAGCATATTCACCTCGCCGGTAAATTGCCCCGGACCGTGCACGACAATCGGTGTCTCGCCGCCGGTCGCCGTTGGCTGAACAATTTCGATGTGTCCGGTCTTGATCACCAGAAACGGCACCACGCGGTCGCCGGCTTCGAACAGCACTTCGGCCTGGCGAAGGTGGCGCAGGTGGCCACGCGCAACGACGCGATCGAGCTCGGCGGGCGTCAGAATCGGAAAGGCGGGATCGTGATGTGTTGCCATGTTCAGATCATAATGAAGCGAGACCGATGACGCTCGCCACACCGACGCGTAGTGTCACGCCATTCGCTCCAACGGGCGGTGCCGATGAGCGTGCGCGCTCGTCTTTCCCTCGGCTTGGCGGGAGCCATTTCCGCCGCGTGCGGCGCTCCCCGCGAGGCGCCGGCTCCACCGGCGCGCGTCATCGCCCAGTACTCGGTCGCAGACTTCTATAAGAACGTCGAGTACGACGGCGCATCGTTCTCCGCCGACGGCACGAAAATCCTGGTCTCGTCGAACCGATCGGGCATCTGGAACGCTTACGCCATCCCGGCCGACGGCGGAGAGCCTCAGCCGCTCACAAACTCGACCACCGACGCCATTTTCGCGGCGTCGTATTTCCCCGACGACGGCCGTCTCCTCTATACCAGCGACCAGGGTGGCAACGAGCTCAGCCACCTGTACGTCCGCAGCGAGGACGGCACGACGAAGGAC
>JBKOZS010000003.1:0-22585 GCA_046726015.1 Acidobacteriota bacterium
GTCGTCGGCCGTACGCTTCAACTCGATGGCCGCACGGCCGAAGTCGTAGGGGTGATGCCGCGCGGATTTGAGTTTCCGACTCGCGACACCCGGCTGCTCGTTCCGCTGCCGCTCGATCCGAAAGACGGATTCGGCACATTCGGCGTTTCAAGCCTGGCGCGCCTTCGGCCTGGAGTCTCCCTCGACGCCGCAAGAAATGAAGTCAACCAGTTGCAGCAGCGAATCCCTGAGTGGTTTCCCGAGCTCACGAAGGAAACGCTGGACGGATTTCGCTGGTCGGTGACCGTCGAGCCGTTGCTCGACCGCGTCGTCCACCGCGTGGCCCCCACGTTGTGGATTCTCCTCGGCAGCGTTGCGCTCGTTCTGCTCGTCGCAGGAGCGAACGTCGCCAACCTCTTTCTCGTGCGCGCGGAATCGCGTCAGAGGGAAATCGCGGTGCGGGCGGCGCTCGGCGCGAGCCGCGGGCGGATCGCCGGGACGTTTCTTGCTGAAAGCGTCGTACTGGCACTGACCGGCGGAGCGATGGGCGTGCTGCTGGCGGCGGCGGGGACCCGTTTCCTCGTGGCGCACGGACCCGCGCAGTTGCCCCGCCTGCAGGAGGTGCGCATGGACGCACGCGTGTTCCTGTTTGCTGCCGTCCTGAGCGCGCTGACCGCCCTCGTGCTCGGGATGCTCCCGGCGGTGCGGCTCGCGCGACGGTCTTTCACCACCGCCATTCGCGAACCGGGACGCGGCGTGACGGCCGGACGGGATCGTCACCGGGTCCGGCAGTTGCTCATCGTGGCGCAAGTCGCCATGGCGCTCGTTCTACTCGTCGCGTCCGGGTTGATGGTTCGAAGCGCTGCGCGCCTGAACGCGGTCGATCCCGGATTCCGGCCCGACGGACTGTTCGTCGTCGGTGTGAGCCTCGGGGACGAGCGCGATCGCGCGCGGGCCGTGACGTTCTACCATCAGGTGCTGGACGAAATGGCGCGTGTGCCCGGCGTGACCGCGGTCGGTGGCGCGGGCAGCCTCCCGATTGCGCCAACAAGCCTGAACGGAACGAGCTTCGACATCCGGTCGCGCCCGCGGCCGGAGAACCAGGTACCTCCCCACACGATGTACAACGCGGTGACCGCCGGCTATTTCGAAACGCTCGGCGTGCCGCTTCTCGAGGGGCGCGCGCCGGATCGAGCCGACGCGGACGACGCACGGCCGGTCGCCTGGGTGAATCGGGCTTTCGCGCGTCAGTTTCTCGGAGGCCATGCCATCGGTGAATCGATCAAGCTTCAGAACACGTGGCTCGACATCGTCGGCGTTGTCGGCGATATGCGCACAATGGGACTGCGCGAGCCCGTGCGGCCGATGGTGTACGTGCCGCCAAGCAACGTCGCCGCCAGTCTGGACGTTCTCTACGGCGTCGTTCGGACCAGCAGCGCCCCGGCCTCGCTTGCCCCGGCACTGCGCACCGCTGTGGACCGCGTGAATGCGTCCGTGCCGCTGACCACCGTGCAGACGATGACGGAGATCGTGGCGGCCTCGGTGGTGCAGGCATCGTTCACGCTGACGTTACTCGCCATCGCCGCGGGAATCGCGCTCGCGCTCGGCGTCGTTGGACTCTATGGCGCGATCAGCTACATCGTCACCGACCGCTCGGCCGAAATCGGGATTCGCGTCGCGCTCGGCGCCAGTCCGGCCGCGGTGCAGGCGATGGTCCTCCGCCAGGGCCTGGGAGTCGCGCTCGCGGGTGTTGCCGTGGGGCTCTGGGTCGCGTCACTCGCGACCCGCCTCATGGGCTCGCTGCTGTTTGAGATCTCCCCGCGCGACCCCATTACGTTCGGGACAGTCGCCTGTGTGCTCGTCGCCGTGAGCGCCCTAGCGACCCTGCTGCCTGCGCGGCGGGCGGCAGCCATCGACCCGCTGATCGCGCTTCGCAGTCAAGGTTGAACCCCGATCGCCGCGAGCTTCACGATTGCGCGCGTCGGGCTGCCAATCCGCAAGCTGATTGCAAGGGTTCTACCGAATCCTGTACCGTGAGGTCAGAACTTCGCCGAGACTCGTCCCTTCCGTCTATTTCAAGCCAAGCTTCTTTCCAGCAGCCAACAGCGAGATCGATTCACGGATGCGCCGGGCGCGCGTTTCCGGCCGTTTGGCCATATGAATCCAGACAACGAAGTTACGTCGGTACGTCGGCGCCAGCTCCTGGAAGAACTTCCACGCGCTTGAATTCGCTTTCAGCGCTTTGGCGATGTAGCCCGGTAGTTCAGGGATGACCGGTCGTGGTGCGTAGGTGTTGTTCGTTGGTGCCGCCGCGAGGCCAGCCGACGTCAGCAGGCCCGCCGCCTTGAGGTCCGCCCACCGTTTCCGATTGAGGTCTGACCACTTACTCGTCGGCTGTCGCGGCGTAACCTTGAGAGCGTATCGATCGTCATCGAGCCGTCGGATAAGACTGTCAATCCATCCGAAGCAAAGCGCCTCGCGGACGGTGTCTTCGTAAGGGATCGACTTGACCCCTGTATGAGCCTTGAAAAACACGAGCCAGACTCCGGGGCTCGATGTGTGATGCTTTGTCAACCACGTGCGCCATTGTCGGCGACTCGTGACGTGCAGGGTCATCAGTTCTGCCGTCATATGGAATGGCGTCTGACGCGACAAAGAGCTCCACCAGCCAACGCCGCCACCGGGCCAAAAACCAGGAAGGCAAGCCCGTACCAGAGCGGCGCACTGTCTCTCATCACGACGAATAAGATGAGAATGACGAGCAGGATAATCGCCGCGAGCACAGGTGCCGCCGCCGGCCGAATCCACGCGGCCAAATATCCGCCGAGCACCATCGTCGCGAGCCCGACTACCACGCTGAGAAGGAAAAATACGGGTCCACCAGGGCTGACCAATCTCGCGATCATTCCCACCCCGACGAATTCGATCGCTCCCGCAATTATGTAGGCAGCGATGGCGACGCCGACCGTAACAAGCCAGCCCCCGCGTCTGATGCCTACCCACAGCGCGGGTAGAATCGAACGGCAAACCTGGCTCCAGTACCAACCTACGGCATTAGAGACAGAGGTCGATCGCACACGAATTCCGTATTCCTCGGCCAGGTCGCCCAGGATTGCTTCTCGTTCCGACTCGGGCAGAAAACATCCAAGCAACACAGTGGCGACGCGCGGAGGGCCAGGGGGATGACGTGTCATGTCGTTCGCCAGCGTTTTCCCAGGCCGAGTGTCATCTTGCGGATGGCCTCCTGCGATACGCGCAGCGCCAATTCACCATCGGCTTCGATCTGGAACAGCCGCTTCGCTCGGCCGCCCCGCTCGGCTGTCGGTTCTCCAAGAAACGAGCTTACGTAACCCTTGGCCTGGAGACGGTCAAGCGTTGCGTACACGGCCCCGATTGAAATGTTGCGGCCTGTGCGCTCCTGGATTTCCCGGCGAATGGTCATTCCATACGCGTTCGTCTCGAGGCGCACCAGCGCGAGCATGACGATGTGCTCCAGTGAGCCGAGAAGATCTCCACGCGGCATTTGTTTTACACACTAGAACAAACTGCCGCGCGAGATCAATAGGCGCCATGCTGATGAGGCAGTTGCGGAAATCGTCCGAGACACTCCGTTGCGCGGCCTCCGGTTTGCACGGTTTAAGGCAGAACAAGGAGTGACCATGGCCGCAAAGCCCAGCTCGACGAAGCAATCCACGAACGAGCCCAAAAGCGATCTCGCGGTTTCGTACAACGAGTTCAAGGAGTACGAGGGACAGCGCTATACGGGCATGAAGATCGGCCGAAGTCACAAGTGGCGTTACGACCGGGGCGACTGGAAGGAAACGAAAATCACCCCGGACTTGTGGCAGATCGGCTATGCGGTGACCAAGCGACGTGCCGGACGCGCTCCGGAAGGATCCGGCGTCCCGGTCGGTACCGAGTACCACTGGTACGTCCTCGCGCATCAAAACGTCGCGAAACAAAGTGCGAATGACTACACCACATCCCTGACTGGACTCAAGTTCAAGATCGCCCATAAGCGCGCGGGCAGCGAGAAGTGGAGCGCCACGCCCAGGACGCAGCGCAAGCGCATGATCATGTTTCTGGAAAGAGTAATCGCCGACCTCAAGAGGCACGACGCAGGCGACGTGATCGGGGGACGCGGAAAACCAGCGTCAGCTGAGGCGCGCAAGGTTCGGACCGCGCGGCCGGTTGTGAAGCGCGCGACACGGCGGGGATCCGCCGCGAGGCGCGTTCCAGGTCAACATGCCCGGCGCGCCACCCGAGTTCGCCGCGCCCAGCGTTCGAGCGCGTAAACCGCTCGGTCGCCTGCGAACCTCCGTACATCAACGATTGCAGTCTTGTGACGCGCTGGCTTCGAGCGAACTGATTGCGGTTCGCTCGCGATTGCAGTTTTCGATCGCGACTGATTCACCGCGGAACACCTAGGCCCGCAACAATCCCGCCTTACCTGCCACCCAGCCGGGCGACGGCTTTGCAGTCAGTACAGCGAACCATCCCCTGGTTCTAGCTTTCCACCAGATTCCTGGCGTTTCGTGTGCGGGTGTGCGCGGGTGTGCGCACACCCTGGAGGAGACCGATGCGTGTCGCTGCCGGTGACAAGGTCGTACGCGCCGCCCTGGGGTGCGTGCTGGCAACTCTGATGGCCGTGTCGAAACCCGCTCACAGCGCGGCGCAGGCGCCGCCGGATCCACCGCAGCGATGGGACGGTCTGATCGAGCGGCTTTCGGTGCCCGGGAACTGGCAGCCGGAGTCGTTCAGCAATCCGCGCATGTCGCGCCACGCGGTCTCGGAAGACGGCAAGTATGTCGTGTTCATGGCGGACGTGCCGAATCCGCCGTACGGGCCTTCGCGCGAGCTCTTCGTCCGCGATCGGCTGAGCGGCTACACGCTGGTGCCGGGTCCAGGCCCGCTCAACGCTCCGCCCGTGATCAGCGGAGACGGGGACCACCGCGCCCTCGAGTTGTGCGACGTGCTCCGTGCCGGCGGCCAGCGCGTCTGCGATGTGTGGGTGATGGACGTGCCGACTAACCGCATGGAGAACATGAGTACGTCGCTCGACGGCACGCCGAGCGACGGCGACAGCAGCGAGGCGATGCTGAGCCGCAACGGACGCTTTGTCGTGTTTCGCACAAACTCGTCGACACTGCTGCCGGCGAACGCGGCGCCCGGACAAATCGTCCTGCGCGATCGCGACACGGATCAGGACGGCATCCTCGACGAGCCCGACGCCTCGTCGCTGCGCGTCGTCAGCGTGTCGAGCACGGGGGAGCCGGGCAATTTCGAGAGCGGCCTCGCCGAGGTGAGCGCCGACGGGCGCTTCGTGGCGTTCCGCTCGCGAGCGAGCAATCTCGTGCCCGGCGACACGAACGATGCGTGGGACGTGTTCCTGCACGACGTCAAGACCGGCGAAACGCGCCGCATCAATGTTGGATGGGACGGCCAGCAGGGCACATCGGCGATCGACTCTCCGGCTATTTCGATGTCCGCGGACGGCGCGTTCATCGCGTTCGCGACCGACGCCCCGAACATGACGGATCCGACGCATCCGTCCGACACCAACAACGCGCTGGACGTGATCGTCTACGACCGCGTGGCCGGAACACTGGCGCGGATCGATCTCGGCGCCGGCGGGACGCTGGGCAACGGCCACACGCACTGGCCCAGCCTCAGCGCGGACGGGCGCTACGTCTCGGTCGTCTCGAGCGCGACGAACGTGGCGAACCCGGGAACGCCCGGCCGCTACCATGCCTTCGTCTTCGATCGCGCGACCGCGCAGGCGACGCGGGTCAGCGTCAAGCCCGACGGAACGGAGCCCGATCGCGACTGCGTCTTTGCGACGATCTCCGGCGACGGATCGCTCGTCACGTTCGTTTCGCAGGCGACGAACCTGCCGACGGCGGCTCCGCCCGACACGGACTCGATTTATGCCGCGGTGCACTTCAAAGTGACGCCGCTGACGCTGACGCTTCCCGCTCGCGGCGGCGAGGTGGTCGCGACCGTCACGGCGCAGCGCTACGTCAGGTGGGATTTCCAGCTGGCGGACTGGAGCTGGCTGAACTGGGGTTCGGGCGGCGCGTACGGCATGGGCGACGGCCCGGCCACGTTCCGGGCCTCGCGCAACCAGGACGTCTCACCTCGCACGACGACCGCCGTGGCGCACGACACGACGATCGCCATTACGCAGGAGGCCGGGTTGCACATCACCGGCTTCTCCCCCTCGCACGGGCCGGCGACGGGCGGCACCCCCGTCACGATTGCGGGCGACGGTTTCGAACCGGGCATGCGGGTCTATTTCGAGGCCGTAGGGGCCACGGCGGTCGAGTTCGTCGACACGACGACGTTGCGGGTTGTCACGCCGCCACATGCGGCTGGAGACGCGTGGCTCTATATCGCGACCGCTGATTCGGACGGCAGCGCCGGAGCGCCGGGTACGTTCCGGTTCACGGACGTCACACCACCCGATATGTTCCCACCCTGGCTTGGAGGCGCCCGGTCGGAGGACGGCTGGTTTACGAGCGACGTGCAGATCGCCTTCGGCTTCTGGGATCCTGACAGCGCCATCCTCAGCAGCGAAGGGTGTTTCCCGCCAGCGCTGACCACCGATACGCCCGGGACGACCTACACGTGCAGCGCCACGAGCGAAGGGGGGACGTCAACCGCGTCGGTCGTGGTGAAGCGCGACGCGACGGGGCCCGCGATCGAGATCGCGGCGCCCGCGCCGACCATCTATAGAGTCGGCGATCCCGCGCCGGTTGCCAGTTATACCTGCACGGACGCGCTGACGAGCGTCGCCGATTGCATGGGATCGGTCCCGCTTCAGTCACCCGTCGACATGACACCGGGATACCACGACTTCTGGGTGAACGCCCGCGACAGGCTGGGCAATTGGAGCAGCCAGTGGTTCACGTACGCTGTCACGGAGGGCAACGTTTGCGCACCGCGTCCTGACGGGCTCGTCGCATGGTTCGCGTTCGAAAACACGTACGCGGATGCGGTGAACGGCAGCGAGCTCATTCCAGTGAACACGCAATTCGTGCCCGGCGCGGTCGGGTCGTTCGCGATGGCGCCGGCAGGCTCCCCGTCGTACGCTCGCATTGAGTACAACGATTTGTTCCGCATGAACTCGGCGTTCACGCTTGCCGCGTGGATCAAGCCCGGCGCGAGCACCGGCGACTTCGAGGTGATCGCCGGCCGCGAGGGCGAGTACATGCTGGGCCTCTCTCCCGACGGCACGCTGCAGTGGTCGCTCTCGACGCCGACCCGCGAGTGGGGCTGGACGCCGACGTACACGCAGCTGCAGCGCAACGTCTGGGCGCACGTGGCGCTTGTCTACGACGGCACGCAGGTGACGGTCTACGTGAACGGCATCACGCGCCAGGGATGGTCTACGAGTGGTACCGTGGGCGATGCCGCCTGGGATCTCAACGAGTTCCGCATCGGTGCTCGCGAAGATCCGGCTGCGCCGTCGTACTTCAGCGGCGCCATCGACGACGTGCTCGTGGCCAGCCGCGCATTCTCGTCCACCGAGCTGCAGGGCATTGCACTGGCGGCGAACGCCGGGTTGTGCGGCCGGCGCCCGACGACGGTGACGGTCACGCCGGATCCGGTCACCGTCACGTACGGTGGAAGCGTGAACGACGTGTACACGCTGACTCTGACCAGCGCGGGTTTCCCCGTGCCGGGCCGGACGCTGTACTTCTTCGATCCCACGGGATATCTTCTGGCGCCGGCCCAGACGGATGCGAACGGGCAGATCCGTTTCGGCGCAACGGCCTGGGGCACCTCCGTCGGAACGCAGCGCGGGTTCGAAGCGCGATTCATGGGCGACTTCTACTACACCGCCGCGTCAGGCACGAACGTGCTCGTCGTCGAGCGCGCGCTCCCGGTGATCACGTGGCCCGCACCGGCGCCGGTTCCTTACGGCACGCCACTCGGTGCGGCGCAACTCAACGCCGCGGCGAGCGTGCCGGGCACGTTCACCTATACGCCGGCCGCGGGAACCCAATTGAGCGTCGGTTCGCACACGCTCACCGTGCAATTCGATCCCACGGATGCGACGAACTACCGCAGCGCGACGGCGACGACAACCCTCACGATCGTCGATGCGACGCCGCCGCTGATCGTGCCGTCGGCCGTCGGCACCCTCGGCGCGAACGGATGGTACACAAGTGACGTCGCCATCTCGTTCAGCGTGCAGGATCCCGAGAGCAGCGTCGCCAGCATGACCGGCTGCGCGCCCACGACGCTGTCGAGCGACACCGCGGGCGTCACCTATACGTGCAGCGCGACGAGTGCAGGCGGAACGGCGTCGGCGTCGGTGAGCATCAAACGCGACACGATCGGACCGGCGATCAACATGGTTGTCCCCACGGCGACGCTCTACGAGTCGACGTTTCCAGGGCGCACGAACTACTGGTGCACGGATCCACTCAGCGGCACAGCGACGTGTGCAGGCGTGTTGCCGAACGACGCGCCGCTCGATCTCACGCCGGGGTACCACACGTTCACCGTCACCGCGACCGACAGAGCGGGGAACACGTCGACGAAAGCCGTGACCTACGCTGTGGGCCTCGGAGCGTGCGCCGTCCGCCCGGCAGGGCTCGTGGCGTGGTGGCCGTTCGAAGAGCCCAATACCGGCGGCGGCACGATCGGCAGCTACCGCGACATCGTCAGCGGCACCTTCGACAGCGGCGTGTACACGGAATTGCAGTTCGGGCAGGGGGCTGTCGGCTCGTTCGCGCTGTCGACGAAGTGGAACACGTCAGCGTACTTGACCGCTGGCACACGTGCGCAACTGCAGCGCACCGGACCGCTCACGATCGCCGGCTGGGTCTACCCGGTGACGTTGGGCGTGCTCGGTGTGATCGCCGGACGCGAGGGGGAATACCTGATCGCGCGGTCCCCTACCGGGACGTTGCGCTATTCGCTCGCCACGACCAGCCCCGGCTGGGGCTGGGTGGACACCGGCTACCTCCTCGGAACGAATTGGAGCCACGTCGCGCTCACCTACGACGGCGCCTTCGTGCGGGTCTACGTCAACGGCCGCGAGGTGCACGCCGCGCCGGCGTCCGGGCCGATCGGCGACGTCGCGCCGGCGCTCAATGAATTCCGTATTGGCGGGCGCCAGGACCCGTCGGCCCCTTCCCGCATGAGCGGATTGATCGACGACGTGATGCTCTACGGCCGCGCGCTGGACGCGTCGGAGATCCAGGGGATTTTTCTCGCCGGCGCCAAGGGACTGTGCGATGCGCTGAGCGTCGATCTGGGCGTGCAGCCCAACCCGCTGCATGTCACCTACGGCACGACGCGCGACGTGGAACTCGCCGTGCGTGTGAGCCGCAACGGGTCGCCGGTGCCTGGACGTACCATCACCGTCTTCAAGTCGACTACAGCGATCGGGTCAGGAGTCAGCGACGCCAACGGCGAGGTGCGCGTGACGACGACGGTCACCGGGGTGATAAGTGGAACGAGTCCGGCGGCGTTTCGCGTCGATCACACAGGCGATCTTTACTACGCGGCGCAATCCACGTTTGTGTCGCTCGTCACCGACAAGGCGACGCCACAGATCACGTGGCCGGCGCCGCAGCCGATCGCGTATGGAACCGCGCTGAGCGCTGCGCAGCTGACCGCGACCGCGAACGTTGCGGGCACGTTCGCGTACACGCCGTCGGCCGGGACGGTGCTGCCGGTCGGCACGCACATGCTCTCCACGACGTTTACGCCGACCTCCACGCAGAATTACACGACCGCGACGGCGACAGTTCCGCTGGAGGTCACGAAGGCAACGCCCACGATTGCGATCGCGGCGCCGCAGGCGACCTACGATGGCCAGCCGCACGGTGCGACAGGAACCGTGACAGGCGTCGGCGGCGCGGGTTTAGGCGCGTTGACCTTTACGTACAACGGATCTCCGGAGCTACCCATTTACGCGGGGACATATACGGTCGTTGCGAGTTACGCGGGTGACGCGAACTACAACCCCGCGTCAGCAACCGCAACGCTGACGATCGCCAGAGCCGACGCGACGGTCACGGCGACAGGTGGCAATTACACGTACGACCGCAACCCGCATCCAGCGACCGGTACCGCCACCGGTGCCGGCGGCGCGACCCTTGGTCCGCTGACCTTCACGTACAGCGGTTCGCCTGATGCGCCGATCAACGCCGGCACGTACAACGTGGTTGCCAGCTACACGGGCGACGCGAACCACAACCCCGCGTCAGCAACGGCAACGCTGACGATCGCCAGAGCCGACGCGACGGTCACGGCGACAGGTGGCAATTACACGTACGACCGCAACCCGCATCCAGCGACCGGTACTGCCACGGGGGTCGGCGGCGTGACGCTGGGGCCGCTGACATTCACCTACAACGGCTCGCCTGACGTGCCGGTCAACGCCGGCACGTACGACGTCGTCGCGAGCTTCGCCGGCGATGCCAACCACGCGTCGGCATCGGCGACCGCGACGATCACGATCGCGAAGGCCACCGCGACCGTCAGTGCCACTGGCGGCTCCTACACGTACGATGGTGCGGCGCATCCCGCGACCGGCACCGTCACGGGCGTCGGCGGCGTGACGCTGGGGCCGCTGACGTTCACGTACAACGGTTCGGCTGACGTACCGATCAACGCTGGCAGCTACGCCGTCGTCGCGAGCTTCGCGGGTGATGCGAACTACAGCGGAGCGACGGCGGGTGCGACGATCGCGATTGCGAAAGCCGCCTCGGTGTTGCAATGGGCCGCGCCGGCCGGGATCATGTATGGCACGTCACTCGGCGCCACGCAGCTAAGCGCCACGGCGAACACACCTGGCACGTTCGCTTACTCACCCGCCGCAGGCGCCGTGCTCGGCGCCGGGGATCACGCGCTGGGCGTTACGTTCACGCCAGCGGATACCACGAACTACACCGCCGCCTCCGCCTCGACGAGCGTGACGGTCACACCTGCGCCGTTGACGGTGCGCGCGATTGACGCGGTCAAGCGCTTCGGCGCACCGCTTCCGGTACTCACCGCTACGATGACTGGGTTCGTGAACGGCGACTCGGCCATGTCGCTCAGTGGCGCGCTCGCTCTAGGAACCTCGGCAACGCAACAGAGCCCGGTGGGCGCGTACCCCATCGTGCCGTCGGGCCTGAGCTCACCGAACTACACGATCGCGTTCGTGATGGGCACGCTCTCAGTCGTGCGTGGCTCCGTGGACGTGATGGTCACCACGTCTCCGGAACCTTCGGGTCTCGACGCTCCGATGACGTTCACGGCATCGGTTGCCGCAGCTCTGCCGTCAGCCGGAAATCCGACCGGCACGGTTCGCTTCTACGATGGTGCGACGCTCATTGGGAGCGCCGCGCTCGATGCGGGAACTGCCATGCTCTCAACAGCAGGCCTGGATGCCGGTGTGCGAACGATCGAGGCTCGCTACGATGGAAACGGCTCGTTCGAGCCCGGCGTCGGTTCGGCGTCACACGTCATCCGCGATGCCAGCCAGACGGCTTCGCTTGTGATGTCCTCGTCGCGGAATCCGTCGAATGCCGGCCAGTCGGTGACGTTCACCGCTACCGTCAGCATGCCGTCGGGCGCGGTGACGGGCGTCGTCGAATTCTATTCGGGCGATGTGCTGCTCGCGACGTCACCGATCTCCTCGGGCCGGGCGACCTTCACGACGTCTTCACTGGCGACAGGCTCATACGCGATGACGGCGCGGTACACGGGCGCCGCCGGTGTGCCACCCGCGCGTTCCGACGTGTTCGTCCAGTCGGTCGGCGCAACGGGCTGGAAGAACCGGGCGACGTCCATGGCGGTTACGGCCACGCCGAATCCCGCGGCGCTCGGCGATACGGTCGTCGTCACCGCAGATGTGACCGGCTCGTCTAGCGCGATGCCGACGGGTCACATCGTGTTCATGGTCGATGGAGTGGTCATCGCGGACATCGCGGCGGCTCCGCTGTCCGGAACGACCGCGCGCGCAGCCATCTCACTGCCGGGCCTCGCGCACGGCCGCCATGCGGTCAGCGCAACGTATCTCGGCGATCCGACGTACAAAGGCAGCACGGCTCGCGTCACACAAACGGTGAACTGAAGCGGTGGACCGTTTCAGTAGGCGGCCAACAACAGAGCGCCGTTGTCAACAGACAACGGCGGTACCACTAACGGCGACCATCAGCATCCCGTTGTTCTGGCCGAGAACCTCGTAATCGAGGTCGATGGCGATCACGGCGTTCGCACCCAACTCCGAAGCGCGTTGCTCCATCTCGGACATCGCGACCTTGCGCGCTTCGTCGAGCGCGCGTTCGTAGGTCGCCGATCGGCCGCCCACGATGTCCCGGACAACCGCGAACATGTCGCGGAAGATGTTCGCGCCGATGATGGCTTCTCCGGTCACGACACCGAGATAGCGGGTGACCGGACGCCCTTCGATGACAGATGTCGTGCTCATGATCATCTCTATTCCTCTCATCAGCGACGCTGGACGCTCGATGCTGATTCCCCGCGTTGTCGATAGCATCTCACGACGGCGCCTCGGCAGCACACAGCCCGCACCGTCCCACGACATGGGGCGTGGCGTTTCGTCTGCAGCACGTATATCAAATCGCTGCGCGTGAAACCCAATATGCGCGAGAGAGACAACAGGCGGCTGCCGGTCGCCAGGAGGGCAATGATGTCGATCAGAGCCGAGCAATTTCTGCTGTTGTCGGCGTGGCTGCTTCTTGCCAGCTGCGGAGACCGCGAGATACCGACGAGTCCGGATATGAGTTTCGATGCAAACGGCAGCGTCGCGGTCGCGGATAGCAGGCACCCCACGACGCTGCAAAGCGCTGGAGCCGCCGGCAACGTCTCGACGGATCCCGCGTTGGACTCTTCATCATCATCGGTGGGCGGAACGGTCAAGGAGACGCTCACGGGTCCTGCGATCAATGGTGTGGTGCCCCAGGGTGAGGCTATCGCGGATCAGTCCAGCTTCCTGAGCGGCGGTTCGACGATCCTCACCGTGCAGGTCAGGGACGTGAATCTCCCTTCCGGGACGGTGCTGGGCGTGACGCTGGACTTCACGCCCATCGGCACGATTACGCTCTCGGGCGGCGAGGGTTCGATGACCGCAAACCTGGGACATTTCGGCGTCTCACGCGACCAGGTGCGCGTCCAGTGCGGCGACGGCACCATTCTGCAGGGCGGCTTCTTCCGCTGATCCTCGCGGGCTTCGACCGCAAGCGCGGAATCATCCGTAGTAGACGCGCGTCCTGGGATTCCTGCTCCATTTGACACTCTAATACGGCTCGTGTTACTCCATTGTCGTGTCTAATAGACGCGCGGCCGTGCTTCGCGGGTCATCCTGAGGCCCGGAGGCTCCATGCGAGTGCTTCGCGAATGGCTCTATCGCCTATGGGGCACGGTGTCACCGGGACGAGGCGATAACGACCTCGAAGAGGAGTTGCGGTTGCACGCCGACCTCGCCGCCGAAGAGGCGCAGCGGCGTGGCCTCTCGCAGGCGGAGGCGGCGCGCACAGCGGCGATTGCTGCAGGCGGCCGCACGCAGGCAATGGAGGCGCTCCGCGGGCAGCGCGGGGTACCGGGGCTCGAGCATGTCGTGCGCGACGCGCGCTACGCCCTTCGTCAGATCCGTCGCAGCCCGGCGTTCTCGGGAATCGCCATCGCCACGCTGGCGCTCGGCATCGGCGCCAACACCGCGATGTTCAGCGCCGTCGATGCGGTCCTGATTCAGCCGCTGCCGTACACCGATGGCGACCGCCTGGTCATGGTGTGGGGAGAGTCGAACCGCACCGGTGCACCGAAATTCTTTACGACGCCGCCCGAATGGCTCGAATGGCGGCGTCTCAACACCGTGTTCACGGATATCGCCGCCAGCCAGCCTGGAGACGCGTCCGTGTCGGATAATGGCGAACCCGATGTCCTGCCCGCACGAAAGGTCAGCGCCAATCTGTGGAGCGTCCTCGGCGTTCAGCCGCTCATCGGACGCGTGTTCACAGACGACGAAGATACCCGGGGCGCCCGCGTGGTGGTCATCAGTTATGGATTATGGGAGCGACGCTTTGGCGGATCGGCGGACGTGCTGGGCCGCACGATCTCGCTGAACGACAACCGCTACGAGATCGTTGGCGTGATGCCGCGCGAGTTCTACTTCATGCCCACGCGCGACATCGACGTCTGGATGCCAACCTCATTCTCCGCCGGCATGCTGAGGAACTGGGGATGGCACGATGTGCAGTGCGTCGCCAGGCTCAAACCCGGCGTCACGCTGCGGCAGGCCCAGGACGCCATGGCCGCCTTGAGCCTGCGCGTCTCGGCAGCACACGTGCAGCCGGCACGATCGGCGGTCGTGTCATCTTTGCGCGAAGATCTGGCCGGCAAGACCTACACATCCTTGGTAGTGCTGCTCTGCGCAACGGCGGCGGTGCTGTTGATCGCGTGTGTCAATCTCGCGAACCTGCTGCTGTCCCGCGGCGAAGGCCGCCGTCGCGAAGTGGCCATGCGCGCAGCGCTCGGCGCGGCGCGCGGCAGATTGATTGCGCAGTTCCTCATCGAGAGCCTGATGCTCGCGGGATTGGGCGGCCTCGCTGGACTCGCGCTCGCGCTTCCGGCGATGCGATTTCTCGAGACGCTGATCCCCGAGACGATGCCGCAGGTGCGGCTGAGCCTCGATTGGCGGGTGCTGATGTTTTCCGCCGCGAGTGCGACGGCGGCAGGCGTGATCTTTGGCCTGGTGCCCGCTGTCCGCGGCTCGAACGTCGCGTTACAGGAACGACTGCGCGACGGCGGCCGGGGCCAGGCCGGTTTCCGCAGTTATCGCTTTCAACACTCGCTAATCGTGGTCGAAACGGCGCTCGCCGTCGTGCTCCTGGCAACCGGCGGGTTGCTGCTGCAGACCTTTCAACAGCTCCGACACCTCGATCTTGGAATCCGCGGTGACAGCGTACTGACGTTCGTGACGCCGCTGTTTCGCTATCGAACCTTCGAGGAGCGCGTGGCGTTCGTCAACGCGGAACTGGAGAAAGTTCGCGCGATTCCCGGTGTCGTCAACGCGGGCGCGATCTCGCGCATTCCGCTGACGGTCAACGACCAGTCGACCTTCTATATCTTCCCGGGTCAGGCCAACAGAGAGGCGCGCGAACAGATCGCGCTGTCGCGCGTGGTCACGCGTGACTATTTTTCGACCGTCGGTGCACGGTTACGCGAGGGTCGATTCTTCGACGCGACCGATCGGCGGTCTGAGAAACCCGTGGCGATCATCAATGAAACGTTTGCCAATCGTCATTTTTCCGGACGATCGCCGCTCGGCGAGCGGTTCCAGTTCGGACGCTGGGGCGACAAGGCGTACTGGTACTCGATCGTCGGCGTCGTGAAGGAAATACGCGATCGCGGCGTCGCGGAGGAAGTGCAGCCGGCCATTTACCGCCTCCACGACCAGGCCGATCAAACGAATGACCAGCCGAGCGGCATCGTGGTGCGCACGGCCGTGCCGCCGGCATCGATTGTTCCTGCCGTTCGGCGCGCGATCTGGTCGCTCGACAGGAACCAGCCGGTCGCGCGCGTGCAGACGATCGAAGAGATCGTGACGCGCCAGCTGGCGGTGCCGACGCAGAATACCGTGCTGCTCGGCGTCTTCGCGCTGCTTGCGCTGCTGCTCGCGTCGATCGGATTGTACGGCGTCTTGTCGTACGCCGTTGCGCAACGCACGAACGAGATCGGCGTGCGCATGGCGTTAGGGGCGAGCGCCCGGGACATCCTGGTGTCCTTCAGCACGCGAGGGCTCGGGCTGACGCTCGCGGGACTTGCCATTGGCGTCGTCCTCGCGCTGGTCGCGGCGCGCCTGATGACAACGTTGTTCTACGGATTCCCGCTGGCTTACGCGCGCACCCTTACGGTTGTCTCACTCATCCTCATCGTGGTTGCGATCGTGGCGGGTCTCGTACCGGCGCGCCGTGCGTCGCGGATCGACCCCATGATCGCTCTTCAACACGAATAGCGGGCCCACCGAATCGGAAGAAAACCGCTAGCCAAACACGATCGTTCGGTTCCGGAAAATCAACACGCGGCGCTGCAGGTGCAAGCGCACGGCTCGCGTCAGCACCTGCCGTTCGAGCTCGCGACCCTTTTGCACGAGATCGTCCACGTCATCCCGGTGGCTGACGCGACACACATCCTGCTCGATGATCGGTCCCTGGTCCAGGTCCTGGGTGACGTAGTGAGCGGTGGCGCCAATGAGCTTGACGCCGCGCTCTTTCGCCTGGTGGTAAGGCCGGGCTCCCACGAACGCTGGCAAGAACGAGTGGTGGATGTTGATGATCTTGCCGGGCCAACGGTCGACGAATGCCGGTGAAAGGACCTGCATGTACCGGGCGAGCACGACGAGATCGACCTGCAACTCGTCGAGCATCGCGATCTGGGTCGCCTCCGCGACGCCACGATTGCCGGGGTCGACCGGCGTATGCGTGAATGCCACGTCGAAATGGCGGCACACCTCCTCGAGCACGTCGTGGTTCGAGATCACCCGGACGATGTCGCCGCCCAGCTCGCCAAGCTGGCGGCAGAGCAACAGGTCGTAGAGGCAATGCGGCGTCTTGCTGACGAAGATCGCCACGCGCGGGAGCCTGCTGTCGATGGTCAGCTCCCAGGTCAGGTCGAACCGCTGGCCGACCGCGCGGAGCGCCTCGCGCATGGCGGACTCGTCAAGCTCAAACCGCGCGAGATCCCAACGCAGGCGCATGAAGAAGAACCCGTTCTCTCCCTCCGCTCGCTCTGCGTGCTGGTCTGCATCGAGGATGTTGCCGTTGTGACGAAACACGAAATCAGACAGCGCCGCGACGAGACCGGTGCGGTCGCGGCAGCTCACCAGAAGCGTGGCGGTCGTGGCGTTGCTCATGCTCTCATTTCGCGACTACACGAGGCGGTCAGAGGCAGGTGAGCCGGGCGCGAGTGGGAACGCGCTGACGCTTCTATTCCGTGGCCTTCCTCAGCCACTCGGTCAGCAGGCCGCGCGCGACCGCGCTTCGTTGATCGGTCGACAACACTTCCAGCTGCACGATCCTCGAACCGACGCGCGCGAAAACGCCTTCGATCACGTACGGCGTCCCGAGCCACGTCGCAGCGAGAGCGTATGACGCGCTGCCGAGGGAACCACGGCGGGACGAGCAGGATGAGGCCGCCGCATCGGGAACGACGTCGCTGCCGGACCAGATGGCCGCCCGAAGGACGATCGTGGCGTCGCGGGCCCGCGACGCCGTCGCCACGGCGCCCGGCTGCGGCAGGCCGGCACATGACGAAGGCCCGGCCGGCTGGACGACCCACCCGGCCGGCATCGGCACGCTGCTCTCGACACCCATGGACCAGGCCAGCTTTTCAACCGGCGGCAGTTGATCGGCGGAGAATCGCCGTCCCTGGAGGCTCCCCAGCGATTCACCCAGCACGCTTTCGTTGAAGGCTATCCACTCGGCCGGCCCCACGTAGCGGGCGACGAGCTTCTCGCCCCCCAGGTCCAGGACGGCGTACTCCATCCTGATCTCCCGGGTCGAGTCGGCGGCAGTTGCCACGGCGCCGCCGCGCACCAGCGACGGATCGCCGGGCTGCGCGGACAGGCGGCGTTCCTGCGCCGTCATCGGGAGCGTCTCGAACGTCCGGGTGTCGATCAGCGTCTGCGCGATTTTCGTCGAACTCCACGATGACAGGACGCGATCGATTCGCAGCGTGAGTTCGCTGGCGCCTGCGGTCCCTTCAACGTGAGATGGGAATGGCGACACGTCGGCGAACCCGTCGGGCAGGCGCAGTGCGATCTCTTTTGCTTCGAACGTCTGCAGAGTCCCTAAACGAAGCCGGCGCGCGGGCAGCAGCTGATCGAGACCGCGGGATTCGAGGAACTCCTTCACGTCATTGATGGCGATGGCGAACCCGATTCCCGCCGCGTTCGTCAATCTCGAGCGAAGCACGCCGACCGCAAAGCCGTCTCGATTGACGATGGGGCCGCCGCTGTTGCCTGGATTCACGCTGTTGGTGATCTGCAGGTAGCGCCGCTCGCCGGCGTCATTGGCTCGCAGCGCCGAGATCGCGCCCGGCGTGGTGCTGACGTCCGGCACGATGTCCTGCACGGTCGCGACTCGTCCGACCTCGACGTCGCGGCCGAACGGGTACCCGAGCGCGTCCACCGCCAGTCCCGGCGCGATGGCATCGGAATCGCCGAGGGCAATGTACGGAAAATTCGATCCGCTGATGTAAAGCAGTGCGAGGTCCTGCGTCGAATCCGATGCCGTGACTGACGCCGGGAAGCACGGGGACGACATGGCGTGTGCAGCCGTCGCCTCCGGCCTGAAGCAGACCTCGATTGACGCCACCTTCAGCGTGAAGGTTGCACGCCGCAAACCCTTGGTGACTTTGAACTGTTCGCTGTTTCTGACGACATGATCGTTCGTCAGAACGTAGCCATAGGGCGAAACGACGAAGCCGCTGCCACTGCCGATCTCGACGTGATCCACGTCGGCGACCTGCTTGCCGTCGATATCGTCGAATTCGACGTGAACGCTGCCGATCAGCCTCACGAATACCGTGGCATCGGTAGGGGATTTGGCGCGCTGGGCTCTGGCCGTGCACGGCACCAGCGCGAGCAGCGCCGTCAAGGTCATAATCTCCACTAACGGGCGACGCACCGGCCGGAGGATCATGGAATCGTGTTCTCCCTTGGGTCCTGGGCGAATAGCATAGACGATGAACGTGCTTCGTGGAGATCCCGACAGCGTTATTTGACGCGAGCCTTTCGTCTGCACGCCGCGCGGATGAGTGCCTGCGGATCGATCGCCAAACTGGTTCCCTATGCACACATTCAGATGCCAACTATCTATCTTCTTAGTGCTCGCCTGTCTCACCGGATGCGGGTCGAATCTTCGAGTGACGGGGATTCAGCTCGGGCGATCGGTGAACGCGGACAGTACGATCGCCAATCCCACTGAGACCTTCGCGCCACGGGACACCATCTATTTATCGGTGAGTACGGCGGGCGTCGGCTCCGGCACCCTCAGCGTCCGCTGGACCTACGAGGGACGCGTCGTCGACGAGCCACAGAAGAAAGTGTCCTACCGGGATCTCGCCGCGACCGACTTCAGCCTTCGGAGCGTCGCGGGCTTTCCGCCCGGGGACTATCGCGCCGAGGTGTTTCTCGATGGCCAGCCAGTCGGCACGAAGACGTTTCGGGTCGATGCAGGCCGATGACGGAGAAGTCTGCTACAGTGGACGCGAGCGCTCGGGACGCTCCCAGTCCGCGGAAAGGGCCAAGCCCGCCCGAATCGTCGTTCAATCAAGGCAAGCTGCTTCCTCGCCTGATGCTGCGGACCGCAGGCCACTGCGCCCGCTCGCGCGGGTGAGGAGGTCGCTATGCCGGCACGTCCGCTCCCGAACAATCCCTCTCTCGAGCATCTCCGAAAAGACGCGAAGCGGTTACGCGCCGCCGTGGCGACCGCCGCGGGCGACGCGCTCGCGATGGTGAAGGAGTTTCACCCGCGCGCCGATCGCGTGGATGCACACTTCACGCTCGCCGATGCGCAGCTGGTGACGGCGCGCTCGTTTGGATTCGCCAGCTGGGCGAAGCTCAAACAACATCTGAACGACATCGAACCGTTCGTCTGGATTCCACCATCCGTTCCGGATCCGGCATCGCCAGTCGACCTGTTCGTCCGGTTCGCCTGCCTCACATACAGTGGACTCCATCCCTGGCCCGAGAAAGCGCGCCGCATGATCGACGAGGATCCGGAGCTGGCGCGCACGAACATCTACGCTGCTGCCGCAGCTGGAGCAGTCGACGCACTCGGGGGCGTGCTCGATCGCGATCCCGGCCTGGTGAACCGGAAAGGCGGGCCGCTCAATTGGGAGCCGCTGCTATACGCGTGCTACTCGCGCATCGACGCGGGGCGTCCGAACCGATCGACCATCGACATCACCAGGTTGCTGCTCTCGCGAGGCGCCGATCCAAACGCCGGTTTTCTCCTCGAGGGCAGCTATGCGTTCACGGCGCTGACCGGCGCCTTCGGTCGTGGCGAGGACTGGCCGAATCAGCCGCCGCATCCCGACGGCGATGCGCTTGCGCGACTTTTGCTCGAAGCAGGCGCGGATCCGAACGATGCGCAGACGCTGTACAACCGCCACTTTCGCGAAAACAACGATCATTTGCGGCTGCTGTTTGCGTACGGGCTGGGACAAGAAAAGGGCGGCCCGTGGATCAAACGGCTGAACGATGCGCGTTTCAATCCGGCCAGCTTGCTGGCGATCGAACTTTGCGCGGCGGCGCAGCACGGATTCTTCGAGCGAGTGAAACTCCTGATCGCGCACGGCGTCGACGTCAATGGCAGGAGCCTGCGTAGTAACCGCACGCCGTACGAGGAAGCCGTGCGCGCCGGTCATCATGAGATTGGCGAGTACCTGCTCCAGCACGGCTCGGCGAAAATCGATCTCGACCCCGTCGAAACCTTCGCGCTCGCCTGTATCGGCGGAGACGGCGACGAGGTGCGCGCGCGGCTTGCCGCCGACCCGACGCTGCTCGAACGGCTTGGCCATCACGGCCGCATGGACATGCTGCATCGGGCGGTGGAGGCGAAGCAGCCTGACGGCATCCGCCTGATCGTCAGCCTCGGCATCGACATCAACGGGATGGTGCCCGGAACCGGTATGGATCGGACGGTACTCCACAACGCTGCAGGCTGGGGCGGACTCGAGATGGTCACGCTGCTCCTGGAGCTCGGCGCCGATCCCGGTCTCCGCGACCTCGCTTTTCACGCGACGGCAATCGGCTGGGCGCTTTACAACAACCAGCGCGAGGTCGTCGATTACCTGCTCCCATCGGCGTCGATCATCGATGCGGTGCGCGCCGGCGGCGTTGAACGGGTGGCGACGCTGCTGCGCGACGATCCGTCCCTGGTAGAGGCACGTGACCAGTGGGGCCAGCCCCTTGCGTTCCGCCTGAATCCGGAAGATCCGCGGCTGGAAGAGATGATTCGGTTGCTCGTCGCGAGCGGGGTGAATCTGAACGCGCGCGATGAAAAGGGACGCACCGTCGCCGACCTTTTGCTGGCGCACGGACTGACCGAACTTGCGGCGGTGCTCCGTGCGCACGGCGCGAACCCGTGATACCCGCTTCAGCGCATGATGGCTGGCGCGCGACCGCGCCAGCCTAGAATGTCAGCTTCGCTCCGATCTGCCACCATCTCGGCAGCTGCTGGCTGATGGCCTTCCCGAAGCCGCCGCTCGACAGGTCGTTGCCGAGATACAAATTGTCGTAGTTGAACAGGTTGTAGAATTCGAACCGGATCTGGAAATTGAACCGCCCGGCCAGTCGCGTGTCCTTGAATGCCGCCAGATCCACTTCCGAGAACTCCGGCTGCCGGAATTTCCGAAGACGGTCGTGTCGGTCCGTGAATAGGGATTTCCCTGATCGTCGTACCGGAAGCCGAGCGTCACGGTCAGGTTGCGACGGGCGGTCCAGGTGTCCTGCGCGAACACGCCCCAGGTTCTCGACGCGGCGTTCCATTCCCACAGCTTCTGCTGGCCGGTCACGGGGTCGTACATCACGCCACCCTCGGTGAGCGGCGCATCCTGCGCCAGGGTCAGCAGGTTGTCAAAACTGAACTTCGGCTGCGACCACGGTCCCTGGAACGGCTCCACGTCGTCGCCAAACCAGCCCTCGTAGCCGAACTTCAGGACGTGCGTGCCACGAACGTGCGTGAGCACGTCGCGCCAGTGATAGTTGTGCTGGATGAAATCGCCCTGGGCGAAACCGACACCATAGCCCACCGAAAGTCCCGTCACCGAGATCGACGGAATCGTGAAGTCACCCGTCTCGCCGATGAACCCTTCGATCCGGTTCTGCGCGAAGATTGCCTCGTTCAGCGTGCTCCGGCTGAAGACGTGCGTGTAGTTCAGCTGAAATGCCTGCTGGGTGTTGTGGTTGGTCGTCGAGAACTGCGGGATCACGGCCGGGCCGCCGTAGTTCAGGTTCGTCCAGAACGCGCTCCCGTAGATCCTGTCGGACTTCAGGTGCTTGTCGATCCGCACGAAGTTCTGATCGCCGTCGCGGAAGTTGCTCGAGTTGAAGATGCCCGTATCGATCATGGCGGTCGAGCAGGGCAGGCCGTTTGTCGCGGGTGTCCCGCACGTGCCGGGAAACACGTCGGCCGCGGTCTTGGAGACGCCGCTGATCGTCGCCGCGCTCGGCAGGTACGTGTTCAGGATGCGCGTGCCGAACGTGTTTGGATAGTTCTGCTGCGCCCACACGGCGAACTGCTGGTCCGGAAAAAAGATCGTCTGGTTTCCCGTGGACGCCGAGGAGCGCAGTGGTTCGGCCGCGAAGAAGAAGAAGAACTGCTTGCGGGGGATGATTGGGCCGCCGACCGTGAAGGAGGCGTTGTGGGCGTGGAACGGATTGTACCGGCGGCAACGACCGTCATGCCGTACGTCTTCGACGCTCCGGAAATGCCGGCCTCACGAGTGACGTCGGTGAAGGTCGCGTCGCCGTTGTTGCGGTAGAGCGAGTGTGGGCCGGGGGGCAATCCGCGCGGCCCGCATACGACCGGGATTCCCTTCCAGTTGCAGTTCGTGTTCGTACCCGGGACCGGCG
>JBKOZS010000004.1:0-17296 GCA_046726015.1 Acidobacteriota bacterium
GTACTGGATCAGCCGTACCTGGAACGTGATCAACGCTGACAACTGATCGCGCACCAGCGCGATCGTCGTGTCGATGGCGCGCTGCGCTTCGCGGTGTGAGGCGACGTTGCGATTGAGGTGATCGACCACGCGAGAATTGAAGGCGGCTTGTTTCTGGACGGTCGGTGCCATCACGCGCCAGATGAGCGCCGCGATGCGTCCCTTGACGCCCGCGGAACCAGGTGGCGCGGCGATGTCCCAGGACTGATTGAGCGGTGTGATCTGGTGTTCGTCGTAGCCCGGCGGCGGATGCGGCAGGTCCGGCATCCGCATCACGGCCCGGTCGAGCGCTGTCAACGCGTCGTTGTAGCGCCGATCGGCTTCGTCGCGCTCATGTTTGAGCCGCTTCAGCGTGTCTTCGAGGCGCTCGTACTCGCCCATCTAGCCGCGGGCCAGTGCCGCTGGCGCGATCGTCCCGTCGAGCGGACTGCTGGCCGATGCATACGCCTTGCGGGGGATGCGCCCGGCGCGATACGCGATTCGGCCCGCCTCCACGCCCAGGCGCATCGCACGGGCCATCGCGACCGGATCCTGCGCGAGCGCGATCGCCGTATTCATCAGGACCGCATCCGCACCCAGCTCCATCGCGACGGTCGCATCCGAGGCCGTGCCGACCCCCGCGTCGACGATCACCGGCACCCCCGCTTGCTCCTTGATGATGCGGATGTTGTTCGGGTTCTGGATGCCGAGACCCGATCCGATCGGCGCACCCAGCGGCATGACCGCCGCGGCGCCGGCGTCCTCGAGCTTGCGGCAGATCACCGGATCGTCATTCGTGTAGGGAAGGACGACGAATCCTTCCTTGACGAGCACGCGGGTGGCTTCGAGGAGCGCTTCATTGTCGGGAAAGAGCGTCTTCTCGTCGCCAATCACTTCGAGCTTCACCCAGTGCGACAGTCCCACCTCGCGCGCCAGGCGTGCCGTGCGGATGGCATCTTCCGCCGTGTAGCAGGCGGCGGTATTCGGCAGGAGGAAGTAGCGCTTGGGATCGATATAGTCGAGCAGCGATTCCTTGCTGCGGTCGGTGACGTTCACGCGACGAACCGCAACCGTCACCACCTCGGCGCCCGACGCCTCGTGCGCCGCCGCCATGATCTGGTTCGACGGGTACTTGCCGGTTCCAATCAGAAGGCGAGAGCTGAACGTGCGGCCGGCGATGACGAAAGGATCGGGAATCATATGCTTCACTCAGGGGCCACCAGGAAACCAGGAATCAGCCTCCGCCCACGAAATTGACGATCTCGATCTCGTCTCCGTCGACGATCTGCGTGGTGTCGTAGGCGCCGCGCTTGACGACGGCGATGTTGCGCTCGACGGCCACACCGCGCGGATCGATCTCGAGCCGGGCAAGAAGATCCGTGATCGTGAGCGAGTCGGGGATGGAGAACGGCTCACCGTTCAACGTGATCGTCACTGTGATCGGAGAGTACAATCGGCGTGATGCCGTGTCAATTGAACGTCAGCACGGTCCTGCGGCGCAGCCTGGCGGTGGCGGCGCTCGCGGTGGCCGCCGGCTCCCTCGCATGCACGCGCTCTTCGTCCTCGGTAGCAGCCATCACAGGGCGGCAGCCCGATATCATCCTGATCACGATTGACGCGCTCAGGGCCGACCATCTCGGCATCTATGGCTACGATCGGCCCACGTCTCCTTCCATTGATGCGTTCGCACGGGGCGCCGTCGTGATTCGCGATCACATCTCGCAGGCGCCCTACACGAAGGCATCGATCGCGTCGCTCTTCACGGGCCTGTTTCCCACCGCCCACAAGGTTTTCACGACCGCTGTGCACTTCACCGCGGCGATGTCCGGGCGGGTGCCGGCGAACATCCCGTTGACGGATGTACTCGACTCCGAGGTCACCACGCTGGCCGAACAGCTCGCGGCTGCCGGCTACCAGACCGTCGGACTCAACACGAATCCTTTTCTGCTCCGCGAATTCGGCTTTGCCCAGGGGTTCAGCCAGTACGAGTTCCTGTCCGGCGACGGCGAGTTCGGCAACGCCGCTGATGTGACGGCCCGTGCGCTGCAGGCGATCGATGCGCGGGACACGTCGCGGCCGCTGTTCCTCTGGTTCCACTTGATGGAACCGCACGCGAGTTACACTCCTGCCGAGCCGTACCGTCGCATGTTTCCCTCGCGTACGCCGCCGTTGCTCGTTCCTCCAGAGACGATTCCCAGGTGGATTGCGCAGGACGGGTCGACGGATGCGCGTTTCTACGAAGCGCTATACGACGGGGAGATCCGCCAGGCCGATGCCGCGCTCGGCGGGTTTTTTGACGGCTTGCGGTCGCGGAAACTGTTCGACACCAGCATCATTGCGCTGACGGCCGATCACGGCGACGAATTCTTCGATCACGGCGGGTTCGATCACAACCGCACGCTCTATGACGAGATGGTCCGCGTGCCGCTCATCGTGGCTGCGCCCGGTCTGAAGCCGGGCATTCGTGAAGTGGAAACGCAGGCAGTCGATCTGATGCCGACGCTCGCGGCACAGGCGGGCAGGACGGCGCCGGAGGGACTCCACGGCGCCGATATCTGGCGCGTGCTCGAAGGAAAAGAGGACGGGGAACAGTACGCCTACTCGGAGATCCCGGGCAAGCTCTATTCGCTGCGGACACGCGAGTGGAAATTCATCTCGAGCCTCCAGGGCGGGCACCGGCTTTACCGGATCAAAGAAGACCCGCACGAACAGCAGAACGTCGTCGGCTCGCATCCCGACGAGACCGAGCGATATCGTGATCTGCTAGCGAAGATCCTGGCCTCGGCGGCGACAGCGGGGAAAAAAGTACGAGGGCAGGCGGCGCCGATTCAGCCGCGCGTGCTCGAGCGTCTCAAGGCACTTGGATACGTGCAGTGACGTCCGGGCCGAACGGCTCGAGTAACCGGTGCAGCAGCTGATCGCCCGAATCCCGCGCGTGCGCGGGTAGCTCCGCCCGGGGCGGCGGGAGCTCGATCGCCTGCGTCATGGCCCGCACGTAGTCATCCACCATCACGTCAACCGAATGCTCACGTGCCCACCACTCGCGCGCCGCCTGCCCCAGGGCCGCACGCAGGGCGGCGTCCGCCGCCAGTCGCCGCATTGCCAGCCGCAGAGAGTGGTCTTCGTCGAGGATGTCGATGGCGACGCAGACGGGTGCCTCGGCATGGTTCACTGTCCACGTGCGCGGGTCGAGCGACGCGAGACCGGTGACGTGGACGAGGTCCGTGATCACCGTCGCGCGTCCCGCGGCGAGGGCGCGCAGCCAGGGGCCCGACGTTTCGCGCGCCGTGGGCCACCGGAGGTTCAACGTCACGTCGCACGCGGCAAGATGGGCCGTGATCTCCGCGTCCGATGCAAGATAGCCGGTGACGATGACACGATCGTCGAGCCCGCGTGCGGCGATGTCGGCGCGCACGTCGTAGTGGCTGGCCGGTGCCCCGGCGAGCAACAGGCGAGCGTTTGGCGCATGCGGGAGCACCGCCGCGAGCGCGGCGAGCGCCTGCGGAATCCGTTTCTCCGGCGTCAAACCACCCACAACGCCAAAGACGATCGCGTCGCCGGGAATGCCGTGCGCGGCCCGCACGCGCTGCCGCGAGTCGCGCTCCTGTTGCTCGCTGAGCACTTCGCCTTCGCCGAGCCGAATTGACACGATCCGGTCTGCCGACTCGGGAAGCGATTCCAGCAGTTCAGCGCGTGCGCCTTCGCCGTGAACGGCCACCAGCCGCGCCGATTCAATGAGCGTTCGGACCATCGGCCACTGGTAGTAAAGCGCGCTGTCCAGCCCCGCGATCGCGATCTCGGCCAGGTCCGGGTTCACGTGCGGGTGGTTCCAGGCGAACTCGGCCCGGTACTCCGCGACTCGCTTCTCGCGCAGCAGCAATGCAGCACGCGCATGGTGCAGATGCGTGTCGTGCATGACGACGAGGCCGGGATACTTCAGTGCATACGGCCACGCATAGTCGTGGTGCGACGAGTTGCCGAACTGAAAAACGCTGAGATCGTAGGCCTGCTGGCAATGCCGCCACACGAAATCGTGCGCGGAACTCACGTCACGCGCGATTCGCGCAACGGGTTCATCCACGTACACATCTATCGAGAGGCCGCGCTGACGAAGCGCCTCGATAAGCTCAGCACTCCGCCCCGCGATCCCGGAACGCACAGGCGGCACGGGGCTGAACCACGCTACTCGCATGGCGAAGCGATTGTGATAGCATCCGGAGGTTGAACGGTTGAGAAATTATTCACAAGCGGTCTGACGAGCGCTGAACACTGATGCACGGCTGGCTTCCTATCCTTATTATGCTTGCCTTCGCGACCGGCTTTGCCGCCTTCAACATTGGCGTATCGAAGCTGGTTGGCCCGAAGAAGCCGACGCCGGAGAAGCTCGCGCCCTACGAATGCGGCATGCCGCCGGTCGGCGACGCGCGCGAACGCCACCCCGTCAAGTTCTACCTCGTGGCGATGATCTTCCTGCTCTTCGACATCGAAATTGCCTTTCTGTACCCGTGGGCGATGGCCCTGCGCGAGCTGCGGTGGGTGGGCTTCGTCCAGCTGATCGTGTTCTTCGCGATCCTGTTCGCGGGCTATGTCTACGTGTGGCGGAAGGGCGTGCTGGACTGGGGCCGTGAGCGCGAATAGGACCGGGCCCGAAGGCCTGGCCTGCTGGGAATGACAGTTCTACACCGATATGGCTGATTTTCCGGACATACCTGTTCTCACGACGACGGTCGAGAAGATGACCAACTGGGCGCGGCGCTCGTCGATTTGGCCGGTCACGTTCGGCCTCGCCTGCTGCGCGATTGAAATGATGGCGATGAGCGCGTCGCGGTACGACATCGCGCGCTTCGGCGCGGAGGTCTTTCGTGGCTCGCCCCGGCAGTCCGACTTGATGATTGTCGCCGGCCGGTTGTCGCGGAAGATGGCACCGGTGCTGCGCCGCATCTACGACCAGATGCCCGAGCCCAAGTACGTGATCTCGATGGGCGCGTGCGCGTCGGTTGGCGGCGTGTTCGACAACTACGCGCTCGTCCAGGGAGTCGATCAGATCGTTCCGGTGGACGTGTTCGTGCCCGGCTGTCCGCCGCGTCCTGAATCGCTCATCTACGGGATCGTCCAGCTCCAGAAGAAGATCGATCAGATGAAGCTGACCGCGTGAACGGCTCAGGGCTCGAGGCTCACGGCTTATGCCGGCTTAGCCCTGAGCCAGCCTGAGCGCTGAGTCATAAGCCCCTGAGCCATGCACACCGAAGCCATCATCGAGGCATTGAAAGGAACCGTTCCTGACGGTTCCGTCGAAACTGCCCCCTCCGCCGACGGCATGCCGGCGATCTACATCGCGCGCGAACATGTCGTCGACGTGTGCCGCGCGCTGCGCGACACGCCGTCGCTGCAGTTCAAGTTCGTTCCCGACATGACGGCGGTTGATTACATGCCCCGCGAGCCGCGCTTCGAGGTCGTCCTCCACATGGCCTCGCTGGGCGTGCCGGGATTTGGCGAGACGGCGAAGCGCCTGCGTGTCAAAGTGCGGGTGCCGGGCAACGATCCGCGAATGCCCACGCTGTCGGGCCTGTGGCCGGCGATGAACTGGGCGGAGCGCGAGGTGTGGGACCTGTTCGGGATCGAATTCGACGGTCACCCCAACCTGCGGCGGCTGCTGATGCCGGAGGACTGGGAAGGCTTCCCGGCGCGCAAGGACTACCCGGTCCAGATCAAGATGACGCCGAAAATCTACGAGCCGCTGCAGCTCACGCCAGAGGAGTTCGCGGCGAGCCTGCAGCCGGACCGCGGCCGGGCGCGGCAGGGCTGACGTGGCCGGGCGCGATGGCGCAACGCTCGCCGACGCGGTATTCGCGGCGACGATCGCGCTGCACGATCGCGTTCGACGGAACCTGGGGCCGGCGCTGACGGCGGCGCAGGCGATCGACGAGGCGCTGGCGGCGGGACGGAAAGTGCTGGTGTTCGGCAATGGCGGCAGCGCGGCGGACGCGCAGCACCTCGCGGCGGAACTGGTCGGCCGGTTCATGCGGGAGCGCGCGGGATTGCCGGCCATTGCCCTGACGGCTGACAGCGCGATCCTGACGAGTATCGCGAACGACTACTCGTACAAGCAGGTGTTCGCGCGCCAGGTCGAGGCGCTCGGACGCCCCGGGGACATTGCGCTCGGGATTTCGACGAGCGGGGAATCGGCGAACGTCGTTGCCGCGCTTCAGGTCGCGCGGGATCGCGGGTTGAAAACGATCGCGCTCACGGGACGCAACGGGGGGGCGATTGGCACCGCCGCCGACATTCACGTGAACGTGCCCGACGAGAACACGGCGCGCGTGCAGGAAGTGCATCGGACGCTCCTGCACGTGATGTGTGAATTGATTGAGAGCGGCTCAGGGCTGAAGGCTTAGGGCTTAGGCCGCGGCTTAAGCCATGAGCCATGAGCCATAAGCCCTGAGCCCCATGAGTCTTGAGCCCTGAGCCCTGAGTCGTGAGCCCTGAGTCGTGAGCCATTACGCGAGTCATGCCTGAACTTCGTAGCGAAACAATGACCGTCAACATGGGGCCGCAGCACCCCAGCACCCACGGCGTGCTGCGCCTCATCCTGGAGCTCTCCGGGGAGACGGTCGTCAGTGCGGACGCAACCATCGGGTTCCTCCATACCGGCATCGAAAAGACCGCCGAGCAGAAGAAGTGGCAGCAGGTGATCCCGCTCGTGGAGCGGATGGACTACCTGGGACCGCAATCCAACTCGCTCGGGTTCATCCTGTCGGTCGAGCGGCTGATGGGCATCGAGTCGAAGATCCCCCAGCGCGTGAAGGACATCCGCGTGCTGATCGCGGAGCTGCAGCGGATCAGCAGTCATCTCGTGTGGCTCGCCACGCACGCGCTCGAAATCGGCGCCGTGTCGGTGATGATGTACTGCTTCCGCGAGCGCGAGCTGCTGCTGAACGTCAACGAGATGCTCGCCGGCTTCCGGATGTTCCCGAGCTACCTGCGCATTGGCGGCCTCCGCGAAGATCTGCCGCCGGGGTTCCACGACACCGTCAACGCGTTTCTCGACCGGTTCCCGTCGAAGCTGAGGGAGTACGAGGACCTGCTGACGAAGAACCAGATCTGGCTGAAGCGCACGCGCGGCGTTGGCGTACTGACCCGGGAAGACACGATTGCTTACAGCCTCGTTGGTCCCCTCGCGCGCGCGGTGGGCATCAACTACGACGTGCGCAGGGCGTTTCCGTATTCGGGCTACGAGACCTACGAGTTCGACGTCCCGACGCGCCCCAACGGCGACGTCTACGATCGGTACCTCGTGCGCATCGAGGAGATGCGGCAGAGCGTGCGGATCGCCAGGCAGGCGATGCAGCGCATCACGCCACGCGGCGTCTTCGACATCCAGGACTATCGCATCGTCCCGCCGCCGAAGGACAAGGTCTATACCGAGATGGAAGGGCTGATTCAGCACTTCCTGATTTATTCACAGGGGTTCACGGTGCCGCCCGGTGAGGCGTACGTTCCGATCGAGGGACCGCGCGGCGAGCACGGGTTCTACATCGTGTCCGACGGATCGAACCGGCCGTACCGGATCAAGTCGCGCCCGCCCGGCCTCTATGCGTGCCAGGCGGTGCCGAAGATGATCGCAGGCGCGATGATCGCCGACGTCATCGCCGTCATCGGCTCGACCGACGTCGTCATGGGAGACGTGGATCGATGAGTTTTCATCCGTTGATGCCGTACGGCAGCGAAGGCTTCCAGAAGTCGGATCGGATACTGATGGCGGTGGGGGAGCCGTTCGCCTTCACGTCGGAGCGCGCGGCGAAGCTGGAAGAGATCTGCAGCAAGTATCCGCCCGAGCAGCGGAAGTCGGCGGTGCTGGCGGCGCTGTATCTCGTGCAGGAGCAGCAGGGATACATCACGGCCAGTGCCATGCGGCACGTCGCCGAGTTCCTGCGGATCACGCCGGCGGAAGTCGAGGACGTCGCGACGTACTACGTGATGTTCTTCAGGGCGCCGGTGGGAAAGTACGTGCTGCAGGTGTGCCGCACGCTGTCATGCGCGCTTGCGGGTGCCGAGCGCGTGACCGAGACCCTGAGCGAAAAGCTTGGCATCGGGATCGGCGAAACCGACCCGTCCGGGACGTTCACGCTGCTCGAGTTCGAGTGCCTTGGTGCGTGCGATCGCGCGCCGGTGGTGATGATCAACAACGAGCACTGGCACGAGAAGGCGACGCCGGAGACGTGTTCGAAGCTGGTTGACGACCTGAAGGGGCGCGGACTGGCGGCGCTGTCGGGATGTCACCTGAAGGTGGAACGCTGACGCCTGTTGGCAGACGGCCTGGGGGATCGATCAGACACAATGGATCCAATTCTGACGCGTTACGTTCGCGAACCGAATAGCTACACTCTCGATTTCTTCCTGAAGCACGACGGCTATCAAGGGCTGAAGAAGGCGCTGGGGACGCAGCCGAACGACGTGATCGAAATGGTCAAGGCGTCGGGACTGCGCGGGCGCGGCGGCGCGGGCTTTCCGACCGGAATGAAGTTCCAGTTCGTCGACAAGAAGACGCCGAAGCCGAAATACATCGCCTGCAACGCCGACGAGAGCGAGCCGGGCACGTTCAAGGATCACGTGCTCATGGAACGCAACCCGCACCTGCTGTTCGAGGGCTGTCTGATCGGCTGCTGGGCGATCGGCGCGAAGATGGCCTACATCTACATTCGCGGCGAGTTCTACCACGTCCAGAAATTGATGGAGGCGGAGCTCGCGAAGGCCTACGCGCAGGGATACGCCGGCAAGAACATCATGGGCAGCGGGTGGGACTGCGACATCGTGATCCACCGCGGCGCCGGGGCGTACGAGGCGGGTGAGGAGACGGCGCTCATCGAGTCGCTCGAAGGCAAACGCGCGCAGCCCCGCATCAAGCCGCCGTTCCCGGCCGTGCAGGGACTCTACGATTGCCCGACCGCGGTGAACAACGTGGAAACGCTCTGCAACCTGCCGTTCATCATGACGAACGGCGCGGAGTGGTTCGCGAGCCTTGGTCCCGAGAAAAATGGCGGGCCGAAGCTGTTCTGCATCAGCGGTCACGTGAAGAAGCCGGGCGTCTACGAAGCGTCGATGCATACGACGCTCAGGGAGCTGATCTTCGATCGCGCTGGCGGCATCCGCGACGGCCACCGGCTGAAGGCGGTCATCCCGGGCGGATCGTCCGTTCCGATCCTCCTTCCGGATCAACTCGACATCCCGGCCAGCTTCGACAGCGTGCAGAAGGCGGGCTCGATGCTCGGCTCCGCCGGCATGATCGTCATGGACGAGACGACCTGCATGGTGTGGGCGGCCATGAACCTGATGCACTTCTACAAGCACGAGTCGTGCGGCAAGTGTACGCCGTGCCGCGAAGGTGGCGACTGGCTCTGGAAGATCCTCGCGCGCATCGAGCGCGGCGAAGGGCAGATGCGCGATCTCGACCTGCTGGTCAGCGTCTCGAACAACATCGCCGGCAAGACGCTGTGCGCGTTTGGCGACGCGGAGGCGACGCCGCCCTTGACGACGCTGAAGCATTTCCGCGCCGAGTACGAGGCGCACATCCGCGAAGGGCGTTGCACGGTCCCCGCGGATTGGCGGGCCAAGGGTGTAACTGCGCTCGCACACTGACGATGACTCGCCGGGAGGTGTCAATGACGAATGACAAATGCCAAATGCCGACATCTGGAAGCCAGTTCGCTCCGAACGGGATCCTTTTCGGCATTCGGCATTCGGCATTCAGCATTGACAAGCGGACAGCGTAGATATGCCCTCATTCATCAATCCAACCATCGTCGCGCACCTGGTGCTCATCTTCGTGGTCATGAACATGCTGGTGCTCTCATCAGCGTTCATGGTGTGGATGGAGCGGAAGGTCTGCGCCTACATCCAGGACCGCGTCGGTCCGAATCGGGTGGGCTTCGAAGGGCTGCTGCAGCCGTTCGCGGACGTGTTCAAGCTGCTGCTGAAAGAGGAGCTGATCCCGAAGTCGGCAGACAAGCTGTTGTTCATCCTGGCGCCGATCCTCTCGGTGGCCACCGCCCTGACGGCGTTCGCAGTGGTGCCGTTCGGCACGCAGATCACGCTGTTCGGATTGCTCGATCCGCCGCTGCGCCTCGAGGTCGCCGACGTCAACGTCGGGATTCTCGTGGTGTTCGCCATCACCTCGATGGGTGTGTACGGCATCGTGCTTGCCGGGTGGAGCTCGAACAGCAAGTACTCGCTTCTTGGCGGCCTGCGCTCGTCGGCGCAGATGATTAGCTACGAGATCTCCTACGGCCTGGCGCTGGCGGCGGTCGTGATGATGGCCGGCTCGCTCTCGCTGCGCGAGATCGTGCTGAACCAGAGCGGCTACTGGTGGGGCTTCATCCCGAAGTGGTACCTGTTCCTGCAGCCGCTCGGGTTCCTGATTTTCTTCACGGCCGGTGTGGCGGAAACCAACCGCGCGCCGTTCGACTTTCCCGAAGCGGAGCAGGAACTCGTTGCGGGCTACCACACTGAGTACAGCAGCATGAGCTTCGGCCTGTTCTTTCTTGCCGAATACGTGAACATGGTCACGGTCTCGGCGGTCGCCACGAGCCTGTACCTCGGTGGCTGGCTTGGCCCGTTCCTGCCCGACTGGCTCGGATGGATGTGGTTCCTGCTCAAGACGCTGGCGCTCCTGTTCTTCTACGTGTGGATGCGCTGGACGCTGCCGCGTTATCGGTACGACCAGTTGATGGAGTTCGGGTGGAAGTACCTGCTGCCGGTCGCGACGCTGAATCTCATCGCGACCGCGGCACTCGTGATCTGGCTCGGGTAAACGCCTGCGAGCTGTGATGAATTAGATGGCGCCACTCCCCTTTTTCGTATTTGCGGCGATTGCGATCGTCGCGTCGCTGATGGTCATCGGCCAGCGCAACCCGATGCACAGCGTGATGCTGCTGATCGTCTCGTTTGGCGCGCTGTCGGGACTCTACGTTCTCCTCGATGCGCCGTTTACCGCCGTCACGCAGATCATCGTGTATGCCGGCGCAATCATGGTGCTCTTCCTGTTCGTGGTCATGCTGCTGAATGCGCACACCGAAGACGAGGTGATCCCGCCTTCGCTCGGGCCGCACGGGATGAAGATTGCCGTGGTACTGTCGCTGGCGCTGGCAGCCGAGGCCGTCTGGGCGTTCTCGCGCATCGGCCCCACCGCGTTCAGCAATGACGCGGCGACGGCGGCGTCGATCAGCTCCGTGGCGCGTATCGGCGCCGGGATCTTCACGACGCACTCGTTCGCGTTCGAGGTGACGTCGGTGCTGATCCTCGTCGCGATGGTGGGCGCGGTGGTCATCGCCAGGAAGGAGCACTGATGGGCGCTGAAGTGACGCTGAACCATTACCTGGTGCTCTCGGGCATCCTCTTTTCCATCGGCACGGCGGGCGTGTTCCTGCGGCGCAACCTGATCACGATCCTGCTCTCGATCGAGATCATGCTGAACGCGGTGAACCTGACGTTCGTCGCCGTCGGCCGCTACCTGGGCACGGTCGACGGGCAGATCATCACGTTCTTCGTCATGACGGTCGCCGCCGCCGAAGCGGCCGTGGGGCTCGCGCTGGTGATTTCGCTGTTCCGCCATCGCGAGACGCTGAGCCCCGATGCGTTTACTACGCTGCGATGGTGATGTGGACGAGGTGCGAGGTGCGATGCGCGAGGTGCGGTCGAGGCGCGAGAGGTCCGAGGCGGGATGGTGAGGCCTGCTGATACATGTTGCTGCTGATACTGCTCCTGCCCCTCGTGGGGTTTCTCATCAACGCCTTCCTCGGACGGCGGTTGCCGAAGGTCGTCTCGGGCGGGATCGCGTGCCTGGTGATGGTCGCGTCGTTCGCGGTGTCGGTCATGGCGGCGCTCGCGGCGTCGCGCGCGGCCGACCATGCGATCCAGCAGACGCTTTACAACTGGATCCCCTCGGGCGACCTGCAGATCCCGTTCGCGCTCCGCGTCGATCCGCTCGGGTCGCTGATGATCCTGGTCGTCACCGGTATCGGTTCGCTGATTCACGTCTACTCGACGGCGTACATGCACGAGGAGACCGATAGCGAATACGCGCGCTACTTCTCGTACCTGAACCTCTTCGCCGCGTTCATGCTGGTGCTCGTGCTCGGCGCGAACTTTCCGGTGATGTTCGTCGGCTGGGAAGGGGTCGGCCTCTGCTCGTATCTCCTGATCGGCTTCTGGTTCCGTAAGAAGTCCGCGGCCGACGCCGGCAAGAAGGCGTTCGTCGTCAACCGCATCGGCGATTTCGGCTTCATCCTCGGGATGCTGCTGCTGTTTGCGACGTTCTCGACGCTCGACTTCCAGGAGCTTGCGGCGAAGGTCGCGGCGCTGCCTCCCGAAGCGAGCTGGGGCGTGCTGACCACCGCCACGCTGCTGCTGTTTCTCGGCGCGACCGGCAAGTCGGCGCAGATTCCGTTGTACGTCTGGCTACCCGACGCGATGGAAGGTCCGACTCCCGTGTCGGCGCTGATCCATGCGGCGACGATGGTGACGGCGGGTGTCTACATGATCGGCCGGAACGCGGTGCTGTTCTCGCACGCGCCGGAGACGCTCGCGATCGTGGCCGGCATCGGCGTGGCAACCGCCCTGATGGCCGGCACGATCGGCCTCGTGCAGAACGACATCAAGCGTGTGCTCGCGTACTCGACCGTGTCGCAGCTCGGGTACATGTTCCTCGCGATGGGCGTCGGCGCCTACGCGGCTGGCATCTTCCATCTCTACACGCACGCGTTCTTCAAGGCGCTGCTCTTCCTTGGGTCGGGCGCGGTGATTCATGCGCTGGCCGGTGAACAGGACCTGCGGAACATGGGGGGCCTGAAGAAAGGGCTGCCCATCACCTACTGGACGTTCCTGATTGGCGCGCTCGCGATTGCCGGCATCTTCCCGTTCTCGGGATTCTTCAGCAAGGACGAGATTCTCTTCAGGACGTTCGCCTCGGGCCGCACGGTGCTGTGGGCCGTTGGTCTCCTGACGGCGTTCCTTACCGCCACCTACATGTTCCGCCTCGTCTTCCTCACGTTCCACGGTGAACGTCGTCACGACGCGCCGCCGGAGCATCCCGAAGAGGAAGAACCGGCCGCACAGAAGACGGCACATGGTGTTCCGGTCACCCCGCCTTCGCCGCACGGCGGCTACGGCGCGGCAGGCGCGTCGCGTTCAGCGGCGGACCTCGGGCCTCGGACCTCGAACCTCGGACCTCGGACCTCGAACCTCGGACCTCGGACCTCGAACCTCGGACCTCGCACCTCGGACCTCGGCAGCCATGGCCATGCGACCCACGGCCATGGGAGCCACCTGCACGATGCGCCGCCGGCCATGGCGCTCGTGTTGATCGTGCTGGCGATCGGATCGGTCGTCGCCGGCGTCGTCGGGATCCCGCACGCGCTCGGCGGCAGCAACGAGATCGAAACATTCCTCGAGCCATCGTTCGAGGCACATGCGGTCGCGCCGGCCGGTGAATTCCAGATCGCGCCGCCGCCGGGCGAAGCTGCACCTGCCGGGGAAGCCGCGCACGGAGAGGCCGCGCACGCTGATACGAGCACCGAACTGTTGCTGATGGCCGTCTCGGTCGGCGTCGCCGTCGCGGGGATCGTGGTCGCGATGTACTTCTGGCTGCGTAACCGGGCGGCCGCGGCGAGGAGCGCGCGAAGCGCCGCCCCGCTCTACACGCTGCTGCTGAACAAGTACTACATCGACGAGGTTTACGATGCAGTCATCGTGCAGCCGATCAAGCGCGGGTCCACGCTGCTGCTCTGGCAGGGAGCGGACGCGGCGCTGATCGACGGGACGGTCAACGGCATCGGCGCGGCGGTGCGTGCCGCGAGCGGCAGCCTGCGCCGGCTGCAGACCGGTTCAATTCGCGCCTACGCGGCGTCGTTGTTCCTGGGAGTCGTGTTGATTCTCGGGTGGTATTTGATGCGATGAACGCGATCTGCGATTTGCGATGCGCGATGTGCGGCGATGTGCGATGTGCGAGACACGCGCCTCGGGTTTTTCGCGCCTCGCGCCTTGCGCCTCGGCTTTTTCGCGCCTGGCACATCGCGCCTCGCGCATCGACGGATAGGTATTGATGCTTTCCACGATTGTTTTCATACCGCTCGTCGGTGCCATCCTGGTGCTGCTGGTTGGCGGCCGCGGGGACCGCGCCGAGCGCGAACCCATCGTGCGTTACACGGCGCTGGCCGTGTCGCTGGTCTCGTTTGCCTCGACACTCTGGCTCTGGGCGCGCTTCAATCCGTCGACGCCGGATTACCAGTTCGTCGAACAACACGCGTGGCTACCGACGTTCGGTATCTCGTACCACCTCGGCGTCGATGGCATCAGCCTGTTTCTCGTCGTGCTGACCGGGTTCCTGACGCCGCTGTCTCTCCTGACGTCGTGGCAGTCGGTGCACAAGAGCGTGAAGCTGTTCTCGTTCTTCATGCTGGCGCTCGAGACCGCGATGCTCGGCGTGTTCGTATCGCTCGACCTGTTCCTGTTCTACATCTTCTGGGATGCCGTGCTCATCCCGATGTATTTCCTGATCGGGATCTGGGGCTACGACCGCCGCATCTATGCAGCGGTGAAGTTCATTCTCTACACGATGGTCGGCAGCATCCTGATGCTGATCGCGATCATCGGCCTGGCCTACACGCACGCGTCCTCGACCGGGACGCTGACGTTCGATCTGCCCGCTCTCTACGGCACCGCGCTGTCGTGGCCGATGGAGATGTGGTTCTTCCTCGCGTTCACGCTCGCGTTCGTGATCAAGGTCCCGCTGTTCCCGTTCCACACCTGGTTGCCTGATGCGCACGTCGAGGCGCCAACGGCCGGCTCCGTCATCCTGGCGGGCGTGATGCTGAAGATGGGGACCTACGGTCTCCTCCGCTTTGCATTCCCGCTGTTCCCGACCGCCGCCGCGGCGTTTGCGCCATACATCGCGATCCTGGCGGTCATCGGCATCGTCTACGGCGCGCTCGTCGCGATGGTGCAGCCGGACATGAAGAAGCTGGTGGCATACTCGAGCGTCAGCCACCTCGGATTCGTGGTGCTCGGCCTGTGTGCGGTCAACGTGAACGGGGTGCAGGGGGCGGTGTACCAGATGCTGAACCACGGCGTCAGCACCGGCGGCCTGTTCATCATCGTCGGCATGCTGTCGGACCGGCGGCACACGCGGCTCATCTCCGAGTACGGTGGCCTGAAGGCCGTCATGCCATGCCTTGTCGCAGCCTTCCTGCTGATCACGCTGTCGTCCGTGGCGCTTCCCGGCATGAACGGCTTCATTGGCGAGTTCCTGATCCTGCTTGGCGCGTTTCGCTGGAGTCCCAAATTTGCCGCGGTCGCCGCGACCGGCGTGATCCTGTCGGCGGTCTACATGCTCTGGATGTTCCAGCGGGTGAATTATGGCGACATCACGAACGACAAGAACCGGCGCCTTCCGGATCTCTCACCCCGCGAGTGGGTGATCCTGGTCCCGACCGTCGCGACCGCCATCGCCATGGGCATCTTCCCGGGCGTGTTCCTGAGGCCGATGGAGCCCGCCGTCGTCCGGGTCGTCGATCGCATTCACGGGACGTTACCGGCAGCGGCGTCGGCCCAGCCGACGGAACCTCGGACCTCGGGCCTCGAACCTCGGACCTCGGGTCTCGAACCTCGGACTTCGGACCTCGACCCTCGAACCTCGGCTGAGCGTCCGCGCACATCGGCCACCGCCAATGAATAATTTCGCCGCCATCATCCCGATTCTGATCATCGTGCTGTCGGGCGCGGCCGCCATGCTTGCCGAGGCGTTCCGCCAGCCGGGCGAGCGCATGCCGATCTCGGGGCTCGGGCTCATCGGCCTCGTCGGCGCCGGCTTCGCGTCGTACTTCCTCTGGGACACCGATGCGCACAGCTTCGGCGTCGTCCGCGCCGACAACTTCGCGCTCTTCATCAACATCATCCTCTGCATCATCGGCGTGCTGACGATGGTGTTTTCGCATGACGTGGTGGAGCGCGAGGACATTCCGGCCGGCGAATACTACGCGCTGACGCTGTTTGCCATCAGCGGAATGATGCTGATGGCGGCGGCCACCGACCTGCTGGTCATCTTCCTGGCGCTCGAGGTGCTGTCGCTCGCGGTCTACGTGCTGACGGGCATCCGGCGGGCCAGCGCCGCGGGATCCGAAGCCGCGTTCAAGTACTTCCTGCTCGGGTCGTTCTCGAGCGCCTTCTTCCTTTACGGGATTGCGTTCGCGTTTGCGATTGCCGGTTCGACGCGGCTCGACCAGGTCGCCACGGCGATGGCGTCCAGCACGCACTCGACGCTTGCGATGCTGGCGGTCGGCCTGCTCGCGGTTGGCTTTGCCTTCAAGGTATCGGCGGTGCCGTTCCACATGTGGACGCCCGATGCGTACGAAGGGGCACCAACCATCGTGACCGCGTTCATGTCCACGGGCGTCAAGGCGGCCGCGTTCGCCGCGTTCGTTCGCGTGTTCCTCTCGACGCTGCAGCCGCTGGAAGGGCAGTGGGTGCCAGTGCTGTCCGTCATTGCCGGCGCCACGATGATCGTCGGCACCGTGGTGGGCGTGCTCCAGAGCAACATCAAGCGCATGCTCGCGTATTCGAGCATCGCGCACGCGGGCTACCTGCTCCTGGGGATCGTTGCCGCAAGCGAAGATGGCAAGGCCGCGGTTCTGTTCTACCTGCTCGCGTACGCCGTTGCGAACCTCGGTGCGCTGGGGATCGTGGCGCTTCTTGGGACGGCCGACCGTCCGCACGACGAGCTGCGCGATTTCGCGGGACTCTGGCGAACACGTCCCGGTCTCGCGGGCCTCATGACGGTGTTCCTCCTGTCGCTCGGCGGCTTCCCGCCGACCGCCGGGTTCATCGGCAAGTGGTACATCTTTGCCGCCGCCGTCCAGGAGCGGTTCTACTGGCTCGCCATCATTGGCGTGCTCTCGAGTGTCGTCTCGGTGTTCTTCTACCTGCGCATCGTGGTGATGATGTACATGACTGAGGAAGCCGCCGCCCCCGCGCGCCCGCGCGTCAGCACGGCGGCACTTGCGGGTCTGGCCGTGGCGATGATCGCGACCTTCTATCTCGGCGTGCTGCCCACCCAGGTCCTCGACTACGCCCGCGAATCCGTCAGAGCCATCCTGTGATTGGCGATTGCCGACTGCAGATTGCCGATTCACGGATTGGCGATTGCCGAGTGGCGACTGACGGATTGACGATTGGCGATTCACGGATTGTCGAATGACGATTGGCTCACTTGACCGCCAATCTCCTATCG
>JBKOZS010000005.1:0-21446 GCA_046726015.1 Acidobacteriota bacterium
CAGATCCCGAATCGCCTGACGCGCCATCGGGTGAATGTCGGGCTGCGGCGCCGTCCCGGCGCTCACGACGTCGATCCGCCCGTGCGACACGTGACGAAGGACCGTTTCCGCCATCTGCGACCGGGCGGAATTGCCCGTGCAAATGAACAACACCCGGAGTCGGTCGTCTGACATGCTGTACTCCCGCGACGCCCGATTATCGCGCCGCTGCGGGTCTCCGTGCGCCGCCGGTCTCAATATCGAACGCGAATTCGTCTGGCAACTCCGTCGCCCGGATCGCCGCGGCGGCCTGCTTCACGTCGTACTCGACTCCACCTTCCGCCTTCGCGGCTACGCCGCTACGGCGGACCAGTCGCGCTTCGCGGCCAGGGCGGAGTACTCGCCACTGTGGCGTTCGCGCAAAAACATTCGAGTAAAAGCGAACGAGCGCAGCGAGTGAGCGTGTAGGGGAGTCCGAGGGGCGAAGCCCCTCGGATAAAAAAGCGGGCTACGGGGATCGAACCCGTCTAACTGGCTTGGGAAGCCAGGGCCTTACCACTATGCTAATCCCGCGTTCGAAAGATCCAGTATATCAGTCTGTGCCATGCCGGCCATCCTCAGCCTTCACCACGTGACCGCCACCGTCGATGAAGCGCAGCCAGACCTCGATTTCTGCATCGAGGCGCTCGGGCTGCGGCTCGTGAAGAAAACGGTCAACTTCGACAACCATCACGTTTACCACTTCTATTACGGCAACGAACGTGGCACACCCGGCACGATCTGGACCACGTTCCCATATCACGGGCGAGGCGTGCCCGTCGGAACCAAGGGCGCCGGGCAGGTGACGGTCACGTCCTTTTCGGTGCCGTCAGGCACGCTCGGGTCCTGGCAGACGCGATTGCGCGATCGGGGAATACACGTGGCCGATCCCACGTCGCGTTTCGGCGAAGAGGCGCTGGTGTTTCGTGACGTATCCGGCCTCGATTTCGAGCTCGTGGCGAACGATCGCGATCGGCGGCCGCCCTGGACGGCGGGGGCGCTGTCAGCCAATGAGGCGATTCGCGGGCTGCACAGCGTCACGATGACCGTCCGATCGAGAGAACGAACGCTCGAGCTGATGACCCGTCTCCTCGGTTTTACCGTTGGCAACGAGATGGAAGGGCGGACGCGCGTGGCGGTCAATGGCGATGAGCCGGGAAAAACGATCGACATCGTCGAGGCTCCTGATGCGGGCGCCGCAATCAACGGGCTCGGGACGGTTCATCACGTCGCGCTGGCCATCGCGACACCCGAGGAACAGCTGCAGCTGCGTGAAGAGCTGATTCGCTTCGGTTGCAAGGTCACCGAAGTGCGCGACCGCCAATATTTTCAGTCGATCTACTTCCGGGAGCCGGGCGGCGTGTTGCTGGAGGTTGCGACCGTTCGGCCGGGCTTCACGATCGACGAAGCGCTCCCGTGCCTGGGACAGGACCTGAAACTTCCTCCATGGGAGGAGCCGCATCGCGCGTCGATTGAGGCGGGACTTGCGAAGGTCACCTATCGGTAACACCATGCGGCTTCCGCCCGGCCCTCCGGCGCGATTCTTCGGGTTTGCGGCCTACCCGGCATTCAGCGGCGATCGCATTGGTGCGCTCGCACGCCTCGCCCGCGAGTACGGCGACCTCGTGATGTTCAAGCTCGGGCCGCAGCGGATGGTGCTCCTGAACCATCCGGATTACGTCGAGGATGTCCTGGTCACCCGCGCGCGGCTCTTCAAGAAGGGGCGTGCGCTGGAGCGGGCCAGGCGGTTCCTCGGCGACGGGTTGCTGACGGCCGAAGGCGAGGCGCATCTGCGGCAGCGTCGACTCGTGCAGCCGTCCTTTCACAGGCAGCGCGTCGCCGGCTACGCGGAAACGATGGTCGCTCACGCCGCCCGGATGGCAGACCGATGGCGCGACGGCGAGGAGTTCGACGTCGCGGCGCAAATGAATCAGCTGACGCTGACGATCGTCGGGGACACGTTGTTCGGCACCGACGTCGAAAGTGATGCGCGATTGGTGCGCCAGGCGCTGAACGATGTGTTCGAGGTCTTTCCCCTGACGATGTCGCCGCTGGCGCCGCTCCTCGAACGCTTACCGCTTCCAACGGTGCTCCGGTACAGACGGGCGGTCGCCACACTCGATCGCCTGATCTACCGGATCATCGATGAGCGCCGCCGGAATCCCTCCGACCGCGGCGATCTGTTGTCGATGCTCCTGCTCGCATGTGACGAGGAAGAGAGCGGCGCTCGCTTGACGGACACGCAGGTCCGCGACGAGACGATGACGCTGTTTCTCGCGGGACACGAAACCACGGCGAACGCGCTGACGTGGACGTGGCACTTGCTGTCTCAGCATCCAGATGTCGAGCGACACTTGCACCAGGAGATCAACGCCGTGTTCGACGATCGCCGGGCGTGCGCGGATGACGCCGCGAAGCTTCCATACACGCGGATGGTGCTCGCCGAGTCGATGCGATGCTACCCGCCGGCCTGGGGCGTCGGACGGCGCGCGATCGAAGATGTCGAGATCGGCGGCTATACGATTCCTCGCGGGACGGTCGTCCTCTTCTCGCAGTACCTCCTGCACCACGATGCGAGGTTCTTCCCCGACCCGGAGCGGTTCGATCCGGAACGGTGGCTGCCGGAGCGCCAGCAGGCACGGCCGAAGTTTGCGTACTTTCCCTTCGGCGGCGGGAATCGGGTCTGCATTGGGGAGTCGTTTGCGTGGATGGAGGGGATCCTCGTGCTTGCGACGCTCGCGCGACGCTGGCGCCTGGAGCGGGTCGACAGCTCGCCCGTGCCGATGAAGGCGCAGATTACGCTGCGGCCCGCGTGTCCGATCCGCATGCGCGCCCGATCGCGACGACGTGAAGCGCGATCGGCCTGAGCCTCGAGCCCTGACCCCTAAGCCCGGATAAACGCGAGCACCTCGTCGCGCTTCTCTTCCATCAACGCCTGCGTCGTGGCTTCGAGGTTGAGGCGCAGCATCGGCTCGGTGTTCGAGGGACGCACGTTGAAGTGCCAGTCGGCGGACTCGACCGAGACACCGTCCATCGAATAGACGCGGCCGTCCTGGTAGCGCGCCTCGATGGCGTCGATCTTCTCCTGCACCTTCTTCATGTCGCTGACGCGAGTATTGATCTCGCCGGAGATGAAGTACTTCTCGCGCAGCGGCGCGAGCAGCTCGCGGAGCGTCTGGCCCTTGCGCGACATGAGTTCGAGAATCAACAGCGCCGGGATGAAACCGTTGTCGGCGTAGAAGTTGTCGCGGAAATAGTAGTGGCCCGTGACTTCGCCGCCGAAGATCGCGTTCTCCTCGCGCATCCGCGCCTTGAAGAACGCGTGTCCCACGCGGTTCATGAGGGCGGTGCCGCCGTACTTCGCGACCGTGTCCTTGACGGCGTAGCTGGCGCGGACGTCGTAGACGATTTTCGCGCCGGGATGCTTGATCAGGAACGCGTCCGCGAGGAGCGCGGTGATGAAATCGCCGGCAATAAAGTCGCCGGCGCCGTCGATGAAGAAACAGCGATCCGCGTCGCCGTCCCACGCGATGCCGATGTCCGCCTTTGTCGCCACGACGCGCTCGACGATGTCGCGGCGGTTCTCTTCGATCAGCGGATTCGCCTCGTGATTGGGGAACGTCCCGTCGACCTCGAAGCAGAGCGCATCCACGCGGCAGGGGAGGTGCACGAACAGCTTCGGCGCCACCATGCCGGCAATCCCGTTGCCCCCATCGAGGACGACCGTGAACGGCTTGATGATCGAGGAGTCGATGAACGACATCACGTGCGTGACGTAGTCGTTCACGACATTCTTCTGCGTCAGACGACCCGGCGTGGGAGCAGGCGGCGGAAGCTGGTTCGCCGCGATCATGTCGCGGATGTCGCCAATGCCGGATTCCCCCGAGAGCGGGAACGCTTCGCGGCGAACCATCTTGATGCCGTTGTATTCCTTCGGGTTGTGCGACGCGGTGATCTGCACACCGCCGTCGTGGCCATCGCGCGCGACGGCAAAATAGAGCATGTCCGTCCCCATCATGCCGTAGTCGACGACATCAGCTCCCTGCAGGCGAGCCCCCTCGATGAATGCGGCGGCCAGGGACGGGGACGACAGGCGCATGTCCCGCGAGACGGCGATCCGTCTTGCGTTGAGGTAGGCAACGAAGCCGCGGCCGATCAGCCCCGCGGCTTCCTCGTTGACTTCCTGCGGATACAGGCCGCGAACGTCGTAGGCCTTGAACATCGCGGGATTGATGGATGGCGGCGTTGCGGCTGGTGGTCGGTTCGCGGCACTCATGTGACGACTCACGATCAGATTCGACTGTAATCGGTAATGACGGTCTTGTCACCGAGGACCGCCGGAGATTCAATGACCGCATTGCGGCCGACGTGACAGTTGCGGCCGAGAATCGAGCTGCGGAGGATGGCTTCCGGTCCGATCCAGCCGTTCGGCCAGACAATCGATCCGTCGACGACGGCGCCGTCCTCGACATGCGTCTGACGCCCGATGACCGAGTGCGCGAGGATCTTCGCGCCCGCCTTGATGACAGCGCCTTCGTCAATGAAGCACGGCCCCTGCAGCTCGACGCCTTCTTCGATCCGCGCGTCCGGAGAGACCCACGCGAGACCTGAACCGTGCACCTCGTGTGCTCCCGGCACGTGCGATCCGTGAGTTCCCTGCGAACCAGACGATCCGTGTGATCCGTGTGATCCGTGGCTGTTGAACGGTGGCGCCACGTAGCGGCCATCCATGATGTCGCGATGGACTTGCAAATACTTCGCCGGCGTGCCGATGTCGATCCAGTAGCCGTCGTAGATGTACGCGACGAACGTCTCACCGCGCTCGATCAGTGACGGAAAGAAGCTGCGCTCGATCGACCAGGCGGTGTCCTTCGGAATCCGATCGAAGGTATCGGGCTCGAGCACGTAGATGCCCGCGTTGATCGTGTTGCAGGTGATCTCGTCCTCGCCGGGCTTTTCGAGGAACCGCCGGATATTGCTGTTCGGATCGGTCTCGACCAGCCCGTAGGCGCGCGGGTTGTCGACCGGTGTGAGCACGATGGTCGCCTTTGCCTTGCGCTCGCGGTGCAGCTGGAGCACGGCTGCGAGGTTCACCTGGGTCAGCACGTCGCCATTGAAGACGACGACCGACTCGGTCAGCGAGTCGCCGGCGTAGCGAATGGCGCCGCCGGTGCCCAGCGGCATCGGCTCCACGACGTAGCGGAGGCGGATGCCGAGCCCTTCACCTTCGCCGAAAATCTCTTCGATACGGCGCGGCTGATAGTTCAGGCTGAGGATCACCTCGTCGATTTCCGGCACCTGTTTCAGCAGGTCAATCTGGTAGTACAGAAACGGCCGGTTGAGGATTGGCACAATGGGTTTCGGCGTGTGAACGGTGAGCGGACGCAGTCGCGTGCCCTTTCCACCGGCAAGGAGAATGGCCTTCATAGCAATCCGTCATTGTAGTCTCTTTTGAACCGCGACACGGCGCTATTGAGGAATGTCTCTCGATCCAGGCGCGGTGGGCGCGGTCCGGCCGCGCACGGCGCGGCCGGGGTCCGGGGGGAGCCCCGGTTACAGTCTGATAAGATCCCCGCATCGGTCCATGAATCTCCCGAACGCGCTCACCGTGGGCCGGATCTTCCTGGTGCCCTTGCTCGTGGTCGTGCTGCTCACGAAATTCGAGGGGCGGCTGATTCTCGGTGTGCGCAAGGAGCTCGTCGGCGCCGCGATTTTCGGGCTCGCGTCGCTCACCGACGTCCTCGACGGCTACCTCGCGCGTCGTCGCAAGCAGATCACGACGCTCGGGCAGCTGATGGATCCGTTGGCCGACAAGCTGCTCATCACCGCCGCGCTGGTCTCGCTCGTCCAGCTCGATCTCGCCCCTGGCTGGATGGTCGTCGTCATTCTCGGGCGGGAGTTCCTGGTGACGGTGCTGCGCAGCATCGCGCACGCGCGCGGCGTCGTGATTCCCGCGTCACCGCTCGGCAAGATCAAGATGGTCACGCAGGTCATCGCGATCCTGCTGTTGATCCTGGGACGCGATCACCTCCAGCAGTTTTTCATCCTCGGCACGATCGCATTATGGGTCGCGGTGCTGACCGCGCTCGTCTCGGGGTTCGATTACTACCGGAAGTTCAATCATCTGCTCAGCGCGGCGCCGAAAGCCGCCGCCTCACGCCCCGCGGCATTCGACCACAAAGCGTCCTGATCGCTGCCGGCCGGTCGCCTGCACTTCCAGGCCGGCCGCGCGGGCTAGCGCGCGGAACTCCGAGAGGGTTCGTTCTTTTCCACCCACCAGCACCATCATCAGCAGGGCGGGAGGCGGACCGCCCGGCTCGTCCGGCGAGACGCCGCCGAGGATGACGACCCGGCCTGACGGACGCGCGGCTTCCGCCATGCGGCCAAGGATCAACGCAGCCTCGCGGTCTGCCCAGTCGGCCAGCGCATTCTTGAATAGATACAGATCCGCGCCGGCGGGAAGCGGATCGAAAAAGCTCTGCGCAACCGTCGTCACTCGGTCCGCGACACCGGCCGCTTCAAAGACTTCATGCGACCGCTCAATCGTTGCGTGCAGGTCGACGAGCGTGCCGCGCACGGACGGATGCGCGCGCAGAATCTCGGCGAGGAGCGCTCCGGTGCCCCCGCCAACATCGACGACGGTGCGGACCGACTCCCAATCTCTCCCGACCAGCACATTCGGATCGGCCGAACCGTGGCCGGCCGGCCCCATCAATGCGTCGAATTTCGCGCCGAGATGGGGATGCGCCTCGAGGTCTTCCCAGAACGGGCGGCCGAACACTTCGTGATACGCCGGCGCACCGGTTCGCACGGCGCCGAGCAGGCTGCTCCACGCGTTCGCCATGCGGCCGCCAAAGCTGTCGAGATCCATCGCGAGTTGCACACCCGATTCTTGGAGCGCGCCGGCAGGCTGGTTGAGCGCGAATTGTCCAGGGGATGGTTCTTCGAAGATCCCCTTGCTGACCAGGTGCCTGAGGACGCGGTGCAGGGATTCCACGTGCGCGCCCGCAGCTCGTGCGAGCTCGTCGATCTGCGTCGTGCCGTTCGCGATGTGGTCCGCGATGCGAAGCGTGGCGATCACGTGCACGCACCACGGCGTGGCGAGGTCGCCGAGTTCCCAGATGTTCGGCTCACTCATGGCGTATGGCTCAGGGCTTACGGCTTATGGGCGGCTTAGGGCTCACTGCCTTAAGGCTATGCTGGGCTGAGCTAGAGCCATCAGCCCAGGACGGGCCCTTAGCTCTGAGTCCTGAGTCGTGAGCCGTGAGCCGTGCATCGCATCACGGAGTGATGCGATGCACCGCCACGTAGTCGCCGACGTAGACCGCTTCGCGGCTCGACTCGATGCGGACGAGTGCGGTTTGCGGCCGGACGCTGATCACGCGGGCGGTGCCGACTCGCATACTCGGGCCACGCCCCTGGAGCGCCGGGCCGTAGCTGCCGTATCCCATGACACCCTCGCGCTCGGTGAGCGTCTCACGGTAGATCGTCAGCGTCTGCCCGGACCGCAGCCCATCGTCGCTGCCACGATCGATCACCATGACGTCGCCCGCAGCCCCTGTCTGACGCTTTTCGTCGCCCATCGCGATGCGCGCGGGATGGGCGTAGTCCGGATCACCCGTGACGTTTGCGTCCGGCGGTGGAACGGGATCAGCGAACGGTTCAAGATAGTCGCCGTATATCACGCCATCGCATGCGTGGGTCACGGTTGCGACCGCGGTATCGGTCTGCACTTCGACGATGCGGACCCAGCCCGACGTGTGAATACTGGTCGCGTGTGAGTCGACCGTCATCGGCGTGAAGCGATCCTTCACGACACGCCGCACGAAGTATTCCTGGCCGGTGCTGACCCCCTGGTTGGTGCCGCCGTTGACGATCAACGGTTCACTCGGCCCGAAAAGCAGCCGGCCGCGCTGATAGCTGCCGACCACGTGAATCGCACTGTTCGGCGTCCCCAAAAGAGCGATCGGGGCGCACGCCATCTGCAGACGCTCGCTCGCACTCGCCTGCGGCGCGGGCTGTGCGAACGCGGACACGGACCACCCGAGCACGACGACGGCCGTAAGCACTCGATTCATGATGGGGACCTTTGGCTTTGAGCGTCGCCTGCAATTCCTCGATCCGCTTGCGCGCACGCTCGAGATATTCGCTCTGCTCGAACTCCTTCACGATCCGCTCGTACCAAGGAAGCGCGGCCGCCGGCTGCTGAACCCCCACCAGCGACTCGGCAAGAATATAGAATGCCGCGTCGCGGCGGGTATACTCCGGGTCCGATTCGACGAGCGGCTTGAGCCGCCCGATCGCGCCGGGATAATACTTCATCCGGTAATACTGGTTCCCGACGGCGAATTCCGAGTCCGCCAGGCGATCTTTCGCTTCGCGCAATTTCTGTTTGCCTTCCTCGATCAGCGGCGACCTCGGATAGCGCTCGACGAAGATGGCCAGCTCGCGGACCGCCTCGCGCGTTTCCGTTTGATCGCGCGCGGGGGCCCGCATCTGGTAGAAGTGCGCCATGCCCAGCTTGTACTGGGCGTAATCCGCCCGCTGATGCGTGGGGTAGAAGTTCAGAAACTCGCGGAACTCGTTGATCGCGAGCACGTACGCTTCCGCCGATCCTTCCCCGACATACGCATCCCCAATCCCCAGCTTGGCATCGGCACGATACTGGCTCTGCGGATAACTATCGACCAGCGTTCGGAAATATTCACGCGCGACGATCCAGCGCTTCTTGTTCAACGCCTCCGTGCCGCGCTCCCACAGAAATCGATCCGGCTCGGGGGTGCCGGTCGGCGGGCGCTTCGCGCCGCCAGTCGCACACGCCGCCATCACCAGCGCGACCAGCGCGAGCCCGGCGGACCGCCGGATTATGACCAACGACCGGCGCATCACAGGAGCGCCGGAGACGAAGAGAGCCATCGATATTCCGCCTCGATCCCTTCCTTGAGTGACACCTTCGGCGCGAAGCCGAGATCCGCCCGGGCGAGCGACGTGTCCGCATAGGTGTCGCGCATGTCCCCCTTCTGGGTTTCTTCCCGCCGCACCTTCAACGGACGCCCGGCCACTTCCTCGATCAATTTGAGCACATCGTTGATCGAGACCCGCGAGCCGCCGCCGACGTTGTAGGCGCGCCCGTTGACACCGCGTTCTCCCGCGGCAATCGTCGCAGCCACGGCATCGCTGACGAACGTGAAGTCGCGCGTCTGCTCGCCGTCACCGTAGAGCGTGATCTCTTCGTCCTTGATTGCCGCTTTGATGAACTTGTGAAAGGCCATGTCGGGACGCTGTCGCGGCCCGTACACCGTGAAGTACCGCACGGCAGTCGCCGGCACCTTGTAGTTAACGTGATAGAGATAGCCGAGCTGCTCGGCTGACAGTTTCGTGACGCCATACGGCGACACGGGCTGAGGGAGCGCGTCCTCGCGCATCGGAATCGACGCGTTGTCGCCGTACACGGAGGAGCTCGAGGCATAGACGAACCGCGTCAGCGGATGTCCGGCGCAGGCTTCCAGCAGGCGTTGCGTGGCATCGATGTTGTTGTCGGTGTAGGTGCGGAAATCCTTGCCCCAGCTTTTTCGCACGCCAGCCTGGGCGGCGAGATGGAATACGTGCGTGACCCCATCGAGCAGCGCCGGCAGGTCCGCATCCTGCAACCGCGTCTCCGCGAACCGGAAATTCTCGCGCAGCTTGTTCTCGGCGAGGTTCTTTTCCTTGATCGCGCGGGGATAATAGTCGGTGAAGCAGTCCACGCCGACAACGGTCGCGCCCTTGTCGAGCAGCGTCGCGGTGAGATGGGATCCAATAAAGCCGGCCGCGCCCGTGACCAGCGCCTTCATCACGCGAACACCTCGCGGATGCGCTGAGGAAGCCTGCACGGTTTGCCGTTCGGGTCGAGCGCCGCGTGCACGGTTCGCCCCGAGGCGGTCAGGATTTGATCGTCGCGTCGAAACACCTGGTACTGAAACTCCATTCGTACGGGTGACAGCATCCGTCCCTCGGTCCTCACCTCTATCTCGTCGTCGTACTTCGCCGGGCGGTGGTACTCGCAGTGCGCTTCGATCACCGGCAGCGACACGCCGGCATGTTCCATGTCGCGATACGTCCAGCCGAGCGACCGCAGCAGGTCCGCGCGCGCGACCTCGAACCACACGAGATAATTCGCGTAGTAGACGACTCCCATCTTATCGGTTTCGGCGTAGCGCACCCGAAGCGTGGAGATGGACGAGGGCATCAGGAGGCGACCGCTGTGGCCGCCGCCGCGCGCAACGCCTGCGTGGCCTTTGCGGGATCCGGACTGCCGAAGATCGCGTTCCCCGCCACCAGGATGTCGGCCCCGGCAGCGACGATGCGCGCGGCCGTGGTGGTGTCGATGCCGCCGTCCACTTCGATGGGCGCCGTGGATCCGGCCTTCCGCAGCAGTTCGCGCATCGCCCGTACTTTAGACTCCGAATGTGGAATGAAAGTCTGACCGCCAAAGCCCGGGTTCACCGTCATGACGAGCACGTAGTCGACATCGCCCGCGAGCTCTTCGAGCGCGCCAACCGGAGTGGCAGGATTCAGGGCGACGCCAGCGTTCGCGCCAAGGCTCTTGATCAGGTGCACGGTGCGATGCAGATGCACGTCAGCTTCCACGTGCACCGTCAGCATTGACGCGCCTGCGCGAACGAATGCTTCGACGTAGCGATCCGGCTTCTCGATCATCAGGTGCACGTCGAGCGGCACGCGCGCCCGCCGCTTCAACGCCGCCACGACCGGCGGACCGATGGTGATGTTCGGGACGAAGTGCCCGTCCATGATGTCGACGTGAATGAGGTCCGCCCCCGCGCGCTCGACGACCGCGATCGCGTCTGCAAGCGCGGCGAAGTCCGCGGAGAGGATCGATGGGGCGATTTGGAGATGGCCTGCGGGTTTCATCAGCGGCTCACCTCGAGCGAAATGGGATCGCCCGGCGCGACCTGGAACCCGCCCTGCGGGCTTTGACGCAGCACGATGCCCGCGGGAACGCCGGGATACGGATGGTCGCCCACAACTGACACTCGGAATCCACGCGTGCGCAACAGGTCTGCGGCGCGATCGCCGTTCACGCCGATCAAGTCGGGCATGACATACGTGACACCGCGCTCGCCGCGATTGACGAGCAACGATATCTGCGAACCGCTGGTCTTTGCCGCCGGCGTCTGCGCCACAACCGTGTCGGCAGGGTAGTCAGCGGACCGAATCTCCGCCATGGACGCGAGCTGCAGGCCGTCCTGCTGCACGCGCAATTGCGCGGTGCGTTCGGACTCGCCGAGCAGCGCCGGGACGATATTCGACCGCGGTCCGGCGCTGACCCACACCTTGACGCTGCGCTCGCGCCGCGTGCGGAGACCGGGCTGCGGATCCTGGCTGATGATCTTGCCGGCCGGTACGGAGGCGTCGACGCGACGCCCCTCTTCGACCTTCAGGTTCAGCCCGACCTCGCCGAGCACCGCACTCGCCTCGTTGACGGTCTTGCCGTTCAGGGGAGGGACGACCACGTCACGCGTCTTCAGCGCGATCCGCATGGCGGCGGCGGCGAAGAGCAAGTACGTGAGGAGCAGGGCGCCCGCCAGGAGCAGGCGTTTGCCCGCACCCCAGACGCGCGTCGATAACGCCATGAATTCAAAAGTTTACCGCACTGAGGAGGGTGGAGTCCAAGAGGTGAACGAGTTCTCGGTTCCAACCACTGGGACCCTTGGAACCAGAACCTGTCGAACGCGGGAACCTCTGGAACCCGGGGAACCTGTTCAGCGGCGCTGCAGCGCCGCGCCGAAAAAGGCTTCGAGGCCGTCGCGGAAGGGAACCGTGCGTAACTCGCGTGCCTGCTCGAACTCGGGGTGGGCTTCGAGGAACGCCGCCACCACCACCTCGTTCTCTTCGGGTTCGCTGGAGCACGTCGAATAGACGACCCGCCCACCGGAACGGACGATGGCGGCGGCGTTATCCAGGATCGCGCGCTGCGTTACGGCGAATCCTTCGAGGTCCGAAGGCGAACGACGCCAGCGAATGTCAGGGTCGCGCCGGATCGTTCCCAGGCCGGAGCAGGGGGCATCGACGAGCACTGCATCGAACCGGCGATCGAAGGGAAGCGATCGTCGCGCGTCCGCTTGCACAATGCGCACGTTGCCAGCGCCGGACGACCTGACGGTCGCCGTGAGGAGGTCAATGCGGCGTGCGCGCACGTCGGCGGCGACGATGCGCCCTTCGTCGCGCATGATGGCGGCCATCTGCGTCGTCTTTCCTCCCGGCGACGCGCACGCATCGAAAATCAATTCACCGGGCCGCGCGTTGACGAACTCACCCACGAGTTGCGACGCTTCGTCCTGGACGACGAACACGCCCTCGTCTGCAAGGGGCGTGAGCAGCGGATTCCCCGAGCGCACGATCAGTCCTGCCGACGCGTGACGGGTCGCCTCGGTCTCGATGCCCGCGTTCGCAAGTGCGCCCGCGAGCGCGTCACGCGTGGTGCGGAGTGTGTTTACGCGCAACGTCAAGGGCGCGGGCTGGTTGTCGAAGCGCGCCCAGGCAGCCGCGGCGTCGTAGCCGTATCGATCGATCCAGCGCTCGATGAGCCACCGTGGGTGGGAGAGTGTGGTGGATAAGTAGTCGCTGGCCGCTTCGCGGGTCGCACCGTTCCGTGGCTCTTTCGGCAACGGCAGCTTGTCCCGTTCGCGTGATGCGCGGCGCAGCAGCGCATTCACAAAACCTGCCGCGCTGCGCTTTCCTGCCTTCCTCGCCATCTCCACCGCATCGTCCACCACGGCGGCCGCCGGCACGCGATCCAGGTGCAGGAGCTGGAAGAGGCTGAGCCGAAGAATCGTGAGGATCTCGAGATCGAGGCGCGCGGGATCGCGCTTCGAGAATTGCTTCACGACGTGGTCGAACGCGGCCTGCCAGCGGAGCGTGCCGGTTGCAATCTCTCCGGCCAGGGCACGATCGCGGTCGTCGCGCAGTGGCCGTCGTGCGCGAGCGAGCGCCGCAGGAAGGTCGGCGTGCCCGCGGGCGGTGGCGAGCAGGGTCTCGTACGCCGCGAGACGCGCGGGAGCGATCACGACCCGAATCGGTCGCCGGGCGTGAGCCGATGTCCGGCGAGGAACTGGCGTGCGGTCATCGCGCGGCGGCCCTCGGGTTGCAGCTCCAGGATCCGAAGTTCGGTGCCGTGCCCTGCGGCGACGGTGAGATCGTCACCGTGCGCGGTGATGATTTCCCCGGGTCGGCCGGCACCGCACCGATCGCCGATCGCGCTACGGCGAATCACGTAACGCACGCCATGCCACGTCGTCGAGGCGAGCGGCCATGGCTGCAGGCCGCGCACCTGGTTGTGAATGGCCGGTGCGGTGCTGGCCCAGTCGATCGTTCCCTCGTCCTTCGTGATCTTTGCCGCGTGCGTGGCCAGCGCGGCGTCTTGGGGTGTTTCGACCGCGCGACCGGCGGCCAGATCGTCGACGACCGTGAGGAGCAGACCGGCGCCGGCGACTGCCAGGGTGGCCGCGATTTCCCCGCTGGTTGCATCGAGCGGAATGGGAATCGCCTGCTTGGCGAACATCGGGCCGGCATCGAGCTCCGAAACGACACGCATGATGGTCACGCCGGTTTCCGCGTCGCCTGCGAGCACCGCGCGATGCACAGGGGCCGCGCCGCGGTAGCGCGGCAGCAAGGACGCATGGACGTTGATCATCCCGAGCCTGGGAATTGCCAGCAAGGCATCCGGGAGGATGCGCCCGAAAGCCGCGACCACGCCAAGGTCGGGGTTGAGATCGCGGATCGACTGCAGGAACGCTTCGTCCTTAATACGCGTGGGTTGCAGGACGAGCACGTTGTGGGCGAGCGCGACTTGTTTCGTCGGGGTGGGGTGGAGCTGCTGACCGCGACCGCGCGGTCGATCCGGCTGCGAAACCACGCCGACGACCTGGTGTGAAGAGTGGAGGAGCGTTTCGAGCGATGGAACGGCAAACGAAGGGGTGCCGAAATAGACGACACGCAGCCGAGGTCCGAGGTCCGAGGTACGAGGGCCGGTCGGGTCGCTTACCACTTCCCTGATTTTCGCAGCTTCTGGATTTTGCGGACGATGAGGTCGCGCTTGATGCCGCGCAGCCGATCGATGAAGACCACGCCGTCGAGGTGATCCATCTCGTGCTGGAATGCCCGCGCGAGCAGACCCGTGGCTTCGATGGTGTGCTCCTCGCCGTCGTGGTTGGCCCCCTTGACGACGGCGCGGGCGGGGCGAAGGACTGTCGCATTGAAGCCGGGTGCGCTAAGACAGCCTTCCTCCTCCAGCTGCGTGCCGTCGCGCTCGACGAACACCGGGTTCACCATCACGATCAGATCCTCGGCCTTGCGCCCAACCGACAGGTCGACAACGAAGATACGGAGGGGCACGCCAATCTGCGTGGCCGCGAGGCCGATGCCGGGGGCCGCATACATCGTTTCGATCATGTCGTCGATCAACCGGTGGGTGTCGTCGCCGAACGACGTTACGTCGGCGGCACGCTCGTGCAGTGGTCGCTCGCCGTACCGCAAGATTGGTTTGATCATCGTGAGGTGGTGAAGCGATCGTGCAGCGCGGCGGTCGTCGACGCCATCGCACGATCGAGCGCACCGATCGAGTCGCCGCCGAACCGTTCGAGCAGCGCATCTGCCAGCACGAGCGAGACCATCGCCTCGCCAACCACAGCCGCGGCAGGTACGGCGCACACGTCGCTGCGTTCGATAGCCGCGAGCGATGGGTTCATCGTCGCAAGGTCGACGGAGCGGAGCGGCTTCATCAAGGTCGAAATTGGCTTCATCGACGCGGTGACCCGCAGATCCTCACCATTCGTGACGCCTCCTTCGAGGCCACCCGCATTGTTGGTAGGACGCGCGACGCGCGTGACGCGGGCGCCTGCTTCATCCGGCACGATCTCATCGTGCACACGCGAACCGGGTAGCGTGGCCACGGCGGGGCCGGCGCCTATCCCAACCGCCTTGATCGCGGGAATCGACATGAGCGCCTGGGCGAGCCGTCCATCGAGCTTGCGGTCCCACTGGATGTAGCTGCCAAGGCCGATGGGGACGCCCGTGGCGATGACCTCGAACGCGCCGCCGAGCGTATCGCCGGCGTCCTTCGCACGATCGATTTCTTCGATCATCCGACGCTCGACGTCGGCCTCGACGCAACGAAGCGGTGCCTCGTCGGGAAGTGCGGCCGCTGATTCGAAGGTCACCAGCAGGTGATTGGGCAGCGACACACTCCCGATGCGGAAAACATGGCTCGCCAGGCGGATCCCGGCATGCGTGAGGAGCTGACGCGCCAGGGCGCCAGCCGCCACGCGGGCGGCGGTCTCGCGGGCGCTGGCGCGCTCGAGGATGTCGCGCAGGTCCGCGCGGTCGTACTTCGCGCCGCCGGCGAGGTCCGCATGCCCGGGACGCGGGCGGGTCACCGGTGCACGCCGTGCGCCCCCTTCGCCCTCCGGCGGACCCGGTTCGCCTACGCGCATCGTGTACTGCCAGTTCGTCCAGTCGCGATTCTCGATCATCATCGCGACCGGACCGCCAATCGTCTCTCCCGCTCGCACACCGGACAGGATCTGCGCCTTGTCCGATTCGATCGCCATCCGCCGTCCACGGCCGTACCCGCCCTGCCGCCGGCGCAGCTCGCGCGTGATCGCGTCGACATCGATCGTGAGACCGGCAGGCAGCCCTTCGAGGATCACGACCAGCGCGCGGCCGTGTGATTCACCCGCAGTGAGAAACCGCAGCATCAGTCGGAAATTGTATACGAAGTTTCTGCGCACATTTGCGATGCGCGGCGCGGGATTCCGCGTGAAACGGAGCGATCGCCGCTCGGCGATTTTCTTGCAACGCGCCCGGCCGTTCTCCATGCGGCTGTTCGGCGATCGATTTCTTCTCGAGGGCAGCGGCGCGATCGATCTCGCGACCGGAGAGCGCGTGCGGCTGACGATCGATGAGGCGCCTGCGCGCGCAGTGATTCGCGCGCGCGAGGCGGTGTGCAGTGACCTGGCGGGGATACGGCACCCGCTGCTGGTGCCGCTCGTGGATTTCGGGCTGGCTGAAAACGGCTGGTTTGAGGCTCACGCGCTGATCCCACCGCTCGGCGCGACCCACGACGCCTCGCGGCGCGCGGCGCTCCATCTCGTGCGGTTCCTGCAGGCACGTGGGATCACGTTCAGCAGCGACATGGCTGGACGTCACGTCAGGCCGGCGATCGAGGCGTCCTCAAACGGGTGGCGTCCAATCGGTATCAGGCTGGTCTGGCGGCGATCGATCGACCAGGTGCGGCTCGTGATGGAGGCACACGGTCCGCCGGGTGTGACGTCAATCACGGTCTGCGGACGCTGCGGAAGCGGGCTCCGCGCCGCGCGCACCATCCTCGCGAGGGTCGCGCGGCTGGCTGGCTTTCTTCCAATCGATCGGCGTGTCGCGCACTGGATGCGGGCGGACCCGGCACTCGCTGGGCAGCGGCATGTGTGCGTGCTCGACTGGCTGACCGGCGAACCGACACTGCCGTCGGCGCTATCGATTGCGGCGGCGGCAAGCAATCGACGGCACATCTGGATTCGATTCTGCCGCGAAGGTGTCAACGGCGAAGGGGCGACCGCCCTCGAGCCACTCACAAGGGCGGAGATGACAACGATGATTTACCAGGACGCTGAGTCAGGTCCTGACACTGATGCCGTGGATGCGGCCATTGCGCGTGCCGAGGGTCTGCCGGGTTTACTGATCGATACACTGGCGTCATCGCGCGGTACGCCGTCGCGTGCGATGCACGTGCATGAAATCGCGCCCGAGTACCTCGTGGCGCGCCAGCCGCCGGCGCCGCCGGCACGGCATTACGGAAGGGGAGACGCCGGGATCTCGCGGCTGGAACGCGTGGTCGAGGCTGCGCGCGCGCTCGTCGGACGCGGCCGTCATGCGCGCGCGGAGCGTTTGTTGCGGAGAGCGGCCGAGGCACTGGCCGCGCGCGGTGCGGGGAATCGCGCCGCTACCGCGGTGTCCGACCTGGCCGAGCTCTATCTTGTTCGCGGCCGTCCGATCCAGGCTCGCGAGGCATTTACGCGGGCGCGCACCTGGACCAGCGATCCACGCATGGTGCGACGCACCTTGATTGGCACCGCCTGCGCGCTGCGCGACGAGGCGCGTTTCATCGAGGCGGAAGCGCCGCTGCGCAGTGTCCTCGCCGCTGAATCCAGCGGGGATCCCGACATCGAGGCGCGGCGTGTTCTCGCGGAAGTGCTGCTGTTGCGCAACGAGGTGGACGCCGCATGGCAGGTGATCGAGCCCGTGTCGAGGTCCGAGGTCCGAGATCCGACGTCCGACGGCGGACACGTTCGGGCCCTCGCGGTGCTCTCCGAAATCCACAGACGTCGAGGGGATCTGGTCGGCGCGGGTCGGGCGGCGTCCGAGGCTATCCGCCGTGCGACGCCGCAGGATTCTCTCGGCGCCTGCGAGGCGCAGGTCGCCGCGATGCGAACGCACGCGATGCTGGCGAACCTCGACGAGGTTCGACGGTGCGCCGACCGTGCGATGCATGCCGCGCGTGCGACGCGAAGTCCGGTGGTGCGGGTCTGCACCGCTGCACACGTCTGCGCCGCCATGGCCGCATGCGGGGAGCCGTCGCCGCGGACGCGTGTCGAGCGCTTGTTGAGAGCCGCCTCGAAGCTGCCAGCGTCGTACGCAGAACAGCTCCGAACGCTGCTGACACATGATCGGCCGGACGATCCGCCCGCAGCCTGGCGATCTGCCGTCGACCTTCTCGAATCGTTCACCGAGTTGGTCCACGACGCCGGAACGGACGCGGCGGCGCTTGCCGGCATCGCCAGGCGCCTCGCGGAGATTCTTTGTGCCGCTTCGGTGCGCATTGACACCGCCTCCCCTCGCCGAACGGTTGCCTGCGCCGGGCGCGAGTGGACGGATCAGCGGCTCGCCAGTCGGGTGCTCGACGGTGGCGCCGCGGAGTTTTGCGATGGGATCGCGCCCGAGGCGGTCGAGCCGGTGCGCGCTGGAGGCGCGACAATCGGCTGCCTGGCCATTCGATGGGTATCGGGGAGTCCGCCGTCACGTGACCGCATTCGCCAGGTCCTTCGCATGGCGGCGGCAGCCGCCGCTCCGCTCATCCGCGAGCTTGAGCCTCGTCGCGCCGTTCCGCCGGGACCGCATCCGGACGATCTCCTCGGGTGCGGAACGACGGCAGACAGGCTTCGCGACGAGATCCGGCGAGCTGCGCTGGCGCCCTATCCGGTGTTGATCGAAGGCGAGAGCGGCAGCGGCAAGGAACTGGCCGCGCGTGCGATTCACGTGCACAGTTCGCGACGCGCGCGCCGTTTCTGTGCCGTCAACTGCGCAGCACTGACGGAGGACCTGCTCGAGGCGGAACTGTTCGGTCACGCCCGCGGTGCGTTCACCGGTGCGATGACGGAGCGCGCCGGGCTGTTCGAAGACGCAGACGGCGGCACGCTGTTCCTGGACGAGGTCGGAGAGCTCTCACCGCGGGCCCAGGCCAAGCTTCTGCGCGTGCTGCAGGAAGGGGAGGTCCGCCGTGTCGGCGAGAGTCTCTCACGCAAGGTGGACGCACGCATCGTGGCCGCGACCAACCGTCGCCTGGTGCAGGAAGTCGACGCCGGGCGGTTCCGCGCCGATCTGCGGTTTCGCCTCGACGTGCTTCGCGTGCAGATCCCGCCCCTGCGGGAACGCCCCGATGAAGTGGCCGGGCTCGCGGAACGGATCTGGGGCGAGGCAGCGGCGCGTGTCGGCACGCGTGCCACGCTCTCTCCTGACCTGCTTGCTGCCCTCGCGCGCTACGACTGGCCTGGCAACGTGCGCGAACTACAGAACGTGATGGCGGCGCTCGCTGTCGATGCGCCAAGACGCGGCCGCGTGCCCGCCTCGCTTTTGCCCGCGCACGTCGCCAACCTCGTTGCGCGGTCGCCGGTGGACTTCGATGCCGCGCGCCTCGAGTTCGAACGCCGCTTCGTGCGGGCCGCACTTGCGCGCGCCGGCGGGCAGAAGCGCGCCGCCGCAGCGCAGCTGGGTGTGAGCCGGCAAGGCCTTGCGAAGATGATGAAGCGGCTGGGAATCACCGAGACGTGAGTGCCGATTGCGCCTGGGTTTTCAGTTATCCTTGCGTCAAGGCATGGCGCGGTATCTTGCACGACGGCTCCTCCTGACGATCCCGGTTCTCCTTGGCGTGGCCACTCTCGTATTCGCCCTCATTCATCTCGTCCCCGGCGATCCGGCGCAGACGATGTTGGGGGAGAGCGCATCGCCGGAGGAAGTGGCTCGGCTGCGGACAACCCTTGGGCTCGACAAGCAGCTGGTAGTCCAATACCGCGGATTCCTCGCAGGCATCGCCCGCGGAGATCTCGGGACGTCGTTTCGCTACGGCACGCCCGTGACGCGCGAGATCCGGCAGCGCGTGCCTGACACCGCGGTGCTTGCCGTGTGCGCGATGGCGATCGCTGTGGCGTTTGCGATCCCGCTCGGAATCATCGCCGCTCTCTATCGCGGGCGGCTTCCCGATCACGCGGCCATGACGGTGGCGCTCGCCGGGATCTCGATGCCGAACTTCTGGCTCGGGCCGCTCCTGGCGATTCTCTTTGCGGTGTACCTCGGGTGGGTGCCCGTGTCAGGGTCGGGCACGGCGGCGCACCTCGTGTTGCCGTCGTTCACGCTGGGCGTCGCGCTTGCGGCAATCCTGGCGCGGATGACGCGCGCGTCGCTGCTCGAGGAACTGCGCGAGCTCTACGTGCTGGCCGCCCGCGCGCGAGGCCTGTCGCGCGTGCGAGCGGTCCTGCGTCACGCCTTTCGCAACAGCCTCATTCCGATCGTCACGATCATCGGCCTGCAGTTCGGCGCGGTGCTCACCGGCACGATCATCACGGAAACGATCTTCGCGTGGCCAGGCGTCGGCCGGCTGCTGATCCAGGCGATCAATAACCGGGATTACCCGCTCGTGCAGGGCTGCATCCTGTTCATCTCCGTCACCTACGTCGCGATGAACCTCATCACCGATCTCGCCTACGGCTTTCTCGATCCGAGGATCAGGTTCGAATGATTCGCGTCGGCGGCATCATCGTTGTCATCGCGGTGCTCGCGGCGGTGCTCGGACCCGTATTGACGCCTTATGATCCATCCGCGCAGACGCTGGCGCAACGGCTCGAGGCGCCAAGCGCGGCGCATCCCTTCGGCCTCGACGAGCTCGGACGCGACATCCTGTCTCGGCTGCTTTCGGGCGCGCGCATCTCGCTCCTGGTCGGCCTTGCCGTTGTCTCAGTGTCCTCGCTTGTCGGCATGACGCTTGGGTCGATTGCCGGCTACTTTGGCGGCGCCCTCGACGATCTGATCAGCCGCGCGATCGACATCCTGATGGCCTTCCCGGGGATCCTGCTCGCGATCGCCCTGGTGGCGGTGCTGGGGCCGAGCCTCACGAACGTGGTGCTTGCGCTGTCGGTGATTGGCTGGGTGGGATACGCACGTCTCGTCCGCGGCCAGGCGCTCCGCGCGCGCGAATTCGAGTACGTGCAAGCCGCGCGCGCGCTCGGCGCGGGTTCCGCCCGCATCGTCGCGCGTCACGTGCTGCCGACGGCGTTTCCTGCCGTGATCGTTCAGGCCACTCTCGGGATGGCAGGAGCGATCATCGCCGAGGCCTCACTGAGCTTTCTTGGACTTGGCGTGCAGCCGCCAACCCCGAGCTGGGGGACAATGCTCGACGCGGGCAGATCGCATTTGTTCGACGCGCCGCACCTGACAATCTTCCCGGGCCTCGCGATCGCGATGCTCGTGCTCGGTTTCAATTTCCTGGGGGACGGGTTGCGAGACCGGATTGATCCAAAGGCACAGGCTTGACGAGGCCGAAGCGCCGTCGCAGGAGAACCAATTGCGGGTGCTGCGGCGCTTTGTCGAGACCTCGATTGAGCGTCGCGCGCGCCGCGTCGCGATCGCCCGCGCGCCACTGGGCATCAGCGAGGTGCGCCAGGGCGTCAGGATCCCCCTCCGAAGCCTCCGCCACGCTCTGAAAATACCTGACAGCAGACGCCGCGTCGTTGACCTTCAACGAGAGCTCGCCAAGCCGCAACGTCTGTGCGGTGTGGCGACGCGGATCTTGCTCATCTCCATGGACGGCCTGGTAGTCGAGGAGGGCCTGCCGCGCGAGCTCCCAGTGGCCGAGGCGTTCGGAGGCTTCCGCGAGGTAATAGAACGCGAGCGGATCGACGGGCTCCTTGCGAGTCGCGTCCTGCAGCATCCGCTCCGCGGATTCCTCGTCGCGCGTCATCAACAGCGCGCGGCCGAACAACATCATGGCTTCGCTACTGTCGTCTGTACCGACGGCACCTTCGAGTGCGGTCAGCGCCTTGCTCAAGGCATCGCCGCGGCTCGACGCAAGCTCCAGCCACACCCGGCCGAGTGCAACATAGGCA
>JBKOZS010000006.1:0-7608 GCA_046726015.1 Acidobacteriota bacterium
AAATCAGATGGAAAACAACAACAACTGCCAACGAGCAGCTTGCTTTCGCAGCCTAATTAGGCTGTGACGTTCCCTTCGGGCAGCCCGCGGCCCGGAACGGAATGCCATTTTAGCGGGCTGGTGGCCACTGGGTGCTCCGGACGGTGGCTGCGAGATTTCCTGGGGCTGGTTCCGGTTGGTTTTGCGGCGTCTTGACGACCGAGACGAGACTTCAGACGACGCTACGCACGTAGATGCCTGTGGGGACGGTCTTTCGGACGGCGGTGCAATTCCGCCCGGCTCCACCAACCTCTTGATCGTGTCTCGCCGCCTCCTGCTGGCCGGGTGTCTCGCGCTGAGCCTTGGGACGGCACGGGACACGACCTTCGCCACACAATCAGCGCAGTCGGTCGTCCTCTGGGCGTGGGAACGTCCCGAGGATCTGCGCTTTCTCAAATCTTCCATCACCGTTGCCTTTCTAGATCGCACACTCGTCGTTCGCGATCGTGCCGTCGACTCTCTCAAGCGACGTCAGCCACTTCGCGTTCCTCTAGCAACTCGCCTGGTCGCCGTCGTGCGCATCGGAGGCCGCGGCGCTCTCGACGACCGCCTGCTGTCGCAGCTTTCATCCGAAATCCTCGAGAGTGCTCGCGCCCCAGGCGTGTCGATGGTGCAGATCGACTTCGATGCCGTTCGATCGCAGCGCGCGTCTTACTCGCAGTTGCTCCACGAAGTCCGCTCTCGACTGCCCTGCGGGGTGCGGCTTTCGGTCACCGCGCTCGCCTCATGGTGCAACGACGATCCGTGGATCGACTCGGCCAGCGTCGACGAGATTGTGCCGATGCTGTTCAGGATGGGTCCGGACGCGCGCCGGATCACCACTCGGGTCCGCGAGTACAGCCGATGGCCGGTCACCGCATGCAACGGCGCGATCGGCGTGTCGCTCGACGAGCCGTGGAAGGACCTGCCGCCTACTCCGCGCGTCTACGTCTTCAACCCGCGGGCGTGGCGGGAAGAAGACTGGTTCACCGCCGAACGGCTCCTCGACAACTGAGGCCTCGACGTGCGCATCGTCCGTTACTCGATCGTGCTGGCGGTCATGCTGACGGCGTGGGCTGTGCCGTCGCGGCATCATCCCGAAGTCTCGGCGTGCGGGCCGTTCATCAGCTTCCCGGTGTTCACTCCGGCGGGTGCTCCCGCGGAGGCGAGCTACTTCGCTGGTGAGCTCGGCATACGCGCGGCGGTATCTGCTGGTCGCGTGGCGCACTTTTGAAAGCCGGCCGTTGACTGCCGCAGAGCAGCGCGCCTTCACGCCCTCGCCTCCGCGCGGGCCCGATGCCGTGCAGTCCTGGCTCGAGGAGCGCCGGACTCTCCCGGCGCAGCGGTGGACGAACTATCTCGCCCGTGAGGGTCGAATCACGAAGACCTACACCTATTACGTCAATTGCGGCGACTCCGCATTTCTCACGGCCGCGAGAACGCTGCGGGCGCGGCGACCGGCGTCGGGCCTTGCCATGGCGGAGCTCGTCGCGTGGGCGGAGGCGCAGGACGTCGTGTTCTCGAACTGCGGCCGCAGCTCCGACGATCCCCCGGCCGTTCCGGCGCCGCTCGGACCCGATGCGTCGCCTGCCGCGCGCGCGGATCGCGCGTATCAGATCGCCGCCGCGCGGTTCTACAGCGGTCGGTTCGGTGAGGCTGAAGCCGGCTTCAACGCGATCGCGCAGGATGATTCGTCCCCGTGGCGCACCTGGGGCCGCTATCTGGCCGCCCGCGCTGGGATCAGACAGGCGACCCTGGCGACTGACGACGTGGAGAGCGCTCGGGCATCATTGCGACGAGCGGAAGGGATCCTTCGGGAAATTCTTGCCGATCGTTCACTCGGCGATCGTCATGGCGCCGCCCGGCAGCTGCTCGATTTCGTCGCGGCGCGTACGAGACCAATGGACGCGCTAGTCACCGCTGCCGAGGCGCTCAGCTCGCCGGCCGATGCCGAGTCCTTCCAGATGCATCTCGGCACTTACGAGTACCTGCTGAACCGCTATACCTCCAACGATCCCGACCGGCCGAACGCCTTCAGCGACCCGCGCGGCTCGAGCGAGCTCCTCGACTGGGTCTTGACGTTCCAGAAGGGCGACGAAACCGCCGTGTCGCACGCGCTCGATCGCTGGCGTAGTTCCGGCTCGCAGGCCTGGCTCGTGGTCGCCCTGTCGCACGCCAGGCCGGACGGCGCGCAGCGTGAAGAGTTGCTGAACGCGGCGGCATCTGCAATCGCCCCGGCGTCGCCGGCGTACCCGACAATCGCATTTCATCGCGCGCGATTGCTTCTGCTGTCGGGACGCGCAACGGACGCGCGCGCCGTCCTGGATACGCTGCAGCGCTCGCACCTGCCACGATCGGCCATGAATCTCGTGAAGGCTGCGCGGCTTGCGACGGCACGGACGTTCGACGAGTACCTCGAGGACGCGGTTCGCTCGCCACTCGACGCGGAGGATGCGCAGCCGACGCTTGATCGGGATGTCGTCGATGCCATCAATCAGCGCTTTCCGTTGTCCCTGATGGCTCGCATGGCGGGCAGCGCTCGGTTGCCAATGGAGGTGCGGCGTGAGGTGGCGCTGGCGACGTTCACTCGAGCCGTCCTCCTCGGTCGCGCCGATGCCGTTCGCGATCTGCTACCAGCCGTCGCGCAATTCGAGCCGTCGCTGGCGAAACGTCTCGAGCCGCTTCGAAAGGCCGGCGACGAAACATCCCTGCAGGATGAGGGTATTCTGCTGCTCGTCCAGTTGCCTGGCCTCCGCCCGTTCGTGCCGGCGGGACGCGCGCGTGAGCCGGGAACGATGGGCACGATCGACAATCTCCGCGACAACTGGTGGTGTGCGTTCTCCGGCGAGGGCGTCGTCCCCTACGAAACGCAGTACTGGCGTCGCGGGACGAGCGAGCGCCTGGAATTGCCGCAACAGGCTCTCTATGCCGATGCGGCTGCCGTGTCCGACCCCGCATTCCTGACCGCGGACGATCGTCGCCAGGCCGACGCGGAGCGCGAGCGGCTGCAGCGATCCGAGACAGCGCCGAACGAACTCGGTCGCCGGGTGCTGGAGTGGGCGCGCGCGCACCCGCAGGATACTCGCGTGCCCGAGGCACTGCATCTTGTCGTGCGCGCGACGCGCTACGGCTGCACGGACGACGCGACCGCGGCGATGTCCAGGGCTGCGTTCACTCTGCTCCACCGTCGCTATCCGAAGAGTCCGTGGACGGCGAAGACGCCGTTGTGGTTCAAGTCTCGCCTGAGCCGTTTTCTTGAACCGGTCTACGCGGCCGCTTATGCCATCGAGCTTCGCCACCGCGGAATCCCCTTTCCAGAGAAGTATCGCTTCCGATTTCGTACAGGGGCGAGATCCTCCCCACAACGTACCGTGCAGACTTCGTCTGCTTCGATGAAGTGATCGCCGAGATCAAAGCGCTGAAGCTGATTGGAGGCATCGAGGAAGCGCAGGCAATCAACTACCTGCGGGCAACCCGAAAGAAAAGGCGCAAGAGCAACGACCCTCTCGCCGAGCCTTGAGTGCGTCCGGCGATAGCGTGCAGGCAATCGGAATCTCGGCCATCGTTCAGCGTCCAGTCGTGTTGTGCCAGCCTTCGCGTTCGAGCAGCGTCTCGACACGCTGGCGAATCTCGTCGCGAATCTCGCGAACCCGAGCCAGCGGCTTGCCCTTGGGATCTTCCAGAGGCCAGTCATCGCGCTTCAGACCGGGGACGACGGGACATTGATCCCCACATCCCATCGTGACCAACATCTGAGCGCGCTGTGCCAACTGGGTCGTCAGTTTCGATGTCGGCGCCGCAGAAAGGTCGATGCCGACCTCACTCATCGCGGTGACCACTTCAGGATGGACTCGTGGACCTGGGTCCGTCCCAGCCGACATCGCTCGCGCCTTCGTCGGATTGGACAACAGATTGAACCACGCGGCGGCCATCTGAGAACGGCCGGCATTGTGGACGCACGCGAAGAGCACCGTATTCATGATGCGGACGCCTGAGAGCGAGGCACAACGCGATCGGCCGATTGCGGGAGCGACGGCACGAGCCACCGAAATATCAGGGTCGCAGACGCCGCTCCCGCCAGCTGCGCGGCAATGAAGCCCGGCACGTCGGCGGGGCGAATGCCGGCGAACGTATCGGTCAGCGCGCGAGCGAGCGTCACGGCCGGATTCGCAAACGACGTTGATGCGTTGAAACAATAGGCGGCGGCGATGTACGCCGCAACGGCAAACGGAACCGCCTCTGAGCGCCGGCGGGAACATCCCCAGATAGCCGACACCAACCCGAAAGTCACAACGAACTCGCTGACCATCTGCGCGAACCCGCTGCGGCCGTGCAGCGACAACATTAGCAGGCGCTCTCCAAACATGACGTGCGCATCCAGACGCCAGGCACGGCGCCCAACAGTTGTGCCGCGACGTAACCGGGAGCGTCTCGCCAACGGAGCCCACCCTGCGACGCGTCAGCAATTGATACTGCCGGATTGAAGTGGGCACCCGAGATGGAACCAAACGTTAGGATCAACGCGACGAGTGCGGCGGCGGTTGCGACGGTATTGGCCAACAGCGCAAGCGCGTCATTCCCGCCCGACAGCCGATCGGCCATAATGCCGGACCCGACAACGGCCGCGAGCAGCATGGCCGTACCGATCGCCTCAGCGGCGAGCCGGCGAGGCACATCGACGGTTCTCATCAGAGCTGCTTCCGCATGACGATCGCCGATGCCGGACAGGCCGATTGAAACTCCACCGATTCTCGGACCGAAGGCGGTACTTGGTCTCGGGTGATCTGCTCGAAGCCGAACCTGGGGAAGAACCGCTCGGCTGTCGTTGTGAAAAGGAAGACAGTCTTAAGCCCGTGACTTGTGGCCAAGTGCAATGCCGCATCGGTCAGCTGATGCCCGAGCTGCTTGCCTTGGCGACCTGGTTCAACCGCGACGGACCGTAGGAGGCCGCCGTCAGCGTACAGCTCCAGTGCTGCGGTGCCGACGATCTGTTCGCCTTCCCTCGCAACGAGCATAGTCGCGAGATGCTCATCGACGCCGGCAAGCGGCAGACGCAGGCGCTCGAGCAAAGCGTGGATCTCGGGCAAGTCGCGCTCCGTGGCGGATTCGATCATCACTGTGACTCCTGCGCCCTAGGCGCACAGCACGCTCCACCTGCGGGAGTGTCGAGCACGTACAGCTGCCCGAACGAGCGTTGGAACTGTTTTCGATCCTGAGTCGTGCCCGGCAGCTGCTGCAATGCGCTCACCGCGGCAGCGACGACGCCTTGTATCACGGGATGTAACGATCTCGACACTTGGTAGTGCATCCACACACCGTCGCGACGGACCGCCACGAGGCCGCTCTTCCGAAGGAACGCAAGATGACGCGAAACCGTCGGTTGCGGGAGGGCCAGGCTGTCGTGGATATGACACACACAGACCTCGTTGTTTCCAAGAAGGGCGAGGATGCGCAGGCGCGTCTTGTCGGCCAACGCCTTGAACACGTTCTCCAACTCGTCGACGGCTGCCCGCGTTTTCGAGGTCGTTGCACGTTTCATATATATTCGCCTTGACGAATCTATCATGCGTTGCGTATATTCGCCAAGACAAATATCTCGGGAGTACCAACATGGATGCAATCAAGGAAGCGATTCAGCAGAAGTACGGAGAGGCGGCGCAGCGAGCCCGCAGTGGGGCGAAAGCAGACTGCGGGTGCGGCACGAGCTGCTGCGATACGGACCCGATTACATCGAATCTGTACGACCAAGCGCAGGCGGTGGGCGTGCCAGCGCAGGCGCTGCTCGCGTCGCTGGGCTGCGGCAACCCGACGGCGTTGGCGGAGTTGAACCCCGGGGAGATCGTGCTGGATCTCGGTTCCGGAGGTGGCATCGACGTGCTGCTGTCGGCCAAACGCGTGGGGCCAACAGGCAAGGCATATGGCTTGGACATGACCGATGAAATGCTGGCGCTCGCCCGCGAGAATCAGGCGAACGCGGGTCTCACGAACGTCGAATTCCTCGAGGGCGAGATCGAACACATCCCACTTCCCGACAACTCCGTCGACGTCATCATCTCGAACTGCGTGATCAATCTGTCCGTTGATAAGGACCGTGTGATCGCAGAGGCGTTCCGAGTGCTGAAGCCTGGCGGTCGGTTTGCGGTCTCCGACGTCGTCGTCAGAGGTGATGACGTCCCGGCGGAAGTGCGTCGGAGTATGGGACTCTGGGTGGGGTGTGTCGCCGGCGCCCTGGAGGAATCGACCTACCGGAGCAAGTTGTCGGGAACCGGATTCGAAGCGGTCGATGTCGAACCGACACGGGTCTATCGCGCGGCCGAGGCGAAGCAGTTTCTGCAGGAAGCGGGACTGGCGGACGACGCGACGTTGGCGCAGGTGGACGGGCGTATCATGAGCGCTTTCATCCGCGCCAGAAAACCAGGCGTAGCGAAAATGACATGCTGTGAATCGACCTGCTGCTCGTGACGAAGACGCGTACCGACGAACGGCGGGGACGTACTCGAGCCGTTACCCTGTGTCAACCCACGAACTTCGAATGGCATGCGGATGTCCAGTTGTCATGGTACGACCACGTGCCCGTAACGCAGCGGGATGAAGCGGCGATGTACCGACCACCGGTCGACCCCCGGACTACGCCAGCGGAAAATCTGACTCTGATGCCTCCTGGGGCCTCCCTCGGGAGAGGCAGGTGATCACAGCGGCGATCGATTGAGCACCCCGCGGCCGGCGTGCAAGCGGGCGATGGAGCGACAGCCCGAGCCTGATCGCGATGAGTTCAAAATGCTGCGACATGCGCCGCCGTGCTTGAACCGCACCGTTCGCCAAGACATTAATGAAGGCATGTTGGGTCGGAGGAGGGCGGTTCTCCTAGATTCCAAACAAGGAGAGTGAGCAGTGCGGAAGATTGTCGTCGGCGCCCAGGTTTCCATGGATGGTGTCATGCAGGCGCCCGGCGGCCCGTGGGAGGATCCGACCAAGGACTTCAAGTTCGGCGGCTGGGTGATGCCCTATTTCGATGAGGTGTTCGGCCAAGAGATCGACCGCGTCTTCAAGGAGAGATTCGACCTCCTGCTCGGCCGCAAGACCTATGAGATTTTCGCGGCGTATTGGCCGTACTACGACGAAGACGCCCCTCATGGCGGCATCGCCAAGCTGTTCAAGGACATCAAGAAGTACGTGGTTTCGCGCTCCGGCGACGTCGATACGAGTTGGCAGGGCTCCGTGCTGCTGCGAGACATCGCCGACGTGAAACGTTTGCGGGAAGAAGACGGCCCGAACCTCGTCACCCAGGGCAGCACCGAACTTGTGCACGCGCTGCTCGCCACCGACCTCGTCGACGCGATGACCACCTTCACGGTGCCGGTCGTGCTCGGCGGCGGCAAAAAGCTGTTCGCAGACGGCTCAGCGCCACACAGCTACAAACTGACTCGATCGCGAGTCTCGAGTACGGGCCTCGTGATCGCGCACTATGAGCGCGGCGGCGAGGTCAAGGTTGCCGACACCGCCCTCGCCGAGCCGAGTCAAGCGGAAGCGGCGCGGCAAGAGCGCATGAAGCGCGAAGGCTAATCTGATCTTGATCGGAGATACGCTTAC
>JBKOZS010000007.1:0-22990 GCA_046726015.1 Acidobacteriota bacterium
GAGCGCCGACCGCGAGCGCCAACCGCCGACCCGCGAGCGCCAACCGCCGACCGCGAGCGCCAAAAAGGACGGCAGCGGCGAGCGGAACGGAGCGAGCCGACGGAGCGGCGAGCGAGCGGCGGAGCGAAGTCGGCGCGGAGCGCCGACCGCGAGCGCCAAAAAAGGACGGGAAGATGACGGTGCCCAGTGGGCCGGGCGTCGGAATCAAGGACCTGAAAGGGTTGTTGAGCGGCGCCGTGGAGGTATGAAAGGGGCAGCGGCGAGCGGAACGGAGCGAGCCGACGAAGCGGCGAGCGAGTGAAGCGTGCTTAAGCGAGCGGCGGAGCGAAGTCGGCGCGGAGCGCCGACCGCGAGCGCCAAAAAGGGAGCGGCGCCGTGGAGGTATGAGGTTCGCCTTAGCCCCTCTTGAAACGGTTGCGGGGCTACGGCGGGAGTCGCCCCGTCGCGCCGCTTCACGGCGGGACGGGGCTCGGCCTTATATATCTCATGTCCGACTTGACTGGTCGGACTTCGCGCCGATATGCTTTTGATATCCGACCGTATTGGTCCGAGCTGAAAATCATGCTGCAGGCATTCGTCATCACATTGCGGGAAGGGCTGGAGGCGTTTCTTATCGTCGCGATCAGCCTCGCCTACCTGAGGAAAACCGGGCGTACAGCGCTCCTGCCGGCCGTGCATTGGGGAATTGCTGTGTCCGTGCTGCTCAGCGTTGGCGCGGGGCTGCTCCTCGCGCAGGCGCGAAACCAGGCGCTCTGGGAAGGGGTGCTCGGGATTGCGGCGGCGTGCCTGGTCGCCTCGTTGACCGTGCACATGTGGCGCGCCGGGCGTCGCATGAAGAAGGACATCGAGGGGCGGCTCGAACAGTCGTCGGTCAAGGCCGGCGCTGCCGCCTGGTTTGGCGTGTTCCTGTTCACGCTGCTGATGATCACGCGCGAAGGCATGGAGACGGCCATGCTGATGAACGCGCTGTTGTTTCAGTCGGGCGCGTGGACGATCACGTCGGGAGCTTTCATCGGGACGATCGTGGCGGCGTTCATCGCGTTCCTGTGGTCCCGCTTCGGCCATCGCGTCAACCTTGCGCGATTCTTCCAGGTGACCGCGATCTTCCTGCTCATCTTCGTCGTGCAGCTGTTGATTTACGGTTTCCACGAGCTGACGGAAGCCAACCTGTTTCCTGGCAGCGAACGCCTCCACTGGGCCACCGAGCCCTACGGGCCGGACGGCATCTACGGCCATTACCTCACCTACATGCTGGTCGCGTTGCCGGTCGGGTGGCTCGCGCTTTCGAGCATGTTCGGCCGCCAGCCTCGACAGCGCTCCCAGGCAGCCTGAGGCGTCATCGCCGATAGGCGATAATGGCCCGCATGAAGCCGCCGCTGACGCTGCAGCTCGTGTGGGAAAAGGATCTCGTCTTCGGCGGTCGCTCCGGAGATGCCTCGATCACGCTCGATAGCGCCGGGCAGGCAGGCCCGTCCCCGGTGCAGGCGCTCGCGTTTGCGCTTGCCGGCTGCATGGGGATGGACGTCGCGCACATCCTTCGAAAAGGGCGGCACGACCTCCGTGGCCTGGGCATAGAACTGACCGCCAATCGCGCACAGGAAGACCCACACCGGATCGTCGCCGTCGACATGCGTTTCACCGTCACCGGCGACGTGCCCGATGCGCAGGTCCAGCGGGCGATCGATCTCTCGCACGAGAAGTACTGCTCGGTCTGGCACTCGATGCGGCAGGACATCACGATGAAGACGTCGTTCACCGTTACTGCCGCCAGCACATGACGCCACGCGTGGGACGGCGCACGTATCTCGATGTTCTCCGTGGCATCGCCGTGCTCGTGATGATCGAGGCGCACGTGATCGACAGCTGGACGCGTGCCGCCGACCGTGCGTCCTCCGCGTTTGGCTGGTCGTTGATTCTTGGCGGCTTCGGCGCTCCGCTGTTTCTCTTTCTCGCCGGCGTCGCGGTGTCACTGTCAGCTTCGTCCAAGGCACGGAAGCTCGGTGACGATCGTGCCGCGGCGATCGCCGTGCAGAAGCGCGGCATCGAGATTTTCTTTCTCGCATTCCTCTTCCGTCTGCAGGCCTTCATCTTGAGCGGTTCGTCAGCCGCCACGCTGCTCAAGGTGGACATCCTCAACATCATGGGTCCAGCGATCGTCTTCACCGCGGTCGTGTGGGGATTCGCGACGTCCGCGCAGGCGCGCCTCGCCGTCTTTGCGATTGCGACGATGATCATTGCGTTCGCGACGCCAGTGGTTCGCGCCTTCGAATGGCTTGCCGTGTTGCCGGATCCAATCGAGGGCTACATCCGTCCCGTGCCCGGCCTCACGAACTTTTCGATGTTTCCCTGGCTGGCGTTCGTGCCGGCCGGGGCCTTCGCCGGCGTGTTGATCGACCGCGCCCGCACGGCCGAAGAGGAGGCGCAGCTCAATTGGGGATTCGCCTTGGCGGGCACCGCGCTCGCCGCCGGCGCATACGCCGCATCGTTTCTCCCGACGCCGTACGCGAGATCGAATTTCTGGACCAGCTCCCCTGCGTTCTTTTTCCTGCGCGTGGGGATCATGACGTTCACCATCGCGCTGGCCTATGCGTGGGAACGGCGGCCGAGCGCGGGACGAAGATGGAGCCCTCTGCGCCTTCTCGGCGAGAGCTCGCTGTTCATCTACTGGATCCACGTGGAAATGGTGTACGGCCTCATCTCGCTGCCGCTTCACGGCGCCATGACCCTCGCCCAGGCGTGGCTCGCCTTCGCGGTGTTCTGCGTGTTCATAGTCATTTGTGCGGCGCTGAAAGATCGTGTGGCGAACTGGTGGAACCGTGGCGGCTGGGCTGTGGCACTTCGGCACGCCGGGAGGCAAAAAGAGGCGTAAGATAGGCACTTCCCGCCGTGGAACGGTCGTTGCCTTCTCGACCGCAGAGCGCGCCTGCAGCCGCAAGCGAGGGCCGGAGGGAACCGCCGCGTAGCGGCGGCCCGAGCGCGCAGCGAGGTGGGGAATCTGAAAGGGGCCCCACCGAGCGACGTAAGTGAAGGAGGGACTGACATGAAGTTTCGAGCCCACGCGCTTCCAGCCTGGGTGGAAGACGAGCGGGTCCTGCTCAATTACCTGATGTCAGCGCACGAAGGGCACGCGTACCCAGAGGACGTGCTCGATGGCATCAGTCTCATAACATCGTGGACCCTGGTCGCGGTATCGGTGCTGGCGGTGGTGGGCGTGCTCGTCGACGCGATGTTGTGAAGAACGACGTCCCACGTCGGACTCCAGCGTCCGCCCTTGAACTGAACACCACGCGTCGACCAGGCGGCGACATTCGGATCGACTGAAGGTTCGCTGCGCACCGATAACGCGATGATGTCTACAGCAGCGAGTGGCCGGACCTCTCCCGGTTCGCTCGCGCCGTTGCTGTTGACGTCCTGCCACACCGCGAGGCCCGCGAGCTCCGGACCACGCAGCACGCCATCACCGTTGTCGTCGAGCGCGCGCAGCGCGTGATACCCGTTCTCCCAGAACAACCAGAACGTCACGTTGCCAAAGAGTTGCAGCGCCGAAACGATCGATCCGCTGCGCGTGGGATCACGCACGAGCCATGCGGCGTCAGGTGTGATCCATGTCCACGTTTCGCGCAGCCCTGAGCCGTCAGCATCGAATCGCACGCGCGCTTGCGACGCGAGCGGCGCATCGCACTCGGCAGTGAGATCGCTGGAGAGACGCAACGCGAGAGGCGTGACCGCGCGAGGAAGACTCTGGAGCTTCTTCTGCCGGGCGCGCAGGGACTCGATTTCCGCGGCATCCTTTTCGCGATCGAGCAGCCGCACCAGATACTCCGCAGCCTCTTCGGTGTAGAAGCGGTCACCCGGGTCGGCACCCTTCCGTGTCGACTCTTTCGGCCACGCGCGTTCGATGACCTCACGGTACTCGGCGATAGCCTCCATCGTGTGGCCACCTTGCTCGAGGATCCATCCATGACCCAGGCGTCCGGGCAGGTTCGCCGGATCCAGTCTCAGCACCGTTTCGTACTCGATGGTGGCGTTGCGGAGGTGCTCCGCGGCGTCAGCCGCCTGTTCCGGGGAGGCGGCAGGTTGAACCTCGAATGGAATGAGCTTCGGCGTCGGCGTGCCGAACCAGAGGTCTTCCTTCGTCTGTCCCGGGTATTGACGGACCTCCGCGTCGGACTTCTTGAGGGAGTAAGCCATCGCGTGAAGCCGCGCGAGGTTCAGGTGCAACTCCACGCTCGAGGGATCCTGCTTGATTTGCGCGTCGAGGTTCGCCGCCAGCCGGTCGACCGGCACGGTACGGATTTCGGGCACGACAAAAATCGCGTCGAGTGCGACCGGCGCTGCGGCCAGCGTCATGCCGACGATCAGGGGTCGCAGAACACCGCGCAACGGGCTGAATTGAAGCAATTTTCGACCTCCCTCGACACGATTGCCCGCCCGGGTGGGCAGCGCGTCTCGAGACAATATAAGATTCGAAAACCTATGATCAGTGTTGCCGCGATCAGAATGCAGCAGTTCGGCGTTCAGTTCTACCAGGCCTCACTTTCCGCAAACGATATAGACAAGCTGGTCCGCTTCGAGGTGCTCAGCTATGGCGAGCAGGGTCAGCCCGTCCGTGGCGGCCGCAAGAAGTCGACGGCGCCGTCGAAAGTGAACTGGGACCTGCTCGAACGCCGCATTGCCGCGAACGAGAAGGCGTATCAGCGGCAGATCATCCGCCGCAAGATCGACGAGCTCGTGCAGTACTACGAGCAGTGCCGCCAGGCACGCGACCTGCCCTCGATCGCCGGCGCGGTGATCATCTCCTGCGACGAGACACTGAAGTTCGAGCCGATCGAAGAGGGCTCGTCGCTCGGCGTTCTGAAGGTGCCCGAACGCGAGGGCATCCTGCGCGCGATTGACGGCCAGCATCGCCTGCTGGCGCTCCACGCCGACATCGACCGCTTCGGGGAGGAGCAATTTACTGTCCCCGCCGTCATCTTCGACCGCCTCCCCGAAGATCACGTCGTCCAGATGTTCGTGACCATCAACGCGAAGCACACGCGGTTGAACGCGTCACATCTCGTGTCGCTCTCGGGACGCCAGCTTTACAGCGACGAGAACCTGGCGGCCGCCCACGACGTCGTGCGCGCGCTGAACGACCGGGAGGACTCGCCATTGCACGGCGAGATCAAGCTGCTCGGGGTCGGCGGGGGCCGCGTGGCCCAGGCGCCCCTCGCGCAGGAGCTCAAGAAGCTGTTTGCCGGAGAGGCCTTCGGGGCCGGGCGGAAGGCGGACTCGTTCCGGGAGGACGCCAAGAAGTTCTTCGTCAACTACCTGAAACAGGTCGCGCAGGTGTTCAACGCGGCCTGGAACGGGCGCAAATACAGCATCAAGAGCGCGACCGCGCTGCGGGCTTTCATCCGCGTCGCGCCGGACGTCGTCCGGCGGCTGGACCAGGAGCATGCGGACCGCAGCGACTTCCGCGCCATTGGCCGGGTGATTTCCCCGTGGGGGCGCCGCATCGGCGACCTGCGGTTCGAGACGGACGGGGCCTGGAAGCGGGGAGCGACGACGGTCGACGTGCTCGCCAAGGAACTGCGGTTGGCCCTCCAGTATCCGGAAGGAGCGCAGGTCTAACGCGCGAGGCGCGATGTGCGAGGCGCGCCGAGGTCCGAGGTCCGAGGTCCGAGGTCCGAGGTCCGAGGTCCGAGGTGAGAGGTCCGAGAGGTTCGAGGTTTGAGGTCCGAGGTTCGACGTCTCAGGGCTCAGGGCTTATGGCCTCCATACCTTCAGCCGCCGAAGCCGTAAGCCAAAGCCTAAAGCCCTGAGCCTTGAGTCGTAAGCCGCGCTGCGTAGCGGCAAAAAAAACGGGGCACCACTTTCGTGATGCCCCGGCGGTTGTGCGGGCGACCCGGCTCCCCAGCAACTCACGGCTCCCTGCCGTAAATATTCAGGCCGCTCGCACCATCCTATTGAGCAAGGCGCGTACCGCTCTATTTCCGCAGATTTCTGCGCAAATGCTCGATACGCTGGGCGCAGAGATGGTTTCTGCGATCACAATTTTGTCGTCCACTAACGATTTGGTTCGTGCTGTTCGATCAGTCCTATAGCGTCTCCTGACCGTTAGCCTTGGCTTGCGTGACACGATGCGTGTGATAGCGACCCTGACCCTTGGGGCGGCGGTCCTCGCCCAGGCCGCACCGCTCCGGACCAGCGTGACGGACTGGGTCGACACGAACCAGAAGGCCATCCTCACCGAGCTGGTGGAGACGCTGGCGATTCCGAACGTCGCGTCGGATGGCGCGAACATCCGACGAAACGCGGAGCACCTGCGGGCGCTGCTCGCGCGTCACGGGTTCGAGTCCGAGCTTCTCGAGACCAGCGGCAACCCGCTCGTGTTCGGTTCCATGACCGTGCCCGGCGCGACGCGCACGGTGCTTTTCTACTGTCACTACGACGGGCAGCCCGTCGACCCGAAGGCGTGGAAGCAGGCCGATCCTTTTACGCCCGTCCTGCGCCGGGGGCGGATGGAACGGCAGCCCGAACCGGTCGACCCCCGGACGGTCAGCCGTGTCGAGCGCGATTGGCGCCTTTACGGCCGTTCCACATCCGACGACAAATCCCCGATTATCGCGCTCGTTTCCTCTATCGACGCGCTCAAGGCCTCGGGCCTCACGCCGTCGTCCAACGTGCGCCTGATTCTTGACGGCGAGGAGGAAGCAGGCTCGCCGAGCCTCGTTCCGGCGATCTCGAAGTATCGCGATCGCTTCCGGGCGGACCTGATGGTGATTCTCGACGGGCCGGTCCACTCGAGCGGCCGCCCGACAGTGGTCTTTGGCGCGCGAGGCATCGTGACCCTCGACCTGACGGTGTTCGGCCCGAAGAGCGGCGTGCACAGCGGCAACTACGGCAACTGGGTGCCCAACCCCGCCGCGCGGCTTGCGGCGCTCCTCGCCTCGATGAAAGACGATGACGGGCGGGTGCGGGTGGCGGGCTTCTACGATGGGATCACGCCCCCGTCATCGGACGAACGCGCGGTGCTCGAGGCAGTGCCTGACGATAGCGCCGAGATGCTGAAGACGTTTGGCGTCGCGGCGCCGGAGAAAGCGTTTCCGAGGCTGCAGGACGCACTGCAATATCCGACCCTGAACATCCGTGGCCTGTCGAGTGCGCACGTAGGCGCCGGCGCGCGGACGATCATTCCGGACCGCGCGACCGCCGCCCTCGACATCAGGCTGGTCAAGGAAACACGCGCCGAGGATCTCGTGGGGAAGCTTCGCGCGCACATTGCGGCGCAGGGCTACCATCTCGTCGACAGCGATCCGGACGATGCCGCGCGCGCGGCGCATCCAAAGATCGCGCGGCTCGCCGTGGGGCCCTACACGAACGCGTTCCGCACATCACCGTCGAACGCGCAGGCACGCGCGGTCGTAGAAGCGGTGACGCAAGCGTTCGGCCGACCGCCGGTACAGTTGCGAACGCTCGGTGGCACGGTCCCGATTGCCCCGTTCATCGACGCGCTCGGTTTCCCCGCTGTCCTGGTACCGCTCGTCAATTTCGACAACAACCAGCACGAGGAAAACGAAAACCTGCGGCTCGGAACGTTCTTTGACGGTATTGTCACAGTGGCAGCGGTGCTGAGGATGTAACGGGGGTCGAAGCGCGAAGCGCGATGTGCGAGGTGCGCGAGGCGCGGGGTGCGACGCGCGAGGCCTGATGTGCGAGGCGAGGCGCGAGGCGCGCGGTTCCACGGCAGTGATGGGCGAATGCCGCATCGCCAAATGCACCGTCGCGTCGAGTTACCCCCGGATACGCGCATCGCTCCTCGCACCTCGAACTTTCGCGCCTCGGACCTCGCACCTCGGACGTTGCGCGCCTCGCGCATCGCTCCTCGCACATCGCGACGTTATGCACATCGACATCAATTGCGACATGGGTGAGTCGTTCGGCCGGTGGATGATGGGGGCGGACGAGCAGGTCATGCCCAGCATCACGTCGGCGAACATCGCCTGCGGCGCGCATGCGGGAGATCCCTCCGTCATGCGGCGAACGGTGACGCTGGCGCGGGCAGCGGGCGTTGCGATTGGGGCGCACCCCGGCTTCGCGGACCTGCAGGGATTCGGGCGGCGCGAGATCCAGGTGGCGCCGTCGGAGATCGAGGATTCGCTGATCGCGCAGATCGGCGCGCTGGCGGCGATCGCACGAAGCGAGGGCATGACGCTCCAGCACGTGAAAGCGCACGGCGCGCTCTACAACATGGCGGCGCGCAGCCGTCCGCTGGCCGACGCCATCGCGCGTGCGATCAAGGCGTTCGATGCATCGCTCATCATGTTTGGCCTGCCGAACTCGCCGATGATCGAAGCCGGCCGCGAGGCGGGACTGCGCGTGGCGGCGGAGGGTTTTGCCGATCGCGCGTATCAGCTCGATGGATCGCTCACTCCGCGGTCGCAGCCCGGTGCCGTCATCCACGATCCCTCGGTGGTTGTCGAACGTGCGCAACGGATGGTTCGTGACGGGATCGTTCAGACGGCCGACGGCAAGGAGGTGGCGCTCAGGATCGATACCATCTGTGTGCACGGCGATACGCCAGGCGCGGCCGATCTCGCGCGGCGTTTACGCGCGGCGCTGACCGGAGCGGGAGCGATCGTCCAGCCCGTCGCCGCATGGCGCTGACGTGGTGGCGTGCGGCGGACGTCGACGCGCGCCGCGCGCTGATTGCAGGGACGCTCGGCTGGATGCTCGACGCGTTCGACGTGATGCTCTTTGCGCTGGTGCTGCCCGCCGTGATTGGCGACCTCGGGCTCACGACCGCGCAGGGAGGCCTGCTCGGCTCCGTCACGCTCGTCGCCGCGGCAGCCGGGGGGATCGCATTCGGATGGATTGCCGATCGATTCGGACGCACGCGCGCGATGATGCTCAGCGTTGCGCTGTATTCCGTCTTCACCGCCGCATGCGGCCTGGCGGGATCGTTTGCCGTGTTTGCCTTCTGCCGAATCATGCTTGGCATTGGCATGGGCGGTGAGTGGGCGAGCGGCGCGGCACTCGTAAGCGAATCGTGGCCCGCCGAGCATCGCGGCAAGGCGCTCGGCCTGATGCAGAGCGGCTGGGCGATCGGTTACGCGATGGCGGCGCTCGTCAGCGGTCTCGTTCAGCCGCGGTTTGGCTGGCGTGCCGTGTTCTTCGTTGGCATCCTTCCGGCGTTCTTCACCATCTGGATTCGCCGCCATGTCAACGAGCCCGAGATCTGGCGGACGCGCCGCGCCGCGCCGGGGACCGGCGGCCGGCTTGCCGCAGTCTTCCAGGGAAACCTCGCCCGGCTCACCGTCGTCCTCACGCTGATGAACGCGTGCACGCTGTTTGCCTGGTGGGGGTTCAACCTCTGGTTGCCAAGTTATCTGAAGGCGCCGCCGGATCGAGGAGGGATAGGGCTGGCGGGCGGCGTCGCGTCGGCATTCGTCGTCATCATGCAGATCGGGATGTGGTTTGGGTATGTGACGTTTGGCTTCGTGTCCGACCGGTTCGGACGCAAGCGGACCTACGTCACGTACCTGCTCGCGGCCGCGACGCTGCTCGCGGTCTACGTAACCGTCCGCACTCCGACGCTGCTGTTGGTCCTCGGTCCCTTCGTGGCTTTCGCGGCGACGGGATATTTCAGCGGGTTTGGCGCGGTCACGGCGGAGATCTACCCGACAGCGATCCGTGCCACCGCGCAGGGGTTTACTTACAACACGGGACGCCTCGTCAGCGCGTTCGCGCCGTATACCGTTGGCACGCTTGCGCAGACACATGGTTTCGGCACGGCACTGCTGGTGTGCTCGGGTGCGTTTCTGCTCGCGGCGCTGTTCTGGATTGGAATCCCCGAGACGCGCGGCCGCGCGCTGCTATGATTCGTGACCTCTGCATGTATCGAATCATCGCGGTTGCTTCCGCGCTTCTTTTCTCCTCGGGCTGCCTCGTGCTCTCCTTGCAACCGGCGTACGACGACGACTGGCTCGCGTGGAATCCGGCGCTGCTCGGAACGTGGCAGGATGCCGAAGACAAGTCGTCGTTGAAGATCGATGCCGCCGAATGGCGTTCGTATCATCTGCATTACGAGCACCCGAGCGAGAAGGGTGACGTCACCGGCCTGCTGACGATCATCGGCGACGAGCACTATCTCGACGTGATGCCGTCGCGCGGCGAAGACCGCGGCTCGTTCCTCCTTCCGGCGCACGCCATCCTGCGCGTGGATCTCGACGGCGATGAACTCGTCCTGACGCCGCTGTCGTACGACTGGTTCTCGGATCGCCTTCGCGCGGGACGCAGCCTGCCGGGCGCGCTGAACGCCGTCCTCGATCAGAAGCAGAACGCGCTGATCGTTGCTCCGACGTCGCGGCTTCGTTCCTGGCTGCGCGATCTGCCGAAGGAGAGTCCCACGTGGGGGGCGCCGGCGACGTTCACGAGGGTAAAGTAGCGGCTTGCCCGCCGGCGCGCGACTGTCCGCGATGGAATGAAGGTGGGAGGCGCCTCGCGCGGAGGGGGGAGGACGGAAGGCGGACCGTCACGCTTTGGTGATATGCGTGACAACTCCAAGCACGTAATGCAACTCCACGCGGTCCCCTGCTTCGAGTCCGCGCGGCATGGATTCCTGCCCCACGCGCGCGAGTCTCACCTGGCTCTGGGAATCATCGGGATCGTGGTAGTAGACGTCATACGACAGCTGGCCGTGAATACTGACGGGCTGGATCTTGGTCACGACAGCCGGCTTCGATCCCTTCAGCATTGCGGCAGTATACCGGCCCAGTGCCCCTGCTCTAGCAGGCTGAAATGAAGAGGGACCGCCTGCGCGTCAATGCTAAATGCCCAATGCCGAATGCCCAACTTTCATGGTATTGGCATTTGGCATTCGTCATTCGTAATTGATACGGCGCCCTCAGCGATTGCTCGGTGTGCCGCTCTAGAGATGCGGAACAGGTAACTCACCTTGAAAAAGAATCCATCCTGCGTGCGGCGCAACGCCTGCTGCCGCTCGTCGAGATCCGCGAGCGTGTTGCCGTAGCCCGCGAAGAGGACAGTGCCGGGCGTCGGCTGGTATGAGAACAGCCAGTCGTTGCGGAACGACCGCTGCCGATCGCGCGCGGCAAGGGTCGCGCGGATCGAGCCGGGCGAGGCGCTGGCACGTATGCCGTGGCGGCGCCAACCGCGAGCGGCAGGACTGGCCAAATCATGGGACAGCCACGCCAGCACGCCCAGAACTGTAATGCGCGGATGCAGGGACGAATTGAGATAAACTTGAGGTGTTCCCCGCCTGCTTTCAGGAGTTCCTTCAATGTTCTTCACGTGTTCAAGGGGCGGCCGGGCCGTGCCCGTTGCCATGGTTTCGCTTGCGGTCCTGTCACTGTGCGTCGTGAGGCTCTCCGCACAAACGCCGGCAGCCACACCCCCGGCCGCCGCTGCCGCCAAGGCGGAGGCGGAGCTGCCGTCGGCGCGGTCGATTGTCGACCGTCACATCAAGGCGATTGGCGGGCGGGACGCGATCATGTCGCACACATCACAGCACGCGACCGGAACTTTCACAGTGCCCGCCCAGGGACTGGTCGGCACGGTCGAGATCTTTGGAGCGGCCAATCCAAACCGGGCGGCGTTGAAGGTGCAGGTGCCGGGACTGGGTGAGATCGCGAGCGGCTTCGATGGATCGCACGGCTGGTCGATCTCGCCGCTGCTGGGACCGATGCTCCAGGTGGGGAAGGAACTCGAACAGTCGAAGTTCGATGCGGACTTCTACGGCGACCTCCGGGATCCCAAACGCTATAAGAGCATGACGACCGTCGAGAAGACGACGTTCGACAACCGGCGGTGCTACAAGGTCAGCATGATCCGCCACGACGGGTCGGAGGACTTCGACTTCTACGATGTCGCCACGGGTCTTCGCGCCGGCAGTGTGAACACGCGCGAGACACCGATGGGTTCGGTGAAGACTACGAGCATCGAAGGGGACTACAAGAAGTTCGGCAACCTGTTGCTTGCGACCAGCGTCGTGCAGCAAGTCATGGGCATTGAACAGAAGATCACGCTGGCCACGGTCGAGTTCGACAAAGTGCCGCCGTCGGCGTTCGACCTGCCCGCGCAGATCAAGGCTCTCATCCGGTGAGACTCACGATCGCGGCGGTGCTGGTGACGGGCGCGCTGACTGCCATCGCCGGCGCGCAGGCCCCGGACGCCGCCGAGACGTTCGACAAGGTCTGGACCATCGTCCGCGACACGCACTTCGATCCGTCATTCGATCGCGCGACATGGGATCGCGCGCGCGCGGAACTGCGTCCTAAGGCTGTTGCGGCGAGCACGCCGGGCGAGCTGCGCGGGATCCTGCGCGACATGCTCAGCCGGCTCGGCCTTTCGCACTTCGCCGTCATTCCCGCGACACCCGACGCGCCCGGCGACCAGACCGACCTCAACGGACAGCCCGGGTTCGACGTGCGCCTCATCGGCCAGCAGCTTGTCGTGACGGCGGTTGACGAGGAGAGCGCAGCCGCGACTGCGGGCGTCCGGCCGGGCTGGATTGTCGACACCGTAGGGCGTGCGTCGATCGGCCGCATGCTTGCACCAATCGCCGACGGGACACCCGAACGGCTTGCACAGCTGGAAGCGTGGCGCCTCGCGCTGACGCAACTTCGCGGGCCATCGGCGTCGACGCTCGACGTGACGTTCCTGGATGGAGACGGCAAACCGGTCGCGAAAAAGATCCGCCGCACCGCGGAGACCGGCGAGCCAGTTCACGTTGGCAACCTTCCCACCATGTACGTGCGTGTGCGATCGTCGCTGGCTGCGACGCCCGGGGGAAGCAAGGCGGGTGTCATCGCATTCAACGTCTGGATGGCGGCGGTCGATCCGAAGTTCCAGGAGGCGATGGATCGTTTCCGCACCGCCGACGGCATCGTGATCGATCTGCGCGGCAATCCTGGCGGGCTCGCGGCGATGATCATGGGACTCTCGGGACACTTTCTGTCCGAGCGCCTCACGCTGGGCGTGATGAAGACGAAGGATTCAGAGTTGCGGTTTCCCGCGAACCCGCGGCTCGTCAACGCAGCGGGCGAGCGTGTCGAACCGTTCCGCGGACCGGTCGCGATCGTGATCGACGGGTTGTCGGCGAGTGCGTCCGAGTGTTTCACGGGAGGCCTGCAATCGCTCGGGCGCGCGCGCGTGTTCGGTCAGCCGTCGATGGGGCAGGCGCTCCCGGCGTTGTTCGACACCTTGCCAAATGGGGACGTGCTGATACATGCGTGGGGAGATTTCGTGACATCGACGGGCGTGCGGCTCGAAGGGCGGGGCGTCGTACCCGATGAAACTGTTCCCGTGACACGCGCCGATCTGCTCGCGGGACGCGATCGTCCGCTGGAGGCCGCGCTCGCGTGGATCGATCGCGAGGCACGAAAAGGTCCGAAATCGGCAGACTTCGTCAATTGTTGCGCTTGGCGTGAGGCGTCTGGTAGACTTGCTTCACCTGCACACGCGCGGTCATTTCCCAGCCCATCATCAGGACAATTCGGGGGAGTTAATGGAGCAGCGCCGGCTGCGTCTCGGTGACATATTGGACGATTACTGTCCACGCGAACGTCGTGTGACCAATCACGCCGTGGTCGCAATGATCGACGACGAGATCAAGCAGACGCGCTGCACCACCTGCGACGCCGAACACGTTTACAAAGGCGGCAAGGCGCCACGCCGCCGCAAGGGTGAATCAACCGCGCTGATAGTTCCCGGACCGAGCACCATGACCGCACACGAAGAACACAACAACGGCCATCACACCGACGTGGTGGACGAACCGATCGCCGCTAACGCGACGATCATCGATGAACCCGCACTCGTCTCCGAGCCGGAGGGTGAAGCCGCACCGGCGGTGGTCGACGAAGGTCCCGTGCATCGTCCGTTGATTCGCGCGACGCTGCCGCGACCCGAGGGCATCAAGACGGAGCGTCCTGCTCCGGAGTTCACGATTCGCCAGAACAACGGCCGCGGCAACGGCAATTTCCGCGGACGCGGCATGCATGCGCAAGGTGGCAACGCCGGGCGTCCGGGCGGCGGCGGCTCGCGCTTCGGTCGTGGTCCGCAACCGGGTCAGGGTCGCGGCCAGGGCCGCGGCGCGAACCAGGGCTTCGGTCGGTCGGCGGGCGGCGGTCAGCGTCAGGGTGGCGGTCCGAAGAAACGGTCACGTTAAGAGTTCTCCCGGTGCCCGCCGACCGTGCGGGAAAGCTGCTCACTGGAAACTGGCGACTGTGAACTGGTAACGTTCACTGCATGTCGTCGCTCCCGAACAAGACAGGCCTGATAGTCGGCGTTGCGAATAAGCGCTCGATCGCATGGGCGATTGCGCAGGCCGCATCGGCCGCAGGCGCGCGCGTCGCGCTGACCTACCAGGGTGAACGGCTCGAAGAAAACGTCCGCGATCTGGCGTCCGGCCTCACCGATCCGGTCGTGTTGCCGTGCGATGTCACCGACGATGCGCAGATCGCGCGGGTGTTCGAGGAGGTCGATCGAACGTTTGGCGGTCTGGACTTCGTCGTCCACGGCGCGGCGTTCGCTCAGCGTGAAGATCTCAGCAACCCGTTCGTCCAGACATCACGCGATGGCTTCAGGCTGGCGCTCGACGTCAGCGCCTACTCGCTGATCGCGCTCTCGCGAGGCGCGCTGCCGCTCATGGAAAAGCGAGGCGGCGGATCGATCGTGACGCTGACGTATCTCGGCAGCGAGCGCGTCTTTCAAAACTACAACGTCATGGGCGTCGCGAAAGCGGCGCTCGAATCCACCGTCCGCTACCTCGCGGCGGATCTCGGCCCGAAGAACATCCGCGTCAACGCAATCTCGGCCGGTCCGATCAAGACGCTCGCGGCCGCGGGCATCTCGGGGTTCTCGAACATCCTGCAGCACTATCGCGATCGCGCGCCGCTCCGCCGCACGGTGGAGACCTCCGAAGTGGCTGACGCTGCCGTGTTTCTGTTGAGTGATGCCGGCCGCGGCATCACTGCCGAAGTGGTGATGGTCGACGGCGGCTACCACGCGACCGGCATGTAATGAGACGCCCTGCCGCGATCCTGCTGGCGCTCCTCTCCAGCGTCCCCCTCGGAATTTCCGCCTGTGGCGGGGGGTCTGCCATCAATCGCACGATTGACGATGCGACGGTTACGACGCGCGTGAAGACGGCGCTGCTCAACGACACCGGCGTCCAGGCCACGCAGATTGACGTCGAGACGAACGGGGGTGTCGTCACGTTAACGGGCGTCGTGAAGTCGAAAGAGGACGAGTCCCGGGTGATCGCGATCGTCCGCAAGGTCGCGGGCGTGCGTGACGTGACATCCACGCTGCGGGTGGAGTAGCCAGTTACCAGTTACCGGTAGCCAGTTACGAGTAAAACCGGAACCTGGAATCTGGCAACTGGTGACTGGCACAAGGCAACCGGCAGCTAATACTCCTCAGTTCGGATACGTGCCGCCGGCACTCCCAGTGCACGCAGCGTCTCCGGAATCTCGGTGATCATCGACGGCGGACCGCAGAGAAAACAGAGCGTTTCCTCGTCGACGACTGGCGCCAGAAGATCGGTTCCCGCGCGTCCGCGCGAGTGGCGCCACCGGTCCGCGATCCCGGTCAGCGTCAGCTTGAGATCGATCGAGCCGCTCCGCGCGAGCGCACGAAGCTCCGACAGGTACGCGAACTCCGCCGGCCTGCGCGCGGAGTAGATCAGTGTCTTCTTTCCTGGCACGTTCGCCGCGATTGCGTGGCGCAGCATCGATCGCAGCGGCGCGATCCCGGTGCCTCCGGCAATGAACAGAAACCGCCGCTCCTCCGGCACCTCCGGAAAGACGAACGTTCCCATCGGCCCGTGCACGAGCACCGTCGATCCGCGCCGCAGTTCCTCGACGTGCGAACCGAACCGGCTCGATTGATCGGCCTTGACGAGGAACTCGAGCCAGCCTTCGCGCGAGGTTTCTTCGGGTGAGGATGCGATGGAGTAAGGCGTTCGCTCGCGCTCGGCGTCAACGCGCAGCCACGCCGCCTGCCCGGCCCGATAAGGAAAGGATTCCTTGCCGGTTGCAATACGCAACGCGCGGGTGGTCGGCGTCGCGCGCCGGTTGGACACGACCTTCAGAGGCTGCACGAAAAACGATCTTACCGGACCTCCACCTTTGCGCTACGCGCTACGGTGGCCAAGTCGGGCCTCAGGCCTCGGGCCTCGAACCTCGGCGCCCTAGAGGATCCCGGCAGCCGCTCGCTGAATGTCGATGTCGGTGAGATCGGGATACGCGGCCGGCGCAAGCATCGCGCCGCCACGGCCAGCCCTGTCGCGCCCCGTGAGTCGCTTGCGGTTCGCCTTGTCCTGATACATCCGGCTGTCGGCCGTCGCAATCAGTGCTTCGTACGACTCGCCGTCCTGCGGGAAGACCGCGGAGCCGATGCTGATGCCGAGTTGCAGGCGCTTGCCCGGGCGCGCCTCGAAGTAGACCTCGTCGATGCTCTGCTGCAGTTCGCGGCGCTTGTGTTCCGCTTCGTCCGCGCTGCACCCCGAGAGGACGATGATGAACTCGTCGCCGGCGTAGCGGACGCAAATGTCGTACGGCCGGATGGCGGCGCGGAGCACGCGCGCGACTTCACACAGCGCGCGGTCGCCGACGTGGTGGCCATGGTTGTCGTTGATCTCCTTGAAGCTGTCCAGGTCCATGACCATCAGCGAGACCTCGGCCTTCAGGCGCTCGGCGCGCGCGAGCTCGCGCGTCAGGTGCATGAAAAGGAACCGGGTGTTCGGCAGGGCGGTCAGCGGATCCGTGAGTGAATCCTCGCGCGTCTGCTCGAACATCATCGAGTTGTTGATGACGGCCGCGGCCTGCTCGGACACGCGATCGAGCAGCCGGCGGTGATCGTCGCGGTAGAACGCCGCGTCCGTGTGATAGACCGACAGCGTGCCGATGAACCGGTCGGCGAACATCAGCGGGCACACCAGCGCCGACTGGAGCGTCGTCGTCAGCTGGGTCAATCCGGCCGCCTCGAGATCCGCGCTCGGCCGCGCGTTGACGAGCGGACGCCGGTTGCGCGCGACCCAGCCGGTGAGCCCCTCGCCGCTGTGGACCGCGACCTGCTGGATCACTTCCGCGTCGGTGCCCGTCGCAAAGCGGCAGCGCAGTGTTTCGGATTCCTCGTCGTAGAGGAACAGCGCCGCGCAGGAGAACGGCACCAGGTTGCTCAACTTCGCGGAAATGAGTGCCATCGTTTCCGGAACGCCGAGGCTCGTGCCCATCGCCTGCGCGATCTCGTACAGCGCGTAGATCTCGCGATGCGCGAGCGCGATGTCCTCGAACACGTTCTTCTTCGTCGGCTCCGGCTGGAGACCGGTCGCCGGCTGCCCCGTTTGCGGGGTCGTATCCGCGGCCGGACGCCGCACGGCCTGCTCGAGCCTGACCGCCTCCTCCTGCATCCCGGGAATCAGCTCGATGAACTTCGCGACGACGGCCGGATCGAGTCCCTTGCCGGCCTCCTGCTGCAGCAGGCCGATCGCCGCGTCGAAGCTCATCGCCTTGTGATACGGACGCTCCGCCATCAGCGCGTCGAAGTAGTCGACGACCGACAGGATGCGCGCGCCGAGCGGAATGTCTTCTCCCTTCAGCCCCGCGGGATATCCCTTGCCGTCCCAGCGCTCGTGGTGGCTGAGGATCAGCGGCGCCACCGGATAAGGGAACGGCACCGAGCTGACGATGTCGGCGCCCACCTTTGGATGCGCGCGAATCTTCTGGAACTCCTCGGGCGTGAGCGGGCCCGGCTTCGAGAGAATGTGCTCGGGCACCGCGAGCTTGCCGATGTCGTGCAGCAGCGCCGCGGTCTTCACGCCCTGGATGTCGTTCTCGTTCATCCCCAGCGCGCGCGCGACCGCGGCCGCGTACATCTGCACGCGGCGGATATGCGACTGCGACGTCTGATCCTTCGCGTCGATCGCGAGGGCGAGCGCTTCGATCGTCGCCAGGTGCAGGTCCGCCATTTCACGAACGTGCCGCTGCTCGTCCTCGATGCGTCCGAGGTAGACCTTGTAGGTGCGATACGTGAGATACAGCGGTGCCGCCGCGAGCGGCGCAAGCCAGTGGCCGGAGATGCCGACGATCCACGTCGCGGCCGCAGCCGCGCCCGCACCGACGAAGTAGCTGGGCGCGCTCCAGAGGAAGTTCTCGTTCCAAACCTTGATGACGGCCTGTCGCGTCGACAGCGCAATCGCCGTGGCAATGGTCAGCGTGTTGATCAGGAAGTAGGTCGTCGCTGCGCCAACGAGCGGTTTCGCCAGCGTTGACACGTCCATGATGCCGGGCACGCCCCCGAGCCATACGTACACCGCGCCGGCCGCCTGCACGGTGACGACCAGGCACGCCATGCTGAAGAGCGTGCGATAGATCGGGTTCCGCTCCTTGATGCGGAACGTGCACTGGCTGAATGCGCTCGCCGCCGCGACGATCATCGTCTCGTGCGCCCCGAGGAGGAGCAGGGCGGCGAAGTCGACCGCGTACGACACCGACATCGTCGACGACCGCCGCGCGAGCGGCAGGTTCACCTTGAAAACAGAGGTGATCGAGGACAACAGGAGCAGCAGGAAAAACAGCTCCGGGCGGCCGGTGAAACTTGTGGGGAAGAAGGCGAAGAGCAGCACGGCGCCCACGCCGATGACCGCACACACGAAAAGCCTTGCTGCAATCGGCAGGCTTTTCATCAGACGCCCCAGACGGCCTTGAGTTGGATGTGCATGGCGCTAACCCTGTTGCGCCGGCGTTGCAACACGGGTGCGCCGCCGAGGTCTGTTGCTCCAGACGGTGTTGTCCGATTCTTCAAGACCGTTCGTGCCCCAGACAATGTTCTCGGTATCGGCATCCGACGAGGCCTCCCATACGATGCTGTCGCCGACGGTCGCAGTGCCCCAGACCTTGTTTGCGTCAGTCGTCGTGCCCCACACGATGCTGGCGCAGTCCGCGCCGCCGCAGTCCGTGCCCCAGACGATGTTCTCGACATCCTTTTCAGGACCCCAGACGATGGTGTTGCCGTCGACCGTCGTGCCCCACGCGATCTGCGCAGGCTCGAGCGGCGTCCCGCGAAGCGGACGGAACTCCGCCGCCGTGCCCCAGACGAAGTCCTCGCATCGTGCGGGCGAGCATTCAGCACCCCACGTGACGTTCAGGCCGTCCGGCGTGCGCGGGCTTCCCCACACGACGTCGGTGCGCCACGCATTGGCGCCCGGCAGCAGTTGCCCGTGCGGGAGACGGTGGTTGCCCCAAACGATCGCGCCGCTCCACCGCGAGGGATCACCCTGGCGGGATCGCGCGAGACTGCGGCCCGCCGCGAACGAGCGCGACAGTTCGACCGCGCCGCGCGCGTTGAGGAACCCGGCGCCCTGCGCGAGCGGCCTGAAGTGCTTGTCCTCTGCCGTGTATTGCAGGATGGCCTTGACGAGGTTCGGCGTGAGCAACGGGTTCGCCTGCAGCATCAGCGCGATCGCGCCGCTGACGACCGGAGACGCCATGCTCGTGCCGCTCAGCGCGAGGTAAGGCTCGGTCGCGGTTGGAATCGTGCCCCACAGGCGCGCCTCGGGTTTCGTGAGGTAAAGCGTGCTTGCCGCATCCGTGAGCGACTCGGTGCCGACGCCAGGCGCGACGAGATCCGGCTTCGCGCTGAAATCGATTGCGCCCGGCCCGCGCGAGCTGAACCCCGCGACCGTGTCGTCGCGACGCTCGGTCGTGCCCATGTGACTCGACGCGCCGACGGTGATGACCCACGGGGCGTTGCCAGGCGCACCGATCCCGCCGTACTGCACCTTCCCCTCGGGATTCCTTCCAAGATTGCCGGCCGCGGTGACGACGACGATGCCCGCTTCGACGGCGCGCTTCGCGGCCAGCGTCAGCGGGTCGGTCATGTATGACTCGTAAACACCAGCCGCCACCGACAGGTTGATGATGCGAATGCGCAGCGCGTCCTTGTTCGCGACCGCGTAGTCGATCGCCGCGATCACGTTGCTGATGTAGCCCTGGCCGGTCGAGTCGAGGACTTTTTCGACGAGGAGCGAAGCACCCGGGGCAATGCCGCGACGCCGGCCTTCGGAGTCGAAGCCGCTGCCGGCGAGGATGCCGGCCACGTGAGTGCCGTGACCGTAATCGTCGTACGCGCCGGACTGGAAGTTGACGAAGTCGACGAACTTGGCGACACGCGTCGAGCCGAGATCGTCGTGCCACGATGTCACGCCGGAGTCGATGACGGCGATGCCGACGCCCGATCCGTCGTATCCGAGGTTTTCACGGACCCAGGTCGCGCCAATCGTGGCGCCGGTCCGCTCGAGCGTGCCCTGCACGCCCCGATCGAGACTGATGCCGGTCACGCCCGGCACCGACGCGAGCGTATCGAGCGCGCTGTCGGGGATCTCGGCAACCTGCCCGCCGACCAGCGAGAGCCTGCGGCCCAGCGTGCCGCGCAGGTCCTTCACGACCGCTTCCGCACTGACGCCAGGCGCCAGGCGCAGGATGACGCGCGAGCGTCCGCGCGGCGCATGGGCGCGATCGCGCAGCTCGGAGTCGAGCTTCGCGTCCCCCAGGTGCGACGCGGCAAGCGCGTACGGACCCGCGGCTGCGATGAACGCGGCGGCGAGCAGGAAGCGTCTAACCATTTTCGCAGGGTGAATACGGAACCGAACGGCCGCAGGCTTGCAATCCGCTTGCCCTCCAGGCGGATGTGCCGTTCACGAGATAAATGCTGTATTTGGCAGCCCTTACCGCACGTTTTATCGGCAGTTTTCCATCGCGAATGCTCCATCCTGGCGCACTCGCTGTTCTGTTTCGACACAGCGGGATTCAGAATTGGCGGTAACTCCTTGCGTCACCGCAGCATGGGAGAAATGCTCCGTGTTCAGCAACGGAGCATGACAAAAGTCGCGTTTTTCCGGGATTTCTCGCGGGATTCTAACTAGGCGCCCGGAGGCCGTGTCTTATTGCGGGGCGGCCGGGGTTCTGCGTCCAGGCCGTACTCCACGATTTTCCGATAGAGCGTGCCGCGGCTGATTTCGAGAACCGCGGCAGCCTGCTTTTTGTTCCAGTTGACGCTCTCGAGTACGCGGACGATGTGGGCGCGTTCGGCCTCGGCGAGCGATGGCATCCGTTCGCGCACGGCCTCGACCGGCGTCTCCGACGCATGCAGGAACTCGACGTCAGACGCGCGGATAACGCGTCCGGGAGACGACAACGCCGCGCGTGACACCGTGCTCTCGAGCTCGCGGATGTTGCCGGGCCAGTGATACTGCATCAGCAGGTCGGAGGCTTCCTTCGCGAAGCTCTTCCCGTCGAGCGGGAGACCGTTTGCCGCGCAGTACCGTGCGAGGAACCGCTGGGCCAGGACCGGGATGTCGCTGGCCCGTTCGCGCAGCGACGGCAGACGAATTGCGAAAGCGTTTACGCGGTAATACAGATCTTCACGGAACCGGCTGTCGCGGACGAACTGGTCCAGCGGACGGTTGGTCGCGGAGATGAGCCGGAAGTTCACCTCGATGGAGGTGTTGCCGCCAAGGCGCTCGAACCGGCGATCCTCGAGCACGCGCAACAGCTTCGCCTGCGCGACAATGGACAGATCACCGATCTCGTCGAGGAAGAGCGTGCCGTTGTTGGCGAGCTCGAGGCGGCCCGGCTTGCGATCGTGCGCGCCGGTGAACGCCCCCTTCTCGTAACCGAAGATTTCCGATTCGAACAGCGTATCGGGCAGCGCGGCGCAGTTGACGGCCTGGAACTTGTGCGTCGCCCGGCGACTGAGCTCGTGGATCATCCGCGCGACGACTTCCTTGCCCGATCCCGTGGGTCCGAGAATCAGGACCGAGATGTCGGACTTCGCGGCCGTGCGGATCCACTCGAAGACCACGAGCATCTTCTCGTCGCGGCCGATCATCTCGCGGAACCGCTGCACCGCGGGGGAGCGATCCTCGTGGCTGACCGTCGCCCGGCGCTCGAGGAACTCATCGAGCAGGTCGCGGACGACCGTGCTTTCGGGTTGGGTGAATCCGTATTTCGGGGCGCCCGACCCCGAGGTTTTCTTCGCGACGCCAAAGGCGGCGAGCTCGCGGACGCAGTTCTCGACGTCGAGCCGCATGCGGCCGAACGTCGCCATCAGCGCTTCCACGTCGAACGATTCTTCAGGACGGGCGCACAGGAACCGCAGGATGGCCGCACGCAATGGCGACTGCACGAGCGACTGGAACCGGATCTCCGTCTCGGTCGGCTCGACGCGCCGTGCTGTTGCGGGAAGGTCGTTTAAATTCGACATTGCGTTGCGCGGCCTCCACTGTAACGGTCTACTACCTGCCTCGAGGCAGGCTACTGAGCCGGCGGGGAGTGCCGAGCCTGCGGCGACGAGTAATACGTCGTCTGGTACTGTTCGATCAGCGCCTTCATGCGAATCGCGTCGCGCTTGTGGTGGCCGTGGCAACGAACCGGGCTGGCACCACCGCTTGACTCGATCAGCACGTTGGAGAAAAACAGGTTCGTGTCGATCAGCACCGACGCGACGTGCGCCATGTGGATCGACTGTTCACGCCGGCCGAACCACTCCGGCGTGTAATGCACGACGCTCGTGGGCGTCACCGAGAGCTGCGTCGGAAACAAGTGGTTTCCGCGGCTCCAACGGCTCGCCCGAAACACGTGTTCTCCGGGGACACGACGCCCTCGAAGTACGACCAGGTAGACGACGATCGCAATTGCGATTCCGACGCCGGCGCCGATCAGCCAGAGCGCTAGCGAGGTCGCGTTGCTCGTCATCTCCGCAAGTAGCAGGGGGACAATACCTTCGCTCCTAGAGGCGCCTGCTGTCAAGTGTGACGTGGAATTACGCGGGAAATCTGCGCCACGGCGTGGCGTTGTGAGCAATGGCACGACGACTTACTAATTGAGAGTAACTAGTCTCGAGTGGGCCGGGTTCCGGCTACGACGTTCGATAGTTTTTGCCGCGCGGTGCGCCCCCGCCCCTCCCGTAAACCGTCCTCCAC
>JBKOZS010000008.1:0-18103 GCA_046726015.1 Acidobacteriota bacterium
GTCCCGGCATCCTCGATCTCGCCCATCAACCGGATGAATATTGCGACGTTGCCGATCTCGTGAATGCGACGAAAGTGATTGCCCTCGCGGTGCTGGAGCTGACCGGAACGAATTGACGATACACACGGAGGCGTTTGATGACGAACCGAATCGTGGTTACGTTCGCGATCGCCGCGCTGCTGGGCCTCGCGCCCACGGCCGCACGTGCGCAGGCGACCGGCAGCATTGCCGGCATCGTCACCGATGAATCCGGTGCCGTGTTGCCCGGTGTCGCCGTCGAAGTCACCAATATCGCCACCGGCCAGCTGCGCACTGCCGTCACCGGCGCCGACGGCTATTACACGCTTCGTCTTGTCCAGCCCGGTTCGTACGACGTCAAAGTCACGCTGACGGGGTTCAAGCCGATTCTGCGCAAGGGCAACCTCGTGACCGTCGGTGACACGGCACGCGTTGATCTGAAGATGGCGGTTGGGGGCCTTGAAGAAAGCGTGACGGTCTCGGGCGAGTCACCCCTCGTCGAAACCTCACACGCAACGCTCGGCATCACCATCGACCAGCAGAAAGTCGTCGAGCTGCCACTCAACGGACGGAACTTCACCCAGCTGGGTACGCTGATCCCGGGAGTTGTCGCACCTCCAGGAGGCCTTGGCGGCGCTGCCGGCGACGCGACGCCTGGCGGATTCGGTGCAGCCACCGCAGGGTTCAACGTCAATGGCATGCGGAACCAGTCGAACAACTTCCTGCTCGATGGGGCCAGCAATAACGACACGTTCAACACCGGCTTCGTGATGCGCCCGCCGCCCGACGCCATCCAGGAATTCAAGATCCAGACGCACTCCTACAACGCGGAGTTCGGGCGCAATGCCGGCTCGGTCGTCAACGTCGTGACGAAATCGGGCACCAATGCCCTCCACGGCGCCGCGTGGGAGTTCAACCGGGATGATGCGCTACAAGCGAGGAACTTCTTCGCGCCGGCCAACCAGCCGAAACCCAAGCTGAAACAGAACCAGTTCGGTGGCAGCGTCGGCGGACCAGTGCTCAAGAACAAGCTGTTCGGCTTCGGGTATTACGAGGGGTACCGGCAGACACGCGGCAATACGACCAACGTGGTCGTGCTCTCCGATGCACAGCGCACGGGCAACTTTGGATCGACAACGATCCGCGACCCGCAGACGGGCCTGCCATTCCCGAATAACACCATTCCCGCGGCGCGAATCAGCGCGTCGGCGCGTGAGTTGATCGACCAGTTCGTACCACGAGCGAATTCGGGCGCCAGCCGCTATGTCGCCTCCCCCGACACGGTTGACGATCGCGATTCGCTCGGCATGCGGTTCGACTACCAGTTGTCGCAGCGACACTCAGTGATCGGCCGCTACCTGCAGACGAAGACGAACGCCGAGACACCAGCGATCACGACCGCCATCGGGAACACGTCGAAGGCGACGCTCAGCGACTACATGGGATCGGACACTTTCGTGCTCTCGCCGCACGCGATCAACGTGGCGCGGTTCTCGTACAACCGGATCGACGCGCACCCGGCCGTCACGAGCGGGCTGAACAACGAGGATTACGGCATCAACGTCCCGAACACGAACCCGCTGGCGCAGGGGCTGGCCTCAATCGCGCTCACCGGGTTCTTCAACCTGGGCGATGCGCAGCAGCCGTTCGTCAAGCGGATCAACGATGTGTTCCAGTTCACCGACGACTTCACGTGGACGCGCGGCAATCATGGGCTCAAATTCGGCGCGGACCTGCGCAAGGAGCACATGGTCATCGCGTTCATCAACCGGCCGAACGGCGACTTCACGTTCAACGGGGTCAACAGCGGAAACGCCGCGGCGGACTTCCTGCTCGGCCTTCCCTCGCAGTTCCGCCGGACGACCACGAACCAGGCACAGGATGGCGTCGGCTGGCTGTACTCGGTCTACGCACAGGATGAGTGGCGTACGGGCACGCACCTCACCATCAATGCGGGACTCCGCTACGAACTTGCGCAGCCGTTCGTCGACAAGAACGACGCATTGAATGCGTTCCATCCTGGCGTGCAATCGCAGCGATTCCCGACTGCGCCGGTCGGGCTCGTGTATCCAGGCGATCCCGGTGTGCCGCGCGGCACGTATGCGACGGACAAAGACAACTTCGCGCCGCGTATCGGCGCCGTGTGGGATCCCGTTGGTGACGGTCGAACCACGGTGCGCGCCGCATGGGGCATCTTCTATGATGCGCTCGCGGGACAGGGGGACTTCTTCCAGAACGGCGTGCTGGCGCCTCCATTCACACCCCTCGTGGAAGTGAATTCCCCGCCGGCATCGATCACGCTCGAGAACCCGCTCAATGCCATTACCGGAGGCGCGACGGCGTTTCCACCGGGGCTGACGATCATTGGATGGGGAGAGGATTTCCAGACGCCGTACGCCTACCACTTCAACGTCACGATGCAACGGCAGATCGAGAACTATCTCGGGGCCGAGATCGGGTACGTGGGCTCGCGCGGTGAGCACCTGCCGATATTTATCGAGGTGAACCCGGGACTCTTTACACCGGGCCAGACGACGCCGAGCACGCGACTGTTCCCGGCCTACGCACTCGTGCGTCCGACGTTCTCCGTGGCGAAGTCCCGATACGATTCGTTGCAGGCGAGCGTCCGGATGCGGCCGAACCGCGGCCTGAACTTCCTCGCGGCTTATACGCTCGGACACGCGATGGATCACGTGTCAGGGCTGAACATCGGCGGTGAACCGCGGCCGGTCCTGCCGGTGACGATCGGCGACGAGGCGAGCTTCGATCGTGCGCTATCGTTCGAATGGGGGGACGCGCTCTTCGACGTGCGCCACCGGTTCGTCGTGAGCTTTGGCGCGGAGCTGCCAACACCGGAGAACATGGGGACCGTCTTGAAGCACGTGATTGGCGGCTGGCAGGTGAACGGAATCGTGCAGACACAGACCGGGTTCCCGCTGTCGGTCACGAACTCGCAGCTCGATATTCGTTTCCTGACCAACCGTCCCGATGCGACGTGCGACCCGAATGCCGACGCACCGCACACGACCGACCAGTGGTTCAACACGTCCTGCTTTGTCGTGCGGCCGCTTGCGCAAACCGGTGAACGTCCGGGCGACGCGGGACGCGACACGATTCGTGGCCCCGGCTTTTCCTCGACCGACCTGTCGCTGTTCAAGAACGTCGACTTCGGCGGCGGCCGCCGCGTTCAGCTGCGAATTGAAGCATTCAACCTGTTCAACCAGGCACGGTTCAACAATCCAAGCGGCGCGATCAACACCGCCAACTTCGGCCGCATCACGGCCGCGGCGGACGGCCGGGTCATGCAGCTTGGGATAAAGTACTTATTCTGATTCTTCCAAGCGAGTAGCGCATATGAGGGGGCCAGACATCGCACTCGGAATCATCGCCGCCGCTGCGGTTGGCATCGCGGCGGCGGCGATGCCGCAGACTGCATCGGCGCCGGCGCAGAGACCAGCGACGATGACGCCGGATCCGAAAGCGGCAGCGTTCGCCAAACCGGCCGCCGACAACATGACGCTGACGGCGGTCGAAGGGATCAAGGTCGGCCACTTCACACTCACCGAACGGCCGACCGGGTGCACGGTGGTGCTCGCGAAAGACGGAACGACCGGTGGCGTCGACGTGCGCGGCGGCGCCCCCGGCACGCGCGAGACCAACCTGCTGGATCCCGTGAACAACGTTCAAATCGTCAACGCGATCTCGCTCGCCGGTGGAAGCGCGTTCGGCCTCGACGCGGCCCAGGGAGTCGTGCGCTGGCTCGACGAACACAACATCGGCTACCCGGTCGGCGCCGCCGGGGTCGTGCCGATCGTGCCGGCCGCCATCCTGTTTGATCTCGGGTTCGGCGGCAAACCCAAGATCAGGCCGACCGCCGACTGCGGGTATCGCGCGGCCGAAGCAGCAAGCGAGGCGCCGGTCGAGGAAGGTAATGTCGGCGCAGGCGCAGGCGCAACGATCGGCAAGTCCGGCGGCATGGGCCAAAGCGGCACTGGTAAAGGCGGACCGATGAAGGCAGGCGTGGGATCCGCCGCAATCAAACTGCCCAACGGACTCGTCGTGGCCGCGATCGTTGCGGTCAATGCGGTTGGCGACATCATCGATCCGTGGACGGGGGAGGTCGTGGCTGGCGTGCGCGGCCCTGATGGCAAGCTGGCGGATGCGCGCAAACTGGTGCGGCAGGGTGGCGGCCGCGAGGGTCGGTCCGGCGAGAACACCACGATCGGGATCGTCGCAACCAACGCGAAGCTGATCAAAGTGCACGCGCAGAAGATGGCGCAGATGGCGCACGATGGGTACGCGCGCGCGATCTCTCCTGTTCACACGCCCGCGGACGGCGACACGATCTTCTCGCTCGCGACCGGCACGTGGGACGGACAGGCCACCTACGGACAGATTGGCGCACTGGCCGCGGAAGCCATGGCCGACGCGATCGTGCGCGCCGCCACGCAAGCCACATCGTCGAACGGCCTTCCCTCGGCGCGGGATCTCGGGACGGTTCCATCGCGCATCAAACCGTGAGCGGGATCGATCGGCGGAATTTCCTGAGGCTCGCCGGCATGGCCGTCGCGCAGCCCCTGATCGCTGCGCCGGTCTCACGCCAGGCGCCCGCAATCATCACCGCACCGGGTGCGCGACCCGCGGCGCTGTTCGGCGTTTCGACCGGTGATGTCGGAGCGGGGCGCGCAATCGTCTGGACTCGCGCGGATCGTCCGGCGCGCATGTTCGTCGAGTACGCAACAACCGAAACCTTCACCAATGCCCGCCGCGTGCGCGGTCCCGCGCTCCTCGAGCCCTCCGACTTCACCGGACGCAGCGTACTCCAGGATCTCCCGGCCGGGCAGCGCATCTTCTATCGGGTCCTCTTCCAGGATCTCAACGACCTGAAGATCTGGAGCGAGCCGGTGGCCGGCAGCTTCAACACGCCATCCGCGACGCCGCGCGACGTGACCCTCGCGTGGTCTGCCGACACCGTCGGCCAGGGATGGGGCATCAATCCGGATTGGGGCGGCCTGCGCTTGTACGAAACGATGCGAAGGGCGCAGCCGGACGTGTTCATCAACGTCGGCGACACGATTTACGCAGACCAGCCGGTGTTGCCGGAAGTGAAGCTGGACGACGGAACCATCTGGAAGAACGTCGTCACTCCCGCGAAGTCCAGGGTGGCAGAAGCGATCGATGACTTTCGCGGGTGTTATCAGTACAACCTCGGCGACACGAACATGCGGCGGTTCATCTCGGAGGTGCCGCAGATCGTCTTGTGGGACGATCACGAGGTCCGCGACAACTGGTACTGGGAGCGCCGGCAGGACGACGACCCGCGCTTCCAGGTGAAGTCGGTCGCGCTGCTCGCCGCCCGAGGGCGTCAGGCGTTCTTCGAATACAACCCGCTGCCGCTGGTCGGTGACGATCCCGAACGCATCTACCGGTCCATTTCGCTTGGTCCATTGGTCGAGGTGTTCGCGCTCGACATGCGGACGTACAAAGGGGCGAACAGCCCGAATCGTCAGGCTTCGCTCGACGCGGGGTCATCTATCCTGGGCCCGGAGCAACTGCAGTGGCTGAAGAACGGCCTCACGAATAGCCGTGCGACGTGGAAGATCGTTGCGGCGGATCTTCCGATCGGCCTCATCGTCGGGGATGGCGCCGCGAACTACGAGGCGGTGGCGAACGGCGATCCCGGCGCGCCGCTCGGACGCGAGCTCGAGATCGCGGATCTCCTCCGCCATCTGAAAGCACGCCGCGTCAAAAACGTCGTCTGGATCACCGGCGACGTGCACTACTGCGCCGCGCACCACTACGATCCGGCACACGCGAAGTTCACGGAATTCGATCCGTTCTGGGAGTTCGTCGCTGGCCCGCTCAATGCCGGCACGTTCGGTCCGAACCGGCTCGACGCGACGTTCGGACCCGAGGTGAAATTCACGGGCATTCCGCAGGGACTGAAGGGGAACCGTCCGCCGAGCGAGGGCTACCAGTTCTTCGGGACGTTGAAGGTGGACGCGCGGCACCGGACCCTGACCGCGCGCCTTCACAACCTTGCGGGTGACGTTTTGTACACCGTCGAAGTTCCGGCCAGCTAGCAGCACGCCCGACCTAAAGGTCGGGCCTACTGGTGGCTAGGCCGCATTGCGCCAGCGCCGCACGCCCGCGGCGAGCGCAAGGCCCGCGGCGGCAAACGAGATGATCCGCGTGGCGTCGGAGAGTGCGGCCTTCGTGTATGCGCTGGACTGCATCACGTGACCGCGATACAGGCCGTGCGCGCGGCCGTCGCGCTGCGGGTGCTCGAGACTCCCCTCGCGCGGCTGCGATCGATCGTGGGTTTTCTGCTGAGAGAACATCGCGCGTTGCATGTACCGATCGGAGAGCCGCGGCGCGAGATGCCCCACGAGAATCTGCGCCTTGCCTGACCCACCCACGACGATGTCGCGGACGGGCTTCTCGGCACACTTCAGGATTGTTTCGGCGACGACCTCTGGCGCATAGACCGGAGGCGGGAGCGCCGGCACACCGTCCTGCAGATAGTTGCGGGCGTGCTCAGGGAACGGTGTATTGATCGCCGACGGCTTCACGAGTGTGACGGAAATGGGAACACCGTCGTGTTCCAGTTCCATGCGGAGCGCATCCGTATATCCGGCAACCGCATGCTTGGAGGCGGAATAGATGCCCTGCAGCGGAATCGCGAGGTCGGAGACTTCGCTGCCTATATTGATGATGGCGCCTCCCTTGTACTGCATGCAGCGGACGGCGCTGCGGCACCCGTGCACGACGCCCCAGAAATTGATATCGAAGAGGCGCCGCTTGTCCGCGAGCGGAATATCGGTGAGCTTGCCGTAGATTGACAGGCCCGCATTGTTGACCCACGTGTCGATCGCGCCAAATTCGCGCAATGCCCCATCAGCCACGCGATCCATCGCCTGCGGATCGGAAACATCCCCGGCAATGGCCACCGCGCGGCCGCCGTTTGTACGAATCTCGTCAGTGACCTGCTGCAGGTCTGTGTCATTTCGCGCATTGAGCAGAACGCGCGCGCCACGCTTCGCTGCGAGCCGGGCCGTCGCGAGCCCGATACCGCTCGATGCGCCGGTGATCACGATCGTCTGATCCTGGATCCTCTTCAATTTCGGTTTAGCCATAGCCGGTTGTTAGCAACACCCGGGCCGTTCATCGATGCGCGCCGTCCGAGCTCAACACATATAATTTCCTGCTTATGACTCTTCTCAGACGCGCGACCGTCGCCCTGTCCCTCGTTCTTGCCGCGATCCCTGCGTTGGCGCAGACCGCTGACAAGCCGAAGGATGACAAGCAACCCGACAAGCTGCCGTCGATTGCCGACAAGGTAAAAGGCCTTCAGAAGATCGATGGCTACATCCCGTTGTACTGGCAATCCTCGTCAGGCAAGTTGTTCATGGAGATCGGCCGGTGGAAGCAGGAAATGCTCTACCAGGTGTCGCTGCCCGCCGGCCTGGGATCGAATCCGGTTGGCCTCGATCGCGGGCAGCTTGGCGATTCGAGCATCGTGACATTCGAGCGCATCGGCCAGAAGGTCCTGCTGCAGGAGCCGAACTATCGGTATCGCGCGATTACCAGCAATCCGGCCGAGAAGCGCGCGGTCGAGGATTCGTTCGCGCGATCGGTGCTCTGGGGGTTCAAGGTGGAAGCCGAGGATGGGGACCGCGCGCTCGTGGACGCGACAGCATTCTTCATGCGTGACGCTCACGGGGTCGTCGCGACGCTGCAGCGGACCAAGCAGGGTCGCTACAAGCTCGATGACAGCCGCAGCGCGCCGTACATAGAGCGCACGAAAGGCTTTCCCACGAACACCGAAGTGGAAGCGCTGCTTACGTTCACGACCGAGGAAGATCCCGGGCGCTTTATCCGTCAGACGACCCCGACGCCAACGGCGATCACGCTGCGCGAGCACCACTCGTTTGTCGAGCTGCCGGATCTGAATTACAAGCCGCGCAAGCTCGATCCCCGTGCGCCATCGTTCGGCATCGAGTTCTACGATTATGCGTCGCCGATCACGGAACCCATCGAGAAGCGCTGGATCGCGCGGCATCGGCTCGAGAAGAAGGATCCGTCGGCCGCCGTCTCGGAGCCGGTGAAACCGATCATCTATTACGTGGACAGTGGGGCTCCCGAGCCGGTCCGCAGCGCGCTCATCGAGGGCGCCTCGTGGTGGAACCAGGCGTTCGAGGCGGCCGGTTTTCGCAATGCCTTCCAGGTGAAGGTGCTGCCGGATGATGCCGACCCGATGGATGCGCGGTACAACATGATCAACTGGGTGCATCGCTCGACGCGGGGCTGGTCGTACGGCAGCAGCATCACGGATCCGCGCACGGGGGAGATCATCAAGGGGAACGTCACGCTGGGTTCGCTGCGCGTGCGGCAGGACTTCATGATTGGCGTTGGGTTGATTCCGCAGTACGCCGAGGGAGACGACCCCCGCGCCTGCCTGGCCGCGATGTCGCCGGACGCGGAGTACCTGGCTGCGCTCGACCCCGGCGGCGATCCGGCCGCGATGTCGGTGGCACGCATTCGGCAACTGGCGGCGCACGAGACCGGTCACACGCTCGGCTTCGCGCACAACTTCGCCGCGAGCACTTACGGCCGGGCGTCGGTGATGGACTACCCGGCGCCGTGGGTCGACATCAAGGATGGCAAGCTCGATCTGTCACACGCGTACGCGACGGGTATCGGCGAATTCGATAAGTTCGCCGTGCAGTACGCCTACTCGCAATTCGCGCCTGGCTCGAACGAGGCGGAGGCGCTCGAAAAGATCCTGGAGGACGGGGTCGCGCGAGGAATGCTTTACATCACGGACTCGGACGCGCGTCCATTGAACGCCGCGCATCCGCTCGCGAGTCTCTGGGACAGCGGCAGCGATCCGATTGGGACGTTAAAGCACGAAATGGAGGTGCGGCGCATCGGCCTGTCGCACTTCGGGCTGCCGACGATCGCGGTCGGCATGCCATTGTCGGAGCTCGAGCTGAAGCTGCTGCCACTGTACCTGCATCACCGATACCAGACCATTGCCGCGGCCAAGTCGCTTGGGGGCGTGAGTTTCACCTACGCCGTTCGGACCGCTGCCGGCCCGAACCCCGGGACGGTCGCGCAGATCGTTCCTGCCGAGCAGCAGCGGGCCGCGTTGAACGCGGTGCTCGATACGATCTCGGTTGACGCGCTTCGCATTCCCGAGCGCATCCTGGACCTGATTCCGCCGACGGCGTTCGGGTACGGCGGCGGCACCGCCGAACCGTTCGAGAGCCGCACCGAGCCCACGTTCGATCCGATTGGCGCCGCCACGATCGCGGCGGACATTGCCGCCTCGGCGCTGCTGAATCCACAGCGTGCCGCGCGCGTCAACGAACATGGCGCGCGCAATCCGCGCAACCCGACGTTCAGCGATGTCGTCACCGCGCTGGTGACGAGGACATGGACGACACCGGCGCCGTCAGACGCGTACGGCGCGTCAATCCAGCGCGCCGTGCAGAGCCTCGTCGTCACGCGCCTGATGGACCTCGCGTCCAACGGCGACGCCACGTCGCAGGTGCGCGCCAATGCCACGCAGGGACTCCGCGATATCGTGGCATTCACGCGGACATCGCCGTCACGCGCGAGCGCCCACTTCGTCGCCACGCGCGAGGACATCGACCGGTTCCTCAAGCGCCCGGCGGATACGTTCAAGAAAACAGAGCCGCTGGCAACACCGGCTGGCGAACCCATCGGGGCCCGCGGCGGACGGTGACTTTAAATCGAAGCATCGAAGGAAAACCGAAGTGTCGAAGGAGCAAGACTAATACGCTTGGTCGAGGGACCGCCGAAGTATCGAAGGAACAAACCAAAATCAGTATTGTTGGTTCCTTCGATTGCTTCGCTTCTCTTCGGATCTTCGATTGTCAAAGACATGCTCGTCTCCATCAGCGACATCAAGGCCGCGCGCGAGCGCATCCGAGCGGTCGCGCGCGTCACGCCCGTGATCGACGTCAGCGTCGCGGCCGGACGATCCCTCTGGCTCAAGTGCGAGAGCCTTCAGCCGGGAGGCGCGTTCAAGATCCGCGGCGCTTACAACATGGTCGCGCAGCTCACCGCCGACGAGCGCGCGCGCGGCGTGATCACCTACTCCTCGGGAAACCATGGGCAGGCCGTTGCGCTTGCCGCACGCGCGCTTGGCGCGCCGGCGGTCGTGGTCATGCCAACCACCGCGCCAGCCATCAAGGTGGAAGGCGCGCGCGCGTTTGGCGCCGAGGTGATCTTCGAGGGCACCACGACGCTGCACCGCCGCGCACGAGCAGAAGCCGAAGCCGAGGCGCGCGGCCTGACAATGGTGCCGCCGTTCGATCATGAATGGATCATTGCCGGCCAGGGAACGCTGGGACTGGAACTGCTCGAGCAACTGCCGGATGTCGCGACGGTGCTGGTGCCGGTTGGTGGCGGCGGGCTGATTTCGGGCGTGGCCGCTGCCATCAAGCAATCGAAGCCATCGGTGCAGATCGTGGGCGTGGAACCTTCGGGCGCCGCGAAGATGAAAGCGTCGATCGACGCGGGGACCATCCAGACGCTCGCGTCGACGCGCAGCATTGCGGACGGCCTGCTTGCGGTCCGGCCCGGCGAGCTGAATTTTGCCCACGTGCGCCAGTTCGTGGATTGCCTCGTGACCGTCGAAGACGAGGCGATCGCGGCGGCGGTCGGCTGGCTGTTCGCGAAATCGAAGATCGTTGCCGAACCCAGCGGCGCGGCGTCGGTCGCGGCCGCGCTCGGTGCGAATCCGGCATTCGCCGGACCTGTCGTCGCCGTCATCAGCGGCGGGAATCTTGCCGCAGAGGATCTGTTGAAGTATGCGCATTGAAACGTTCCTGATGGAGCGCATGCAGTCGACGTGGGAGAACATCGTCGACTACGACATGAGCGAGAGCGGCGTGCGCCCATTGACCTTGAGAGAACTCACCGCGATGGGATTCGATCTCGAGTCGTTCCTCGACGAGCCGCTCGGGTACAGCCAGTCGAACGGGACGATCGAGTTGCGCGAGCGCATTGCCGGCACCTATCCCGGCGCAACGATCGATCAGATCGAGGTGACGAACGGAACGTCCGAAGCGAACTACCTGATCGCGCTGAGCCAGGTGCGCGATGGTGATGTCGTGGCGATGCAGGTGCCGAATTACATGCAGATGTGGGGCGTCGCGCGGAGCCTGGGCGCTGAGGTCAAGACGTTCCGGCTGCGGACCGAGGCCGGGTGGGAGCCGGATTGGGACGAATTCGACCGCGCCGTGACGCAACGCACACGGCTGCTATACCTGTCGAATCCCAACAACCCGACGGGTTCCGTTCTCTCGGACGACGCGATGCGCCGGATTGTCGATCGCTGCGAGCAGACAGGCACATGGCTGCTGTCCGACGAGGTGTATCTCGGCGCCGAGATTTACCGCGAACGCACCAGGAGCTTTTGGGGTATGAGCGACCGGGTCATCGTCACGAGCGGTTTGTCGAAGGCCTACGGGATCCCTGGTGTCAGGATCGGATGGATCATCGGGCCGGCGGCGCTCGTCGCGGACTGCTGGAGCCAGCACGACTACATCACGATCGGGCCCAGCAAGCTGTCGGATCGGATCGCCCGCGTGGCAGTGGAAGCGAAGAACCGTGAGCGCTGTTACAGCCGAACGGGCGAAATCCTGCGCCACAACTTGCCGATCGTTCGCGAGTGGGTCGCCAGCTTCGGCGGCCGGCTGGCATGGGTAGAACCGGCCGCCGGAGCCATCGCGCTGATGAAATACGCGGCCGACGCACCGAGCGTGGAAATTGCGGAACGCGTCCGCCTCAACCAGGGCACGCTCATCGTGCCCGGCAGCCATGTTGGCCTCGAGGGGCACGTTCGAATCTGGCTCGGCGGCCGCGAGGAGTTCCTGCGGGAGGGGCTGCGACGGATCGGGACCGAGCTACGAGCGTTGTTCGACTAGCGCAGGGCACCGTCGAACGTGGGACGGACCTTGACCTCGAACCTCGGACCTTGACGCTCGGACCGCGGACCTCGGACCTCGGACCTCGGACCTCGGCAGCGCACCTGTTAACCTCCCTACTCCCCCGCCCGTAATAACCGGGCAGAGGAGCCGAATTTCATGCATCGACCCGCTGCCGCGATTGCCCTGGTGACCGCCCTATCCGTTGTCGTTCCGCAAGCCCGCGCGGCACAGCGCCAGCCCGCCGCTGCCGCTCGTGAGGCGACGCCCGCTGAAAGCCAGGCTGCTCCCCTGACGGTCGATGCGGAAGAACTGCGACAGCAGTTCGAGCGACTACTCAATCAGTATCCACCATCGCTCGCGCGTGTCCTGCGGCTCGATCCAACGCTGCTGACGAATCCGGAGTATCTGAAGCCATATCCGGCACTGGCGACGTTCATCGCGCAGCATCCAGAGATCCCGCACAACCCTGCGTTTTTCCTGGCGAGGTACGAAGGAAACAATTTCTACCGGCAGAATCCGGATGATCGCGCTTTCCGGGCGTGGGAGAACGCAACGCAGGGGTTCGTCATTGCGCTCGTCTTCTCCGTCATCGCCAGCGCACTGGCATGGCTCATCAGGACGGTCATCGATCACCGCCGCTGGACGAAGATGCTGAAGATCCAGACCGACGCTCATACGAAGCTGCTCGATCGCTTCACGTCGAACGAGGATCTGCTCGCCTACATGCAGACGCCTGCTGGCAAGCGCTTCTTCGAGTCGGCGCCGATCCCGATCGACAGTCCTCGTTCCCTCAGCGCCCCGATCGGGCGTATCCTCTTGTCCGCGCAGGTAGGTACCGTGCTCACGCTCGCGGGTCTCGGCCTCGAGGTCGTTGCCGCGCGGGCGATCGATGAAATCGCCCAGCCGCTGGCGGCGATCGGCGTCGTGGTCATCGCGCTCGGCCTTGGGTTCGCGGCCTCGGCATTCATGGCATACGTGCTCTCGAAACGACTCGGCTTGATTGGCGGCGACGCCGCCCCGACGGAGCTCCGTGGCTAACGTGACCTTCATCGACGTCGAACGCCTGCAGGCGGCCGACGCCGCCGACGTGCCACTTGCCATGGACGAGGACGGTTTCCGCGCGTTCTACGAACGGACGGCCCCATCGCTGTGGGGCTACCTGGCACGTATCAGCGGAGACCGGCAGCTTGCCGACGACCTGCTGCAGGAGTCGTACTACCGGCTGCTGAAGACGCGCGATACCTTTGAAAGCGACGCGCACCGCCGCAATTACCTGTTCCGCGTCGCAACGAACCTGGTTCACGATTCGCGCCGCGGCACGCTCGCACGGCTGGTCGACCGTCGGGCGCCCGTTCCTGATATTGCGGCGGAAGAATCATCAAGCCCCGAACGGCGCACCGACGTGCAGCGCGCGCTCGGACAACTGAAGCCGCGGGAGCGAGCGCTCCTCTGGCTTGCATACGCGCAAGGCTCATCGCACAGTGAAATCGCCGGTGTGCTCGGGTTGAAGACGGGCAGCATCAAGCTGTTGCTTTTCCGCGCACGCCGAAAGATGGCGGCGCTGCTCGAGGGGAAACGTTCAGGCAAAGGGGCCCGGTCGTGAAGCCACACCTCTGTGCTCGGGAAACCGATCTGTGGGATGCAATTGCCGCCGGACGATGGCCGGATGCGGCGGAAGCGGATCTACGTGCCCATGTCGATAGTTGCGCAGCCTGTCGCGACCTCGCCCTCGTCGCCGACAGCCTGCGCCGCGACGCGTACGCCGTCAGCCGCGACGCCACCCCTCCTTCCTCGGCCATCGTCTGGTGGCGAGCGCAAATGCGCGCGCGCCAGGAGGCGGCGCAAGCCGTGGATCGTCCGATCACTGTCGTCCAGGGGCTGGCAATTGCGTGCGCAATGGGACTCCTGCTGGGGTTGGTCGGCTCTGTCGCCGCGTGGGTGCGGGGGTCGGCCAGTGTATTCAGCTGGTGGTCGGCATCTGCGACCAATGTGCTGACGCAACTCGCGGCTGTAGACTTCACAAGCCGCTGGGTGCTTTTGCCCACCCTGCTGATTGCGCTATCACTTGTCGTAATGCCGGTCGCGATCTACGCGATCATGTCTGAGGAGTGACGAGGACTATTTCCTCTCCATCAGCGACTTCGCCAGGACCTGGCCCGGGAGCGCATCCGTCTGCTCCCCGTTCTTGACGACCACCACACCGTTCACGAGCACATAAGGAATCCCGGTCGGGTAGGCGTGCGGCTTCTCGAACGTGGCAGCATCCGCGACGCGTGCAGCGTCGAAGACCACGAGATCGGCGGCATAGCCGGTCCGGATGATGCCGCGATTCGCGAAGCGGAACTGCTCTGCCGGGAGCGACGTCATTTTCCGGATGGCTTCTTCGAGCGAGATCACGCGGCGCACGCGCACGAACTCGCCGAGCACGCGCGCCGTGTTGCCGTATCCGCGAGGATGCGGCACTCCGTCGCCGTACTCGAGCACGCCGCTATCGGAGGCGAACGAGACGCGCGGGTGCTTCATGATGCGCGTGACATCCTCGTCGCTCATGAAGTGATAGACCATCGAGGCGCCGCCCGCGAGCATCATCTCGCGCGCGGCCTCGAACTGCGCGTCCACATCGTCCGCATTCTTCAGCCTGGTCGCGACTTGCTTCATCGAAAGACCGTTGAGGCTCTTGTCGGGCCCGTATGACGCGACGAACGCGAACGACAAATCCCGCAACCCTCGCTCCGCAAGCAGCTCCGCCATGTCTTTCTTGATGCGCTGCCACGTCGCGGGATCGTTGAGCCGTTCGACGATCTTCTCCTGCCCGCCTTCGAGCGCCCACGCCGGAAACCGGATGCCGAGCGTCGAACTGGCTGCCGTGTAGGCGTACTGATCGGCAGTCACTTCGACGCCTCTCGCGCGTGCCGCATCGATCATCGCCAGCGCCTTCTCGCTCGCGCCCCATCGATTTGGGCTGTCCACCTTCAGATGGGAGATCTCGACACGCCCGCCCGTAGCCTCGCCGACGCGAATGGTTTCCGCGAGGGCCTGTTCGAGATCCGTGCCCTCGTTCCGCATGTGCGACGCATAGATCCCGCCGGCGTTGGCAGCGACGCGCGCGAGATCGATGATTTCGGGCGCCTTGGCATAAATCCCGGGCACGTACTGCAGGCCCGTCGAGAAACCGATAGCGCCATCCGCCATTGCCTTCCAGACCAGTGACTTCATTCGGGACAGCTCGCCTGGTGTCGGCAGGCGATCCGCCGTCCCCATCACCGCGCGACGGACGGCGTTGTGCCCGATCAAGGTCGCGTAATTAATCGCGACGCGTCCGTCTCGAATCTTTCCGAGAGCTTCGGCGACGTCGAGCGCAGATCCGCCGCAATTGCCGGCGACGACGGTCGTCACCCCCATTCGAACGAAGTTCGACGCCGCCGGATGATCCGCGATGTCATCGGCGTGCGTATGCACGTCGATGAATCCGGGCGCGACCACCAGACCCCGTGCATCGATGGTTTGTGCCGCTTGTCCGCGCGGAACGGTCCCAACCTGGACGACGCGGCCCTCCTTGATTGCGACATCAGCCCGAATGCCTGGTTTCCCTGTGCCGTCCATCACGGTCCCGCCCGCGATCACGAGGTCAAAGCGCGGCTGCTGCGCAATCGCACGCGAACGCTCGTGGGCGCTCATCCCCGCAAGGAGTGCCGCCGCGAGGACGAACGAGGTGCGGACCGGGGGCATGGAAGGGAGGATCAGCGGTAAGCGCGCTGGAACAGCCACAAAGCGAACAGGATAGCGGCTTCGCAGAGAACGATTCGCAGGTAGGTGCGCGAGAGAGTTTCGGACTCGGCGTCGCCGGATGACATGTCGAGAGTATAGCGGTTGACGGAGGACGGTGATGGAGGACCGGCGCCGAGGTCCGCTTGTCCGCCGAAGCCCGCTTCGCGGCGACAGCGGAAGGGTCGAGGTTCGAACTACGTCATTGGCGCGCCGAGGCCGTTTTCGACGCGATAGCCCGGGCCGCGCGGACGAAAGACGCGCGAACCGCGTAGCACGAATTCGACGTGCGAATCCGCGTGCCCGTTTGCCAGATCAACGACATCAGGCTGTGCGAGCAGGGTTTCTCCCTCACGAAGCGGCAGTTCCAACCGGTACTTCCCTGCAGGGAGCTCACTTGTGAATCCACCGGTGGCCGTGGTGACCGTGCTGCGACGCTCGCCGGTCGCAATGTTCACGATGTCGATCGTGCGGCCACTCACCGGCGATGCCCCCTCGGGCCCGCGGACCGTGCCATTGATGGTGGCTCGAGCAACGGCGGGTCCGGGTGTCTCGCGCGCAGCCGAAACACTGCTCCGGCAGCCGCCGACGAAGAGCAGCGCGGTAAAGCCCAGCACTAGGCACACGACAGCCAGCCAGCGAGGGGCATAGTGGTAAGTCGTTGCTCGCCCGATGCTCACGGGTGACGTTTCTGCAAGCGGAAGGCCACGGAAAAATGGACCACCGCTATTGAAAAATGGACGGGGCGGTATCGTCGTTGCAGGGAATACAGCTCGGGTCGAAACGACACGTCCGCGTGAAGGGAGCGACTCCAGGCCGTGAAGCTTGATGTATTGATTCCAACGCAGAACCGGGCCCGCCTCCTCGAGCGAGCGGTCTGGTCCGTGCTCGGGGCCGCGCCGGTACCGACGCTCGACGTCCACATCACGGTCATTTGCAACGCGTGCGACGACAATTCGCGCGACCGGCTTGCGGCGGTTCAGAAGGAGGTGCCCGGCCGGGTCGACGTGATCGAAGAGCGCCGCCGCGGCAAGTCAAAGGCGCTGAACGCGGGCGTCGCATCGACGCGAGGCGACCTGGTCGGAATGATCGACGACGATGAGGAAGTCGATCGAGACTGGGTGCGCGTCGTCGCGCGGGCGTTCCAGGACAGGACAATCGACTTCATTGGCGGCCCGTATGTCGCGTGCTGGGACGCGCCGCCGCCAGATTGGGTGCCGGACGACTACCTTGCGGTGCTGGGGGCGGCCGACAACGGAGCGATGCCACGCGCGTATGGGCCGGACTTCCCCGGGATTCTCAAGGGAGGCAACGCGGTGATCCGCCGCGCCACGCTCGCGCGCGTCGGACCATATGCGGAGCACCTCGGGCCCGGCGCGTCCGCGCGGCTCTTCTCGTGTGAAGACGAAGAGATGTATCTGCGGCTGCTCGAACGTGGCGCCCGCGGCATGTATCTGCCGGATCTGGTCATCTACCACCACGTCGCGAGCGCCCGATTGACACCCGAGTACTACCGGCGATGGTGTTTCTGGCGCGGCGTCTCCCGTGGGCTGATGGATCGCCGTCACCCGCTGAAGGTTCCGTACCTCGCGGGTGTGCCGCGGTTTCTCTACGGACGCGCGATTCGCAGTGTGCTTAGGCTCAGCCGTGGTGTCGTCACGAAGCCGCCCCGGCGCCAGGCGTTTGCAGATGAACTGAAACTGTGGGATCTCGCCGGGTACTTTTATGGCCGGCACGTTTACACACTCGCGCGCTTTTCACCCATCGCGAGCCGCCGGGTTGCTCGGCAGTCTGGTTGGCCAACCCCGTCGGGATCCGGTCAACCTGAACCGGAAGAGGTTTTTTCCCAGATCGGGTGACTGGCTCGACCGTTGAGCACGGCAGTATCTTTGCTATCTGTGCCGCTACATGACCACAGTCGTGATCCGCCCGGCCTCGTCCGCGTGGCTCCACCTCGGCGATCACCTTGCACGCCTGCGCGACTACACCGACCTGCTCCACACGCTCAGCCTTCATCGCATCAGCGTTCGCTATAAGCAGACCTCGCTCGGTGTGTTGTGGGCGGTCTTGCAGCCGCTGCTGATGATGGTGATCTTCACGGCAGTGTTCTCGGTGCTCGCGAAGATGCCGAGCGACGGCGCGCCTTACGCACTCTTTGCCTACACGGCGCTCCTTCCATGGACGTTCTTCAGCACCACAGTCGCAAACGCCACCAACTCGCTGGTTACCCACACGCACCTGATCACGAAAGTCTACTTCCCACGTGAAATCCTCCCCATCACGTACCTGGTTGCGGGACTGTTCGATTTCGCGATCGGTTTTGTCGTGTTGCTCTGCCTGATGGGATGGTTTCACGT
>JBKOZS010000009.1:0-29225 GCA_046726015.1 Acidobacteriota bacterium
CCAAACGTCCGTCCCTCGAGGAGCTTCTGTCCCGTGACGGCGAAGAAGCTGCCGGTGACCTGTTCGAGATTCGCCGTCGGCCGGTCGCCGCGCGCGCGATACTCGCGGCCCTCGATCTCGATCGGACTGTTGCCCGAGAACACCATGCGGAAACGATTCGTGAGCGCGACCGCTTCGAACTCGGGATCCCCCTCGAACTGCGGCAGCACGCGATCGTAGAAGATCTTCCGCGCCGCCGGCGTTGGATAGTCCCCTTCCATGAGCCCCATTCGTGCCGAGATCAGGCCGGACGTGTCGTAGCCGTAGTCGATGGTCTGCTGCGCGGTTATCGAACGGATCTGCAGCAGCGAGCCAACGAGGAGCACGCAGGTCACGACGATCTGGAATACGACCAGGCCACGCGAGACGAGACTCACGGTGCGGCTCGTGTTGCCGCGTCCGCCGTCGCGGAGCACTTCAACCGCATTCGCGCGCGACGACATCAATGCCGGCAGAAGGCCGGACAGCACGGCCGCGGCCACCGTCGAGAGGACGGTGAACGACAGGACCTTGGCATCGACGTCGAACGTGATCCACGACGGCGGGGGATTCTCGAGATTGCGCACCGTCGCCGACAGCCAGTCGATGGACGCATATGCCAGTGCGATCCCGACCACCGCGCCAATGCCGGCGACGAGCAGGCTCTCGGTCAGCATCTGTCGCACGAGCCGCATGCGAGACGCTCCCAGCGACGATCTGACGGCCAGTTCTTTCGCCCGAAGGGTCGCGCGGGCGAACTGCATGTTCATGACGTTCACACACGAGATCAGCAACACCCCGACGCAGAACCCGAGCATCGTCCACAGCGTGCCTCGAAGCGGACGTGGCGTATACGTCTCGAGCAGCGGCTGGACCTGCCCCGTGGTGAACTGCTTGTTCGTGTCCGGGTATTCAGCGGCGAAGCGCTTCGCGATCGTGGTGGCTTCGGCATTCGCCTGATCGAGCGACACGCCGTTCCTGAGCAAACCAAGAACCGCTGGCGGCACGACGCCAGGCGTGTTCCGCGGTCGCGGCGGATACTCGCTGTAGAGCGGGATCCAGAGTTCCTCGTTGGTCGGGAATGCGAAGCCCCTGGACATGACGCCGACGATAGTTGCGGCCTTGCCGTTGATGCGGACGCTCTTGCCGACGATGGTGGCGTCGCCGCCAAAGTCGCGCTGCCAGATGCCGTAGCCAATGATGGCAACCTTCCCGGCGCCGGACGCGTTGTCGGCGGCGGTGAAGTCGCGTCCCATCATCGGTGCGACGCCGAGACTTCGAAGGAAGTTCTCGGTCACGTAAGCGCCGGTATATCGCTGCGGGCGTCCATTGACGGTGACGTTGACCGTAGAGCCGTTCAGGTACGCCGTCAGGAACTCGAACGACTTCTGCTGCGGCAGGAGCTCCTCGAAATCCATCGCGGAGATCTGGCCGTTCACCCCGAAGAACGTGGTGCTCGTCGGGTCGACGAAGTTGAGGCTCACCAGCTGGCTGCCGTTCGGAAATGAGAACCCGCGCAGCATCACGCCGTTGACGACGCTGAACATCGTCGTGACACCGGCGATGCCGAGCGCCAGGACGACAACGGCGAGGGCGCAGAACCCCTTCTCCTTGATCAGAACGCGCAGACCAACTCGGACGTCGCGGAACAGGTTGTCAATCATGGCTTCAATGCTTAGACGCGACAACCGTCCCGATGTTCGTCCCGCCGGCCTCTAACTAACGATTGCGTGGTAGCCGCGCTGTAGGAAATCCCTCTCTGGCACGTTCTGCGTGCACGCGATCGCCGCTTCGTATGCCGACCGAGCCTCCTCCATGCGTCCCAGGCGGCGGAGCAGATCGGCACGGATGGCGTGAAACAGGTAGTACTTCTCAAGGTTGAGCGCATCGACGAGACGAAGCGCGTCGGCGGGTCCCTGGACCTCCGCCACCGCGACGGCCCGGTTCAATGCGACGACGGGGCCGGGAGTGCAGGTGAGGAGCTGGTCGTAAAGCTGAAGGATCTGTCGCCAGTCCGTGGCAGCCGCGACAGGGGCGTCGCTGTGAACGGCGTTGATGGCAGCCTGTATTTGATATGGACCGGGCCGGTTCCACTGAAGGCACTGCCGCACGATTGCCTGGCCTTCGGCAATCAACGCGTGGTTCCAGGCGCTGCGATCCTGCTGCGCCAGGAGGACGAGGCGGCCGTCCGCGTCAAGCCGCGCCGCGCGCCGCGACTCGATGAGCAGCATGAGCGCGAGCAGTCCCAGGACCTCAGGCTCGTGCGGCATGAGTTCGGCCAGCATCCGCGCGAGACGAATGGCTTCTGTGCACAGATCCTCGCGAAACAGCCGGTCACCTGACGAAGCCGTATACCCCTCGTTGAAGATCAAATAAAGGACGGCCAGCACCGCCCGCAGGCGATTCGGCAGTTCGCCTTCATCCGGTACCCGGTATGGAATCCCCGCGTCCCGGATCTTGCCCTTGGCCCTGACCAGCCGCTGGGCCATCGTCGCTTCCGACGTGAGAAACGCGCGAGCGATTTCAGGCGTCGTGAGGCCGCCGAGCAGTCGAAGCGTCAGCGCAACCTGGGTGGCGGTCGCGAGCGCCGGATGGCAGCACGTGAAAATCAGGCGCAGGCGATCGTCGCGCAGGGCTTCCTCCTCGGCCGGGTCGTCGCCGGCGTGCAGCAGAGCGGCCTGCGCATGCCGATCCTCGCGGGACGCTTCACGACGCAGTCGGTCGATAGCGCGGTTGCGCGCGGTGGTGATGATCCATCCGACCGGACTCGGCGGCACTCCTCCGGACGGCCACCGCTGCACTGCGATCGTGAACGCGTCCTGGACCGCCTCCTCGGCGAGGTCGATGTCGCCGAAAACCCGGACCAGGATGGCCACAGCGCGACCGTATTCCGCACGAAACATCCGTTCGATTTCAGTGATCACCACGTCCGGCATTGCACGGCTGCGGTCTACGACTCTTCGCGGAACGGCCGGACTTCGATCGGCAGCGTCGTCGCGCGTGCGAGCTTCCGCCCCCATTCGAGCGCGGCGTCGAGATCGGGCGCCCTGACGATGGTGAACCCGCCGATGTGCTCTTTCCCCTCGGTATACGGCCCGTCGATCGTCAGGACTTCGCCGTTCTGGACGCGAACGACCGTCGACGTGCTGGCCGGGTGCAGGCCGCCGGCAAACACCCAGGCACCTGCCGATTCCATTTCGCGGCGAACGGCGTGGACGTCCTGCATGATTTTTCCGAGGACGTCGGGCGCCGGAACGCCTCCATCGGGCTGATAAACGCTGAGCAGATACTGTTTCATTGGCGTCCTCTCCCTCAACTGCGCGTGGGGCCCTGCCTCAGCGCGCATGCGCGGCGTCATGCCGGCTTCTACCTTCTATACGAACAGCCTCAGTGTCGATCGACAGGGGCAGGATCGGGGGGCGAGAATTTCGTCAGGCGGACGTCGGAGTCGCGTTCCAGCGGAACAATCCAGTGGGATGGCAGGGGACCTGCCAGGTTGACGCGGGGGTCGACGAGCGGCTGCACCGGCCGACCGTTCAGCGAGGCGAACGCATTGGCGCGGACCTCCACGTCGCCCATGCCCTGCGCGCGAAGATCGTCAGCGATCCGCCGCGCCAGTGCACGCACCATCTCCGGATCCTGCGCCATCATGCGCTCCTGGCGCTCCGTGATGTAGGTGCTGACCGGCACCCGCCACTCGGTGGCCGCGGACGGACGACGTGCCACGAATTCCACGTAACCAGACTTCTCGACGAGCATGACCCGCCATGAAAAGTTGAACCCTTTACCCGACCATTCGTGATGAGTGCCTGGCCAGTGCGAACGCAGGGGAATGAGCACCTGGATCAGGCAATAGGCAGCGATCAGCGCCGCCACGCGCGTCGATACCGCGGGCCGCACCACCGGCTGCGTGTCGGATACGACGTTCGATCCTCGCAACCAGCGGCGCGGCCACTCCGCAGGAAAGAAGATCAGCGTGGCCGCGATCATGATCCACGGGAACATCCCGATGGGAAAGAGCACGCCCGTCATCATGTGGAACAGGAACACGGTCAGATAAGCAACACGTCTGGTGCGACGCCACAGAAGAAAGAAGACAATCGAAAGGTCGTAGAGCGCGCCGGACCAGCTGAACGCGTACGCCACCCACCGTTCCGAGAGCATCGTTCCAATGAGTGGGACGTCGCTGCGTGCGGCCAGCCACAGGCCGAGCGGCTGCGCATCGAGGAGCCAATCTGCATTGAGCTTGGCCAGGCCCGCGAAGACATAGACGACGGCCAGCTGGAACCGCAGGATATTGATCGTCCACGCCGGCACCTTCGCGGCGTCGACTTGCGGGCCGCGCCACGCATCGACGGACCAGAGTCGCGCGGCTGGAAGAAATACCAGCAGGCCGCTCAGCAGGCTGACCAGATAATAGTGATTCAGGTACGTCGCCTTGTCGATCAACTCGACGTACGTGAAACCAAGAAAGAACAGCGCGGCCGCTGCTCGATAGTGGAAGCCCACCGCCACACAAAGCGCACACACTGCGAGCGCGGCGAAATGCAGGTGCATCAGCCAGCCGGGTAGCGGCCGAATCCAGCCAAAGGGAGCCCACGTGAAGTGAAACGCCGGCCGAACGTAGAACTCGTCGACCCACCCGAGCGCGATGAAGCGGATCATCGCGAGCGCCATCACCAGGCCAAACAGGAATCGAAATGCGGCGAGCGAGGCCGGGTCGACAGGATGCGCCAGGAGCGCGACACTGAGGCGATCCAGCAGGGAACGCGCCGACGCTCGACCCGCGGCGAGCGCTCGCATCAATCGCCGTCCGTTGACTTGAACGTCAGCGTGACGCCGAGCGTGCTGACGACCTCGGTCTTCATCATGATTTCGAGTGCCCGGCACTCGTCGTGCGCGCGTACCACGATCTGCGGGTTCGCAACGACGACGCGCTCGACCGGACCGTCAATCGCCTTGACGGCGGCAATGGCCTTCTGGAACTGGGCCTCGATGCGCCGTGCAGCCGGAGCATTCAGCTGCCGCAGGTAGTCGTCGAGCCCCGCGCCATCGCCGCCCGAAAACGTGGCCTTTGCGCCGACGAGCGACGCGAGGATCCCTTGCTGCGACGTTCCGCTCAACGCCCCCTCGATGAGGTCCGGAGCGATCGCCGCGGCGCCCTGCAGATCGATGATGCCGCGCAGCCGGTTCTGCACACCGCTCTCAATCGCCGCGAGCACGTCGTTGACGATCAGGTTGACGTTGTCCTGTCCGCCGGCGGCAAAGCTCGCGGCGAATCCTCCCCGCCAGGCGTTGAGTACGAGCTGAGACTTGTTCACCAGCTCACGCGCCAGCGCCCGGGCATATTGCCGCTGGCGCTCACCCTGAGGTCCGGCAAAACTCGTCACCCTGGCCGCGTCATCCTTGCGTGCATCGAACAGCAGTACCTCCAGGGCAGAGAGACCGACGGCGCCGGCGCCGAGTTCCTGGATGTAGTCGTCATCGATCGGCCGCTGGGCGCGAACGACGCGTTCGACGCTCTGCCTTCGCGACGGCCAGAACTGAATCCTTCCGTAGACGCTCAGGTCGGCGATCGGTCCGTGCGCGAACGTCTGTGCCCGGCGCCAGGCCAGGTGTGCGGCGCCCCACGCCTGCTTCGCGCTGGCCAGTGACGCGGCCGTCGGCGCCGCCGCGAGGGCATCGACCGCGACCGCGAGCTCCGAACAACGCCCCGCGAACTCCGCGTAGGACGGAAGCAAGACGCCCTGCGCGATGCCGTCGAGTGCAGCTCGCTTTGAGACCGCTGTCTTGCCGGTGCGCGCTTCAACCGAGAGGCGGGCGGCAGCGATGCTCACCAGCAGGGCGGCGATGGCGATGATGGAGGTCGGAAGCGTGAATGATTTCATCTGTTTCAAAGTGACTCCAGGAAGGCGATGAGCGCGGCTCGATCGAGTTTCGACATCGATAAGAAGCGCTCCCGCGACCGCCGTGCTTCGCCGCCGTGCCACAGGATCGCCTCGGTGATGTTGCGAGCCCGCCCGTCGTGCAGCAGGAACGTGTGACCGTTCACCTTGGGGATCAGGCCGAGTCCCCAGAGCGGCGGGGTTCTCCATTCAGTGCCGCTGGCGTCGAATGCCGGCCGCCCGTCACCAAGGTCGTCGCCCAGATCGTGAAGGAGTAGATCCGTGTACGGCCGGATGGTCTGATGCGCGAACTCGGGTTCCGAGGCCGCGGTTTCCAGGACGGGCGTGTGGCACGCCGTGCACCGCGCCGACGCAAACAGGTCCCGGCCGCGACCCGACTGCGCCCCATCGTCCACACGTGCAGCCGGAACGCCCAGGCTCCGCGCGTAGAGCACGACGGCCTGGAAGATTGCATCGCTGACCTCGGGATTTCCACCAGAGGGGGACGTCACAAGAGCTGTTTCGTCCGCGGTGTGATTCTCGCGCGGGAACAGCGACGAGGTAATGCCGATATCACCGACAAACGCCGCAGCGGTCTGCTGCAGGACGGATGGCTGCTCCGCCTTCCATCCGAAACGGCCCACGGCCATCCTGCCGGTCGCGTGGTTCCACACACTGTTGAGGCGACCCGAAATGCCGTCTCCATCCGAATCTCCCGGATCGGCCATCCGTCGAAGCGTGGCTTCCGGCACCGCCTCGAGCAGACCGAGCCCGATGATGCTCGGTGATACTCGCGGCGAAGTCAGAAGAGTTGGGAACAGCGGCCCGTAGCCGGGATTCACGATGCGATACGTCGGCGCTCTCAATGAGAAGGGTTCGCCGTCGGCGAACCTGCCGGTGACTTCGGAATAGTCGACGAAAACGTCCGCTTCCCGTGGCAGGCCGCGAATGGCCTGTCCCTGAACCTGATCTCCATACACCGGGTCCGGCTTCGGACCGCCATGCTGATCCACGCCGGGCACGCTGATGCGCAGAATCATCGTGTCGAGCGGCTCGCCATCGGCTGGCGGCCGTCCGCGGCCGTCCTTGAAGTGACACGCGGAACACGAGCGTGCGTTGAACAGCGGCCCGAGGCCGTCGCGCGCCTCGACCGATGCGGGTGCAATGATCCAGTTCTGATTGAAGAACGAATTGCCGACGAAGAACGGCGCCCGGCGGTCTTCCGGCAGGTTGCGGGCCGGCTGTGAGAATGCGTTGCGGGTGGTGTCGAACACTGTCCCGTCTCCACCTGCAAGTGCTTCACGCGGCGGCGACGCCGTCGTGGCCGATTTCGGCGTGCTGCCGATCGCGGCACAAAGCGCGGTGATGAGTGCGAAATGAATCCGCCGGTGCATATCGTTAGAAGGCGAGCTTCAGGCCCAGGACAGCGCCGCCCTGCGCAAGGGAATCCGCCTGCGACCTGAGCGCTGCAATCAGGTTCTTCACCGCGACCCGGCCAGGGGCATTGTCCTTGCCGAGGATGGCTCGATCGAACGGCGCTGGCACGGCCTCGGCGGCAGCGACGCTCGCATCGATCTGCCGCGTCAGGGTTTCTGCCAGCGAAGGATTGACGCGCATCAACAGATCGCGAAGCGCCGGCCCTTCAATCGGCTCGCCATTGCCGGCATACCGGCCGAGAAACACATTCCTGATCCCGATGACGTTGTAAAACACGTCGCTCCGGGTGTTATCGCTGAAGCAGGAGTGCTCGTCCTCCTGTTCCTTGGTTTCGTACGCAACCGTCAGTCGCTCGCCGGCGAGTTCGGATCCGCTCAGAATGCCGATGCCCTGGAGGACGAATGCCAGGGCTGCGTCAGGAGGCATGGCGATGAGTCGAGCGCGGTAGTTGTCCTGGCGGCCCGGGGCCCACTCCTCAAGCACTTGCGCGAGATTCTGCTCGAGCAGCCGCAACGCGAGGCGAAGGTATTCCCGACGGCGATCGGCGTGCGTGCCCTTTCCAGCGACGTAGTCCAGGTACGAGCGCTGTCCGGGACCATCGGCGTTGAGATCCTGTCCCCACAACAGGAATTCGATCGCATGAAAGCCGGCGGTGATGTTCTTCTCCCCGCCTTTTTCGTTCAGCGATGCGATGAGGTCGCTCGTGATGTGCGGAAACGTCGCGGCCTGGTTGATCACACCCGCGTCAGGCGCGCCCTCGACGTAGTCGATCAGGTTCTCGTCGATCGGCCACGCGTTGATGAGGCCTTCGACAGCCTCGATGGGGCCGTCGTAGAAGCGGTAGGCTTCCGTCTGCGCGTACGGTACTCGTGCCTGGATCCACGCCTTGCGGGCGCGGTCGAGAGCGTCGGCGGAAGGGACGTCGAGGAAGGCATCAACGGTGCGTGCCAGATTCCGCACGCCTCCCAGCGCATCCTCGTAGGTGGCGTGAACCAGGACGGCGTAGTGTGCGACCACCGCGCGCTTCAGGACGGCCAGTTCCGCTGCGTTCGCAGCGCGGGCCGGCGACAGCGAGACGACGATCGCTGCCAGCGCTGCAGCGACCGTTCTCAGGATGTGCGCCGGGCGTGGCATCGCCAGCGCGCGCTGCGCCAGCCCGGCCTTATTCGTTCGAGCCATAGACGACCCACAACCATAGCGACGGTATGTCGCGCGCGTGTTGCGCGGCGGTAACGTCTATGTATCGATGCCGGATTCCACCAAATGTGCCTGGAGTGAGCTGTCAATGCCGAATGTCAAATGCCGAATGCCGAAACATATGAGTTCGGCATTCGGCTGACGGCACTAGTTACGGTTACGGCCGCGAGGATCCTCGCGGACCTTGAAGCCGCTGATTTTCAGCAGAGCGCCGGTGTTCGTCGCGCGGTGCTGCAGGCTGACAATCAGGTTTTCGCCGGATGCATCGAAGATGATGCCGGTCGGTTCGGACGCCGTGTCGCGCAGCGAGGCGATGCGAACGCACCCGTCGCTCTGCACGTCATCGTCGGCGCCATCCGGTAGACAGAAGAGAATGTCGTTGCCGCGCAGCTCCGTCGTCCCGTCCGCCTTGACCACCTCGACCTCTCCGTCTTCGGTGAGCGCCATGTTGCCGGTTTTCGGCTGGAACGCCACGTTGTCGAAGAAGTTGAACTGCGGATTGCCCGCGACGAAGCGGCGAACCGTCGGAACCTTGCCGCTCGTAACCGCGGAATCGGGCACATCGGTCAGGCACATGACCTCGCCGTAAATCGCGGCTGTTTCCTCCACGCTGCCTCCACCGTTCGACATGCGACCCGTATTCGCCCAGCACACGCGCACTTCGCCATTCGAGAGCGCGATCGGATCGATGTCCATGTCTTCGGGCCGATAGTATCCGGTCAGCTTCAACGCGGCCTGCGCTGCGCGCAGCGGAATGTTGCCGTTGAGATCGCTGATCGCCACCTCGTCTATTTCCATCCAGACGCCCTGGCCGATTTCGGTTCCCTGGCCGTTGTCGCCATTCGAGCCCACCTTCAAGCCGAAGAGTTGCCCGGACACGAAGGGAGACTGCGCTGGATTCGTGATCACGATGCCGCTGGTGTAAGGAACGTCCGGAACGAACTTGTACATCGCGCCGCCAGGATTGCCGCCCACCGGCCGCAGTTCATCCCCGAAGATGATCGTGCCGTCCGGGTGCACCGGATTGCCTTCAAACGCGAGCTGACCGAGCGCCTTGCGCTTCACCACGCGCGGATCCGTGGTGGTTCCGGCCGCCCTGTTGGTGACGAGGACCGTCGTCGTAATGCTGAGCGGGTCCATGAGCTCGTAGACGCCGCCATCGCTTGACTCCTCGCCGACGATCACGCTCCCCCAGGGCGTGCGGCGAATCGGATCGCAGCTCACGATGCCCCTCAGGATCGTGATGACGTTCGCGTTCGGCGGTTGCGAGAGATCGACCCTTTGTACCGCGGGGTTCGCAGCGTTGCTCTCATTGCAGACGAAAAGGAAGCGCGGATTTGAATCGGTAGGCCAGAGCACGATCTGATCAGTGGACGGATGCACCGCCGATGAGATCAGCGATACGCGCAATCCGTCGGCGACCTGGATCGCCTGCGTACTGTCGGCGGCCGTGAATGGTCCGAGTGCGCTCTGGCTCATGGACTTGACGCCAAGCAGCGACTCCGAGCGATTGTTCAGCTCACGTTGCACCATCAGACCCCAGTCGAGGTCCTGGTCTTCGAGCGCCAGCAGCCGTGGGCCGACACTCCATGCGATCGACGCTGCAACGGCGCAACCAATCAAGAAAGCCTTCTTCATTTTTTACCGTCCCCCTTACCGAACCGGCGCCGTCCACCGCGGACGCGCCGTACGCGCCGGACACGTTAAGAGATTCGGTGCTGCGCACGGGTGACGAGCAATTCAATTCGTCGTAACAAGGGTGCAAACGCCGAGTGTCCTTGCGAGTAGCGGTCATGGCCGTGTGCCACGCGCGGCTGCACGGTATGGAGATGTGGAGCACCCGGCGGTTTTAGGGCGTAAGACCAAAGCGCTATTGATTCAGCGTCGTCTGGTACTTTTTCATCGATGGTTACCGTAGTTGTGGGCTTCCACGCTCCGGTTCGGGCCTCCAGACTGCCGGCTTTCGAGAGGCTCGCCATGAAACGTCTGCACGTCCTTGTTGTCGCAGTCATTGCGGCCGCGGCTTCGTCCGTCGCGTATGCGGCCGACCGGCTTACCGATCGTGACCTCAAGGCGCTCATCGAGCGCATTGATGACGGCCGGGACCGCTTCGAAGATGCGCTCGACGGCAAGTTGAAAGACAGCATCGTTCGAGGGCCGGCGGGCGAAGTGAACGTCAGCCGGTTCCTCGACGATTTTCAAGAGAACGTCGATCGCCTCAAGGAGCGACTGAAGCCGGAGTACGCGGCGAGCAGCGAAGCCGCGGCGGTCTTGCGGCAAGGCTCGACGATCGAACGGTTCTTCCGTCAGCAGCCGGCAGGAACCCGCGGCGAGAGCGAATGGAATCGGCTGGCGACCGATCTGAAGGCGCTGGCTACAGCCTATGGCGCCGACTTTCCGCTCGGGGAGAACGCGACAGTCCGTCGCATGGGCGACGGCGAGGTTGCTGGCTGGGTAGCGCAAGTCGCGGAGGCGTCCGACCGTCTCAAGAAATCGCTCGACGCGGAGTTGAAAAAGGACAAGACGGTGGACAAGGCGGCCCGCGAGGCGATTGTCGAGGAAGCCGAGGCGTTGAAGCACGAGGCGAAGGAGCTGCGAAATCGCCTCAAGGACAGCAAACCGAGCTCCGCGGAAGCGGAGAAGCTGCTGGGCGGCGCCGCGAAAATGCAGACCTTTCTCGAAAGCCATCAGGTGCCTGCGTCAGCCGGCGTCTGGAAGAGCATTGCCCCACAGCTTCGGGATCTTGCGAGCGCGTACGAGAGATCGCGGCCAAGCGGAACCTGATGGACCCGAGCACCCTCTCCTCCCGCCTCCTCTTGACAAACTAGAGAAGCGACGTATCCTCCTTCTCTAGTTTGGCTAGAGGAGTGCGTTGATGCGGTGGGTCAGCCGCCTGGCCGGAGGCGTCCGCGGCTTGTTGCGACGGGAACGGGTCGAGCAGGAGCTCGACGCGGAACTGCGCGCGTTCTTCGACGCCGCCGTCGAACAGAAGATGCGGGCCGGAATGAGCCGTGAGATGGCCACGCGTGCGGCCCGCGTCCAGTTCGGCAACGCCGACGTCATCAAGGATCGCGTTCGCGATGTCGGCTGGGAGGCGGTCGCAGAAAGCACGTGGCAAGACGTGCGCTACGCGATCCGCACCCTGCGCAAGTCTCCAGGTTTCACAACGGTGGCCGTGCTGACGCTCGCGCTCGGCATTGGTGCGACGACGGCCATCTTCAGCCTGCTGGATGCGGTGCTCCTCAAATCGCTGCCGGTGAAGCATCCCGAGGAGCTCGTCGTCGTCCGAACCGGCGGACTGTATCCGGTCTTCCAGGCCCTTCGCGCGCACACGGACATCTTCGTAGACCTGTTTGCGACAAGCGGCATCACGTTGCTCGACGTCGAGACGCGCGCTGGGGTTCGCGAGCCGACCGCTGTCTCGCTCGTATCAGGCTCCTATTTCTCGACTTTCGGCGTCGAGGCAGCGATCGGCCGCACGTTCACTGTCGCCGACGATCGCATACCAGGTGAGCATGCGGTGGCGGTTGTCAGCTACGGATTCTGGCAACGCAGGTTCGGCGGCGATCGGTCAATTCTCGGCCGCGTGGTTCGTATCACCGGCGTGCCGTTCACGATCATTGGCGTTGCGCCGCCACGTTTCTTCGGCGAACAAGTCGGCGACGCGCCGGACCTCTGGGTCCCGCTCACGATGTGGGGTCACGTCGTTCCCGGACGAAACCTGCTTCAAAGTCCGGGAACGGGTTGGCTGCGGATGATCGGCCGCGTGCAACCGGGCGTGAATGTATCCGGCGTGCAGCCGGTGCTGACGCAGACGTTCCAGCGAGTTGCAACCGGGATATTCGGACCGAAAGCGGCGGACGACACTCGACGCGACATCGCCAACGCAACCGTCACGTTCGAGCCGGCCGGCAAAGGGCTGTCAAGACTTCGCGCGCAGTATGCGCGCCCACTGGAGCTGTTGATGGGCGCGGTGGTTCTTGTCCTGTTGATTGCCTGCGCCAACATCGCCAACCTGCTGCTCGCGCGGGCAACGGCGCGGCGCCGCGAGATCGACGTCCGCCTGGCGCTTGGCATGAGTCGAGCGCGCCTGGTCCGCCAGCTGCTGACCGAGAGCCTCGTCCTCGCTGGACTGAGTGCCGTGATGGGTGTCGCGCTGGCATGGCTGGGGAGAGAAGCACTGCTGCGATTGATCTCCGCAGACGGTTCGCGCCTGCCGGTCGCGGTGACAACCGATGCGCGAGTGCTTGCCTTTGTCGCGGGCGTGTCGCTGGCGGCTGCGGTGCTCTTTGGTCTTGCGCCTGCCTGGCAATCGGCTCGGCGAACAATCGTCACGTCGCTGGTTGCGAAACGGGAGGCCGGAGGGACGCGTCAGCACCTCCGTTCCGTGCTCGTCGTCGCACAGGTGGCTGTATCGCTCGTTCTCCTGATGGGCGCAGGGCTGTTTCTCCGAACCATTGCCAATTTGCGTGACGTCGACCTGGGGTTTGCCCCCGGGCAGTTGATCGTGCTCGACGTGAATCCGCAGGCCGCCGGTTATCGCGGCGATGAAGCCATGGCGGTCAATCGCAGGCTGCTGGACAGGATCACTCGTGCTCCTGGAGTTGCGTCGGCCAGCGTTGCGGAAAATGGGATGCTCCTGGGAAGAGAGAGCAGCACGAACCAGATGCGCCCCGAAGGCTTCGTGATGGGACCCGAGGGATTCCCACGAACTTACTGGGACATCGTCGGCCCGCGATACTTCTCGACGATTGGAACGCCCCTGCTGGCAGGCCGGGATTTCAGCGATCGCGACGATGAGTCGTCGCCGTATGTGGTCATCATCAACGAAGCAATGGCGCGGCGGTTCTTTGCCGGTGAGAATCCGATCGGCCGGAAACTTGCCTGGGGTGTTGCGAACGCTCAAAGGACATTCGAAATCGTTGCGGTGGCGCGCGACGTGAAACACGGCGGCCCCCGCGACGAGCCGCAACTGCGCTTCTATCTGCCCTTCTTCCAGATCGGCGTCGTGCGTCCTTCGTGGATCCCGGCAAGCACGCGCTTCATCGTGCGGACCGGTGGGAGCCCTGCTGCAGTGGCGCCGGTCCTTCGTCAGCTCGTGCCGTCCGAAGACCCGCGACTGTCCGTCGCGAGTCTTGACCTGGGACCGGCGCTCGTCAGGCGGACGCTCGTTCGGGAACGCATGATTGCAATTCTGCTCGTTGCGTTTGGCGTGCTTGCCGCCGGCCTTGCGTGCCTGGGTCTCTACGGTCTTCTCGCCTATCACGTAGTACAGCGCACCAGCGAGATCGGAATCCGAATGGCGCTCGGCGCGCAATGCCGGCACGTGCTCTGGGCGATGCTGCAACGAGCGCTGCTGTGGATTGCCGCGGGCGTTGCGCTCGGCATTCCACTTGCGCTGGGCGGTTCCAGGCTCGCGCAGAATCTGCTGTTCGGATTGAGCTCGACCGATGCCGGCACATTGCTGGCCGCCGCATTCGTGATGTCCGCAATGGGGCTGCTCGCCGCCTATATCCCGGCGCGTCGTGCATCGCGTGTCGATCCACTCGTCGCGTTGCGTACGGAATGAGCGGGAGGCCGTGATACTGTTCACCTTGCCTGAAGGCGGCGGCAGCCGATAACGTACACAACGGTCCGTGTCCGAGTCGCAATGCCAGTCAGTGTTATCTGTCCGCACGTCACCGATGCGGCCGTCCGGTCGCAGTTATTCACCTCGGTTCGCGACGCCATCAAGCGGTGGCGGCCCGGATTCGAGAAATGGCAGCTCACGCTCTTCCGCTCGCAAAGCGGGGAGGGGTGGGACCTGGCGATCAGCGGCCCACGTTTTCGAAAGGTCCTGACGCTGCAGGGGCCGTTGAACGATCTGCCGGGCCTGGTCTCCGCTTATGTAGATGCGGTCCTCGCGAACGCGTGAGTCACATTTTCGCCGTCAGTTTCCGGCTGCCAGTGTCCAGCCGCCAGTGTGCCGGTGATTGGAGCTGGTACGGCCGTAGCCGCGGGAACTGCTCGACATCCCCGCATCATTCACTTCAATGGGCGTGAACCAGTGGATGCGCGTTTTCGATACGGTTGCGGGCCTCGCGCAGATCGCGCGCGGCTTCAAACGCGACACGTCGGCTGAGCCGGCGGCGCCGCCGCCAGCTGCGCTCGGGCAGATCGAAACGCGTCTCGCCGGAGTGGTCGTTGCGGCGCTGAAGGAGGCGTTCGATCGCGATCGCGCCAGGATGGACCTGGAGCGCGCGCACCTCGATGCCGAGCGGCAGCGCGCCGAAGAGGCGTTACGGGCCGAGCTTCGACGGCAGGCCGCGGACCGCGCGCTCGGACAGGTCCGACTCATTGCGATCATGGCGATTGCTGTCTGGATGTTGTCCGCGGCGCTCGCGGTCTGGATGCCGGGGATGCGCGCCGGCGGCGCACGAGGCTTGCTCGCGGGCGGTTGGGCCTGCGTACTGGCTGCGCTTGGGTGCGCGTTCGCCGGCTGGCAGCGCATCTCCGCGTGGAGCGCGGCGGATCCTGGCCCGGGCCGTCCGGCCGTCGACGGTCCACACCTTGCAGAGGTACTCGCGCCCTGGCTCCTGCTGGGCGCCCTGGGTCTCTGCGGAGCAAGCCTGCTACTCGCCCTGTGAACTTTGAATCGCGAACGATAAACTCGTGGACGGCAAACGGCAACCGTCACCCCTCCCGCCTCCGCCGCGCCGCGGCGACGGCGGGCACGCAACGGACATGATCATCGTCTACGGCGCCGACTGGTGCGAGGATACGCAGCGTTCGATGCGTCACCTGAGACGCCTGGCCGTTCCGTATCGCTACATCAACATCGACGAGGATCTCGACGCACTCGACCGTGCGAAGTCGTTGAATGGCGGCCGGCGGCGTACACCGATCATCGACCTGAATGGCGCGGTGCTCGTCGAGCCAACCAACGAGACGCTCACGACCGTGCTCATCGAACGTCAGCACCTGACGGCCGAACAGGCGCAGGAGCGCATGACAGTGCAGAACGTCGGCGACTTCGAGCGCGCGCTCCGCGCGGGTGGCGGCATCCTGCTGTTCACGCTTGCGGGCATGTCGCCGCGCGCGCTGCGATGGCCCTTGCGGCTCGCCGGCGCGATCGTCGCGTTTTCCGGGTTCGCCGGCTGGTGCCCGGCATATTCGGTTGCCGGACGATCCTCGCTCGATGGCCCGGGCGATCGTCCGGCTGAAGCCACCCGCCCGGCGTGGACCGCGAAGCCGATGACGCCGGGCGAGGCCATGCGATGAAATCGGCGGCGGACAGCGCGTTCGACGCCCTGGTGGGCGCGCGCTACGCCGATCCCTTTTCAATCCTCGGCCCGCACCGCCTCGATCGCAACGGCATTGTCATTCGCGCGCTGCGCCCATCGGCCGAATCGATCACCGTCGTCGGCCACGGGCGCGACCTGGAGATGCAGCGCACGCACCCGGGCGGCATCTTCGAGGCCACTTTCCCGAACGACACGGAAATCTTCGACTATCGCCTGCGCATCAGGTATCCCGACGGCTACACGATCGAGGTCGACGATCCGTACCGCTACGGTCGCATCATCAGCGACTACGACCTTTACCTGTTCGGAGAAGGCAAGCACACGCGCATCTACGACAAGCTTGGCGCGCATCTGCTTCGCGTGGGCCACAGCGATGGCGTGCACTTCGCGGTGTGGGCGCCCAATGCGACGCGCGTCAGTGTTGTCGGCGACTTCAACGGCTGGGACGGCCGCGTCCACCCCATGCGATCGCTCGGCTCGAGCGGCGCATGGGAAATCTTCATTCCCGGCGTTCACGAAGGGCAGCATTACAAGTACGAGATCCGATCGCGGCGGCACGGCGAGCTGCTGCTCAAGACCGACCCGTATGGTTTTGCCTTCGAGCTGCCGCCATTGTCGGCATCGATCGTTGCGCGCCCGGAGTACCGCTGGGGGGATGCGGCATGGTTCGCCCATCGCGCCGCATGCAATTCGTGGCTCGAGAAGCCGGCATCGATTTACGAGGTGCACCTGGGATCGTGGGCCCGTGTGCCCGAACAAAGCGGCAGGTACCTCTCGTACCGGGAGCTGGCCGCGCAGCTGATTCCTTACGCGAAGGACATGGGGTACACCCATATCGAGCTCCTGCCCGTCATGGAGCACCCGTTCTCGGGATCGTGGGGATACCAGGTCACCGGGTTCTTTGCGCCCACCAGCCGCTTCGGGCCGCCGCAGGACTTCAAGGCGTTCGTCGACGCCTGTCACCAGAACGGGATTGCCGTGATCCTGGACTGGGTGCCGGGACATTTTCCAAAAGATGCGCACGGTCTCGCACGGTTCGACGGCACGGCGCTTTACGAGCACGAAGATCCCCGCCAGGGTGAGCACCGCGACTGGGGCACGCTGATTTTCAACTACGGGCGCAACGAGGTCCGGAACTTTCTGCTCGCAAATGCGCTCTTCTGGCTCGACGAGTACCACGCCGACGGCCTGCGCGTGGATGCCGTTGCCTCGATGCTCTACCTGGATTACTCGCGACGGGAAGGGGAGTGGGTCCCGAATCGTTTCGGCGGTCGCGAAAACATCGAGGCGATCGAGTTCGTTCGCGAGCTCAATTCGCTCACGCACGGTCACCAGCCGGGATCGATCACGGTTGCGGAAGAGTCTACGGCGTTTCCATCCGTCAGCCGGCCGACCTACCTCGGTGGCCTTGGCTTCACCTACAAGTGGAACATGGGGTGGATGAACGACACGCTCGAGTACGTGACCAAGGACCCGGTGTTTCGTCGCTATCACCACCGTCACCTCACGTTCTCGCTGCTGTACGCGTTCACCGAGAACTTCATCCTTCCGTTCTCGCACGACGAGGTGGTGCACGGGAAAGGATCGATGTGGGGGAAGGTACCGGGAGACGGCTGGCAAAGGGCGGCGACGCTGCGCGCGTTATACGGCTACATGTTCACGCACCCGGGCAAGAAACTGATGTTCATGGGACTGGAGTTCGGCCAGGAAAGCGAGTGGAACCACGATCACAGCCTCGACTGGCACCTGCTCGATAACTCGCTGCACGCCGGCCTGCGGAAGCTCGTGCAGGACCTCAACTGGCATTACGGCACGGAGCCCGCCCTGTATCAGAATGATTTCGATCCATCCGGCTTCCACTGGATTGACTGCAACGACGCGGATAACTCGGTCATCTCGTTCATTCGCCGCGCGAAGAGCCCGGCGGATTTCGTCATCAGCGTCCTGAACTTCACGCCGGTGCCGCGGCATGGCTACTTGATCGGCGTGCCGGAGAGAGGCAGTTACGTCGAGCTCTTGAACAGCGACGCGGCAGTGTACGGCGGCGGGAATGTCGGCAATGGCGGCATCCTGTTCACCGAGCCGATCGCCGCACATGGCCACGATCACTCGCTCCGCCTCACGCTGCCGCCACTCGGATTGCTGTTGTTGAAGCCTGCGGGTGAGCGCCACTCGTGATTTCGACGTGTTCTGCCGGCGCAAGGAGACGGCCGCCGACGCGGCCACTCTCGCGCCGATCCGCACGGTCATCAATCGCGCCGCGCAGTTCGATCTATTCCCTGTTGGTGATGCGTGGTGTCATGAATCCTTCGGTGGTCCGTTCTGGACCACCCCCGTCGAGGATCGCCCGGCCGTCAGCATCGTGTTCGTCCAGTCCTACGACGGCAACACCGGGACAGACGACCCCGCGTCTCTAGGCGCAGGTCCCACTGACACGCATCTGATCTATGAAGGGCTGTCTCGAATTGCTGCTGACGCCGTGGCGGTTGGCGCGTCCACGCTCCATGAGGATTCGTTCTTCAGCGTGTGGCGGCGCGAGCTCGTTCGCGCCCGCCTCGCACGAGGCCTGCCGCGACATCCGGCGCAGATCGTGCTGACGCGCGCCGGCAACGTGGACGTCGAGGGGACCCGGCTGTTCAACGTGCCCGACGTGCCCGTCTACGTCCTGACAACACGCGCGGGTGTGGAGCGGCTGATGCGTGCCCTGCACCAGCGACCGTGGATTCGGGCCATTGTCGCCGATGGCGCGGACTCGCTGGCGCAGCAGATGCAGCAGATGTTTGCGTTTGGGCAGCGCACAATTTCGTGTGTCGGCGGACGCCGAACTGCAACCTCGTTCGCGGACGCCGGCTTCGCGGCCGATCTCTATCTGACGACAACCTCGCTGGAGGGGGGCGAACCACACACCCCCTGGTATGTGGGTGATCGTCCGCCGTCGCTGCAACGCGTGCTGGCGAATTCATGGGAAGAGCCGGACGGGATCATCCGATTCGAGCACTTTCGGGTTGAGAAATGAGCGATGGAACCTCCACCTTCGCGCTCCGCGCTACGGTGGACAAGTCGGACCTCGGCGGTGTTCTATTCTCCCCGGCTCATCTCGATGATCGCGTCCCACTCATCCGCGCTGACGGGCATGACCGATAGTCTCGGCACCTTCGTCAGCACGAACGATGCGAACCGCTTGTCCGCCTTGATCGCGGCGAGTGTCACCGGTGCTTTCAGTTTCTTGACCGGTTCAACATCGACGGCGAAGAGCTTGCCTTCCTTGTCAGCGGGATCGGCGTACGCATTGCCAGCCGCACGCGTGATTCCCACGACCGATTTCTCGTTGCCGGTATGGTAGAAGAAGATGCGATCCCCCTTCTTCACGCTGCGCAGGTGCTTCTGCGCGACCGGGTTCCGGACACCCGTCCACGACGTCTTGCCGTCGCGCGCGAGGTCGTCATAGCTGTAATGTGCCGGCTCTTCCTTGAATAACCAGTTCATGCGCACCGATTCTAAACCGGCCTGGGAGCACTTGCGGCTGAGGGACCGCATTGCTCCTGGCGTGCGTGTGTTGCTCGTCGGCATCAACCCGGGTGTCACGTCCGCGCGGACCGGCCATCACTTTGCCGGCCCGTCGAACCGGTTCTGGCGATTGCTGTACGAGTCGGGACTGGTGCCAGAGCGCATCTCGCACCTCGAGGACGTGCGGTTGCCGGAATGGGGACTCGGCGTGACGAACGTGGTGGCGCGCCCCAGTCCCGGAATCGACGATCTCCGGCCGGCGGAATACATCGAGGGCTGGCACGTTCTCGAAACGAAGATCGATCGCTTTCGGCCGGAGATCGTCGCCTTCGTTGGCGTCACGATTTACCGGTCGCTGCTGAAGGTCCTGGGTGCGAAGGGAAACACAGCGATAGAGCCGGGGTTTCAGCACGCGACCATCCACGGCGCGCGGATCTTCGTGTTGCCGAACCCGAGCGGGCGGAACGCGAACTACACGTACGCCGAAATGCTCGACGCGTTTTCCGCGCTGCGGCGCGCCATCAGTGGGCCGCGACCGGCCCCCGCCCCCCGCGCGGCCGCCGCATCAACAGGATCAACGGCAGCATCACGAGGAAGATCGCTCCGAGCAGGCGGAACAGCACCACGAAGGACACCATCGACGCCTGCTGCTGCACCATCCCGAAGAGCGCCGCGTAAGCGCGCTGGGTCGCGGTAGCCATGTCCGCGCCGGCCGCCAGGAACCCGGCGCGCGCGGCTTCGAACGCGCGGGTTGTCGCGGGTGAATAGACGTCGACGTTGGCGCCGAGGACGTTCACATACGACTGCGTGGTGCGCGACAGCATCGTGCCGGTGAGCGCAATGCCGACGCTGCCGCCAACATTTCGCATCAGGTTGAACAGGCTCGTGGCATTCCCCATCTGCTCGCGTGGAATCGCGTCCATGCTGATGGTGGTCAGCGGCACGAACAGCGCCGCCAGCCCGAGCCCCTGGCAGAACTGCGGCCAGAAGATGTCCCAGTAGCCGGCGTTCAGGTTCAACTGGCCGAGCCAGACCAGTGTCAGGCCTCCGGCAACGAACCCGATCGCGACAAGCTTGCGAGGATCGAACCGGCCGATCATCATGCCGACGAGCGGCATGCCAATCATCGACCCCATGCCACGGGGCGCCATGGCAATGCCCGCTTGCAGCGACGGATAGCCCAGGAGCGTCTGCAGCATCAGCGGCAGCAGCACGAGGCTGCCGTACAGGACGAAGCCGACGAGCGTCATCATGAACACACCCGTCGCGTAGGTCCGGTTGCGGAAGACGTGGAGATCGATGATCGGCTCGGGCGACTTCAGCTCGCGAATGATGAACGCAACGAGGCCGACGCCGAAAATCACGAGGAGCGTGGTGATGACGTTCGACGAGAACCAGTCGCGCTGCTGCCCGAGATCCAGTGCGATCTGGAGGCAGCCGACCCACAGCGTCAGCAGCCCGATACCCCAGTAGTCGATCTTCGACGATTCCTGCCGCAGGTATGGTGGGTCGAAGACATACAGCTTCGTCATCACCAGCGACACCAGGCCGACCGGCAGGTTGATGTAGAACACCCACCGCCAGCTGTACGTGTCGGTCAGCCAGCCGCCGAGCACCGGACCGAGAATCGGCGCGACGACAATGCCGAGTCCCCAGAAGCCCATGGCCTTGCCGCGTTCGTGCGGGGGGAACGCTTCTAGGAGCACCGCCTGTGACAACGGCTGCATCGCGCCGCCGGTCGCTCCCTGGATCAGCCGGAAGACCACCAGCGACGCGAGGTTCGGCGCAAGGCCGCAGAAGAACGATGACACGGTGAAGCCGGTCACCGAGGCCATCAGCAGCCGCTTTCTGCCGAAGTTACGCGCCAGCCAGCCCGTCATCGGCAGGATGATCGCGTTGGCGACGAGGTACGAGGTCAGCACCCACGTGGACTCGTCGATCGTGGCCGACAGGTTGCCCGCGATGTGCGGCAGCGACACGTTGACGACGGTCGTGTCGAGCACTTCCATGAACGTCGCGAACATGACGGCGATCGCGACAATCCACGGGTTGACGTGTTTATGCTCGCTCATGTCGAGGTCCGGGGTCCGAGGTCCGAGGTCCGGGGTCCGAGGTCCGAACAGACTGACGCCTTGCATCATCCGTCGCGCAGCGGCGGTCCCGCCGTAGCCCGCGCCAATTCACGAGCGCGGGCGGAGGCGAACGCACATCGCACATCGCGCGTCGCGCATCGCGTTCCTATCGCGTATAGACGGTCGGTACTACCGACATGCCGGGGCGAAGGCGATGATCCGGATCCTGGCCCGGCTCGAAGACGATCTTCACCGGGATGCGCTGGACGACCTTCACGTAGTTCCCGGTCGCATTCTCCGGAGGCAGGAGGCTGAACTTTGCTCCCGTCGCGGGCGCGATGCTCTCGACGCGCCCCTTGAACTCCCGTCCGCCGAGCGCGTCGACTTCCACGCGGGCGGATTGGCCGGGATACATGGCCTTCAACTGTGTTTCCTTGAAGTTCGCGGTGACCCACACGTCGTGGAGATCGACCAGCGCCATCAGCGGCTGTCCGGGCTGCACGACCTGGCCGACTTCAACCGTCTTGCGGCTGACGACGCCGTCGGTGGGCGCCTTGACCTGCGTATGCTGCAGGTTCAGCTGCGCCTGTGCGAGCGCCGCCTGTGCCTGCTGAACGCGCGCTTCTGCCGCTGACGCGCGCGCCTGGGTCACCTGCAGCTGCTGCGGCGCGGTTTGCGCGTTGGCGAGGCTCGCGCGGGCCTGTTCCGCGGCGCCGCGCAACTGCCGCGCGCGCTGCTCGGCCACGCCAATCGCGGTTCGTGCCGCGGCCCCGTCCGACTTCGCGGCATCGGCGGCGGCACGCGCCGCGTCGGCCTGCGAGACCGCCGCATCGAATTGCTGCTGCGAGATCTCATCCTTCTGAATGAGGCTGCGCAGGCGCTCCACATCGCGCGCCGCCTTGGTGGCGTTGGCCTCGCGCTCGCGCAATCGCGCCTCCGCCGCGACGAGATTCGCACGCGCGGTCTCGATCTGCTGGTCCGCCCCGGCGACGGCTGCCTCGGCCTCCTGCACGCCACCGGAGGCGGTGCTGACACCGGATCGCGTCTCGACCTGTGCGATCGGGACGCCCGTCCTCGCGGCCGCCGCGTTGGCCTGCGCATCGGCGAGCTCCGCCTTCGCGCGCTGGACGGCAATCTCATATTCACGCGGATCGATCTGCACGAGAAGGTCGCCCGTCTTGACCGCCAGGTTGTTCGTGACCTTCACGTCAATAACCGGGCCGCCGACACGTGCCGAGATCTGCGTGATATGCCCGTCGACCTGCGCATCGTCGGTCGACTCGTGGCCGCGCGAACGCCACCAGAAAATTCCCGCGATCAGCAGCAGGACGATCACCGAGATGACGACAATGCGGATGCGGCCGCGGTTGCGGGCGGGCGCCTCGACTTTCTCCTCCGCCTTCTCCTCCGCCATTACTGCCTGCCTCCGAGATAACTCATGACGGCCGATTCGCCGACGCCGACCGAACGGGCGAGCGAGGCCTTGGCCAGGTTGTGCGCGTAGAGCGCCGAAATGTAGGTCTCGGAGGCCGTCGCGACGGACTCCTGTGCCTGCGTGACTTCGAGGTTGCTGGCGACGCCCGCGGCGAAACGGTCGCGCGCTTGCTGCAGCTCGTCGGATGCCAGCTGCACGTTCGTCTGCGCCGCCTGCAGTTGCTGGTCGGCGGCACGCACGTCGAGGAGCGCGGTGCGGACGTCGTATTCGACGCGGCTCTTGAAGTCCGCGAGTTCCGCTTCACGCTGGCGAAGCGCGCTGAACGTCTCGATGCGACGGGCCTTCGTGCGGCCGGCATCGAAGACATTCATCCGAACGCTCGCGCCAACGGTGTAGGTCGGATGCGTGGTTTCGACCGTCTGGCCGATCGTGCCGTAGTCCGCATCGAGGTGCAGTGTCGGCAGCCACTCCGCGCTGGCGGCCCGCTGCGCCGCCTGCGCCGCTTCGAAACGGCTTCGCGCCGCCAGGTAATCCGGCCGCGTTTCGAGCGCGCGCGCGATCGTGTCGTCGAGCGACTGCACCGGCATTGGTGCGTAAGGAATCTTGTCGGTCAGCGTGAACGACTGCGCGACTGGCAGACCGATCGCACGCGCGAGCTGCAGCTTGAACTTCTGGTAATCGTTCTCGGCGGCAATGAGGCGTTGGCGCTGCGTCTGTAACTGCACCTGCGCGCGCAAGACGTCGATCCCCGCGACAAGGCCGGAAGCCTTCAGATCCTGGGCTTGCTTGAACAACGCGTCGGCCGTGTCCAGCTGCGCGCGCGTCATCTCGACACGGCTCGCGCCGGCAATGGTTTCCAGGTAAAGGTTGACAGCCACGAGCACGACGAGATCCCGCGCGCTCCGGATGCCGTACTTCTCCGCCTCTTCGTTCAATTTCGCCGCTCGAAGATCGTTCAGCGCGCTCACGTCGACGACCGGCTGCGACAGCGTGACACGGAGGTCGAAGACGTTGAAGGGACCGACGATCGGATTAGGCGCAGGGAATCCAAAGGCTTCGAGGTTCAGGACCTGGCGCCGTTCGTCGAGGCTGCCCGAAACATCCGGCAGCAGTTCCGCCAGCGCGCGCCACCGTGCGCCGCGCGCCGTGCCGGCCGCTTCTTCCTGCAGCAGCAGCCCGAGGTTGTGCTCGAGCGCACGACGCACCGCCTCCTTGACCGAAAGTGCGATCGAATCCGGCGTGACCGGATCTTTGGGGATGCTGCCGAAGAACGGATTCGAGGTTGGAGGCTGTGCCTGGCCCTGTATGGTCTGCGACTGGCCGGGTGCCGCCAACAACGTCAGCAACACGCAGCCGGCCAACGTTCCGCCTTTCATCGTTTCAACGATCCTTTCGACGCCAGTCCGTGCCAGATGAGATCCACGATCGCGTCAACATCGCCGGCCGCGGCGGTGCGTCGCCTTTTCATCAAGCGCCGCGTGACAATGCCGCGCGTGAGGTCGACGATGGCGCCGGCGACCTCGGTCGTGTCGACCTTGCGGATCTCGCGGCGCGCGATCGCCGCGGCGACCGCGGCCTCGAGGGTGCGAATCTGCCGTTGATACAGCGGCTTGAAATCCGCGTGGCCGTAAGCGGGGCGGGCCGCCTGGCCGCTCACTTCCTGGACATAAATACGGAAGAAATCCCGCCGCTCGTCGAAATACTCCACCTTGGTCAGGATGAAGTCGCGAATGGCCTGGTGTAGCGTTGTTGCACGTCGCACGCGCTCGCGCGTGAGGCCATCCAGCTCGGCGATGCCTTCTTCGAGAGCGGCCCAGTAAATGCTCCACTTCGAGGGGTAGTACAGGTACACCGTGCCCTTCGCGACACCCGCGTCGCGCGCGATGTCGTCAATCGTCGCCGCTTCAAACCCGGATTGACCGAACACGCGGCGAGCCGCGTCGAGCAGGGCAGATTTGCGAAAAGCGGTGAGAACTTCAGAGCGGCTGGGACGTGGCATATCGACTAGACCAGCCGTTCATTCGACTGACCATCCGGTCATTATATCAAGAACCGTACCGAGGTCCGAGGTCCGAGGTGCGAGGTCCGAGGTACGAGGTCCGAGGCGCGCCAGGCGCGGGGTGCGAGGCGTGAGGTGATCCTGCAGGTCGGATCACTGGACCCGGCACTCAGGACGCCCGCAGGCCGAGCTGATAGATGGCAGACAAAAGATCCGCGGGATCCTCATACACCCGATAAGCACCAGCCTGCGTGAGCTCCGCTTCTCCGTACCCGCCCGAAAGGAGACCTACGCCCAGCATGCCCGCGCGGCGCGCCGCGAGGAGATCCCACACGGCATCGCCGACGACGTAACATTCCTCGGGACGCACGTTGAGCCGTTGCTGGCAGGCAAGGAAGAGATCGGGTTCCGGCTTGGCGCGTTCGACATCCGATCGATCCACGACGACCATGTCGCTGGGGACATCGAGGGCGGCAAGTGAAGACTTCACGTCTTCGCGCTTGCCTGACGTGGCAATCCCGTGCGCGATCTGTGCTTCGCGAAGGTGCCGCAGCAGCTGGACGGCCCCGGGCAGCGGTCTGCGTGTCGGCAGCAGTTCCTTGTAAACAGCACCGTGGCGTTTTTGTAACGCCTCTATGTCTGCATTCGGCAATTCCCGTCCGATCTCTCTCCCGGCCGCCTTCGCGAGCAGCCCGCCACTCATCCCAATCAGGCGATGAATCTTCCAGCCGTCAATGTGAATGTCGGCCTCGGCCAGCACCCGCTGCCACGCCAAGACGTGGGCATACACGGAGTCGACAAGCGTGCCGTCGAGATCGAAGATTACTGCGCGCATCGGGGTAACCTCACAGGAGATCAGGAGCTTAGGAGATCAGGAGATTTTTTTATAGAAGGATCTGCTGACCTCCTGATCTCCTGTAGGCCCGCCGCAGGCGGAAGGCGTCATAATCCACCGATGCATCCCGTTGTAACGCTGTTCGACGTCGATAACACGCTCCTCGATAACGATCGCGTCGTCGCTCACCTGATGCGCCACATGGACCGCGAGCTTGGTGAAGAGCGCCGGCGAGAATACTGGGAGATCTTCGAGGCCCTGCGGAACGAACTGGGATATGCGGACTATCTCGGTGCGCTGCAGCGATACCGCATGCAGCACCCGCGTGATTCGCATGCGCTGATCGTATCGTCCTTCCTGGTCAACTATCCCTTCGCCAACCGTCTCTTCCCCGAGTCACTCGACGTCGTCGAGCACGCGCGACGCTGGGGGCTGGCCGTGATCCTGTCGGACGGCGACGTCGTGTTCCAGCCGCGGAAGATAGAACGATCTGGCCTGTTCGATGCGGTGGACCAGAACGTCCTGATTTACGTGCACAAGGAGCAGGAGCTCGACGATGTCGAGCAGCGATATCCGGCGGAGCGCTACATCGCCGTCGACGACAAGCTGTGGCTGCTGCACGCGATGAAGCGGTACTGGGGTGACAAGGTCACAACCGTCTGGCCGAAACAGGGACACTACGTCACGGACGACCGGGTGCGGACGATTCCGCCGCCGGACGTCACGGTCACCCGAATCGGGGAGATGCTTGCATGGTCGCTGGACGGTCTCGTGCAGGCAGCACGCGTATGAAACAGACAACACTCGGACGCACCGGCACAGCTATTTCCGTCATTGGGCTCGGCTGCATGGGGATGTCGGATTTCTACGGCCCGCGCGACGAGCGCGAGGCCATCGCCACAATCCATCGCGCGCTCGATCTCGGGATCAACGTCCTCGACACCGCCGACATCTACGGTCCCTTCACGAACGAGATCCTCGTCGGCCGCGCGATTGCGGATCGACGGGATCGTGTCGTGCTTGCGACGAAATTCGGCAACGTCCGAAAGGAGGACGGCACGTTCGTCGGCGTGAACGGCCGGCCCGAGTACGTGCGGCAGGCGTGCGATGCGTCGTTGAAGCGCCTCGGTGTCGACCGCATCGATCTCTACTACCAGCATCGCGTCGATCCGCAGACGCCGATCGAAGACACGGTCGGCGCGATGGCGGAACTGGTGAAGGCGGGCAAGGTCCGTGCGCTGGGATTGTCTGAAGCCGGGCCGCGCACCATTCGCCGTGCGTCCGCCGTGCATCCGATTGCCGCGCTGCAGACCGAGTATTCGCTCTGGTCGCGCGATCCCGAGGGAGAGATCCTTTCAACCTGCCGCGAGCTGGGTGTGACGTTTGTCGCGTACAGCCCGCTCGGGCGGGGCTTTCTCACCGGCCGCTTCAAGTCTCCTGACGATTTCGCGCCCGACGACTGGCGCCGGAACAACCCGCGGTTTCAAGGTGAGAACTTTCAGAAGAACCTGGAGCTCGTCGCGCGTCTCGAGCGGATGGCGAAGGAGAAAAACTGTACGCCCGCGCAGCTCGCGCTGGCGTGGCTCCTCGCGCAGGGCAACGACATCGTGCCGATTCCAGGGTCGCGACAGCGGGATCGGGTCGAGGAGAATGCCCGAGCGGCCGAGATTACGTTGACGCGGGCCGACCTCGACGTCCTGGACGCGATTGCGCCCCCCGGCGTGGCCGCGGGCTTGCGCTATTCCGAGGGGGCGATGCGGCTGCTGAACGGGTAGGTGCCTCGGCTCCCCACTGCTCCGCCCACCTGGCAATTTCAGCGAGGGCGCGCTCGAGTGCCCGGCCTTTGTCGGTCAGCTCGTATTCGACTCGTACTGGCGTCTCGGGAATCACGAGACGCGCGACGATCCCTTCGGTCTCCAGCTCCCGCAATCGCTCCGACAACATGCGATCGCTGATGTCCGGGATGGCGCCACGCAACTCGGCATACCGCATACGTCCATGAAGGAGGAGCTGGATGACGGCGCCGGTCCACCGGCGGCCGACCAGCTCGACTGCAGCATGAAAGCGTGCGCAGAGCGCCCGCTGCAAACCCATGTCCGTATTGTATCAAGGCGGCCTACTTGACACAACTAACTTACTAAAATATAGTGACAGAGGATTGATTAGCTAGGCACGGCATTTCGGCCGGCCTGATTCAGGAGGACAGCAATGGCAACAGCAACGCAGACCGCGACCGGCGTGACGACCTGGAAGATCGACCCCGCGCACACCCAGGTCGAGTTCGCGGTCAAGCACATGATGATCACGACGGTGAAGGGACGATTCAGCGATGTCACTGGCGAGATACAGCACAACGACGCGGCGACCTTCCCGAATTCGAAGGTGACCATCGAGATCAACGTGGCGAGCATCGACACGCGCGAGCCGCAGCGCGACCAGCACCTGCGCTCGGCCGATTTCTTCGACGTCGACAAGTATCCAAAGATCACGTTCCGCAGTACGAAGATCGACGGCGCGGTCGAAGGGTTCAAGTTGACGGGCGACCTGACGATTCACGGCGTCACGCGTCCGCTGACGTTGGACGTCACCTACGAGGGCCGCGGAAAGGATCCGTGGGGAGGGGAGCGCATCGGCTTCTCCGGCACCGGCAAGATCAAGCGCGGCGACTTCGGCCTCACCTGGAACGCAGCGCTCGAGACCGGCGGCTTCCTGGTTGGCGATGACGTCAAACTCTCGGTGGATATTGAAGCAGTGAAGATGTAGTTCGCGTGCCGGTGTGGGCGTGCCGTCGGCCAACGGCCAACGTCTACGGCTTCTTGCTCTCGGGATAATCTGTGCCGATCACAGCGGCATCGATCCAAACGGTGCCGCTTTTCACCGCCTGGCAGTCGGCCGGCGGTGCCCAGCGCCAGCGTGCGTCGAGCAGCTTGACTTCCGTCATCGCCCCGTCGCGTCGTATCTCGTTGACGGGCGTTCCGGTGGGCAGCATGTCGCCGGGGCCGCATGCTTCGCGCGACTTCGCGGCATCCGCGTACACGAGCGCGTAGGGCTTCATCACGACAGGCCGATAGAACGCATCATCGGTCCCAATGGCGTTGAAGAACGCGTCGAGGTGCTGCTTTGCGAGCTCGCGGCCTCGATCATCGAGACGGGCAGCGTCGAGCGCGCCGTACAGCGTGTCCTTCCGGGACAGAAAGTGCTGGCGCGTTTCGTCGAGTTCGGCGCGCGTGAACAACGATCGTGTCCGCTGCACCTGGCTGAGGACCTCGACCTCGATAGTCGATCGCGACGGAACGAAGGTATCCGAATACACCTTCTCGAACCAGTTGTGCCGGCCGACGACCATACCGGCGAGATCGAAATCCGCGATCACCGGAACCCCGCGCCCTCCGCTTCGCTTGACGGCGAGCACGTTCCAGAGGAGCTGAGTGTCGTCGCACCGATAGGTATCTTCCGGATAGAAGCGCAGGCACCAGTCGAAGTTCGCAATCATCGCTTGCGCGAACGCGAGCCGTGCCGTGTCCTGCGGCGTGAACTGGTCCCGCGCGGTCGAGAAC
>JBKOZS010000010.1:0-8247 GCA_046726015.1 Acidobacteriota bacterium
CCACCCCCCCACCCCCCCCACCACCACTACCACAATGTCGTCGGCAGCGTCAGATGTGTATAAGAGACAGGCTTTTGACTCCATCGTTCGATGTATCCGTCTATATCACCTGTGTGCGCCTTCGAGAGGCCTTCGCTGGGCGAAAGGTACCTTTGTACTGACGGCGGCGATCGCGTGGATTCGGTCGAGTGATCCAAACTGTCGCAGCGCGGGCGTCGCTGCTGTGGGTTCAGCGGCTCGGAGGTGGCGCAGCCGCCGGGGCGGCTGCGCCTGACTTACCGGCGTCTCATTGGACCGTCTTCACTGAAACCTGCACCGAGTACGTCCGCGAGTGCTCGTTCTTGCCTGGCACGCCGGTGAACACGTCACGCGTGTCGAACGATACTGCGACGTTGCGATTCAGCCGGACCGATGCGCCCGGCGTGAAACGGTAGGTATGTCCGCCATCGATCGTGACGAGGTCATCGACGCCGAGCTCCGTCTGCAGCCAGTCGAACGGGACAAAGAACAGCTCGGGTGGTTCACGATCGACGCCCAGCGAAAACTTCATTTCGTAGGGAAGCCGGCGATACGCGTTCGGATCCTCCGGTGATTTCACTTCTTCTGAAATGAGCGCTTGCGCCGCGTCAATGCCTTTGCCGTAGTCGTTCAAGAGTCCGCCACCCTGCGGCGAGAGATGGCAGGATGCGCAGGTGGGATATCCGAGCCGAATCATGTTCGGCGTGGCCTCGGCGACCGCCGAGATGCCAAGTAGAAACACCGTCGCTACCGCGGCCCTGGTTGTGTGCACGTTGTGAGGTCCCCTTGTTCATGCCCATCGATCACCAGATGGCGCACTCGCTTTCGAGCGCAGTGTTTTTGGAGATGCGTCGCGTCGGTGAACGTCGCGTTGTTTGCGCGTGCGATCGCCGGCGGTTTGCGCGCGCCGACTCAGCAAGAGCGCTGCCGATCTGAGGGAAACGTGCGGACGCCGCGCATGCAAACGCAGGAATTTCACCCGCAAATCGCGAGGCGATTTTTTGATCGCGCGAGATGCTTGAGCGGGCGCTCGCCTGCGGCCGAAGATGTGTGCGCCTCGGTTTCTGACGCGCACACATGTAGAAGTTTCGCGTTCGAGTAGTTTTTGCCAGCAAAAATTTCCTTTTCATCGTTGGCGGCGCTGCGGGACCTGGCGGGGAGCACCTGCAAGGGCTTCGAGGCGCCTGTGTAAGAGTTTTGCAATCTGCGCAGATTTTGGGCCCCGGGCCGCAAAAAACGTACTTCTGCTCTTGACCGACCAATTTGGTCGGATTTATCCTACCGGGGTCCGATTGGCGGCTCGAGGTTGGGCTGCTGAAAGAAAATGCCCGTCCGGTGCGGCAACACCTGACGGGCTTATCGAACGTGGTCTGGGTGAGACCGGTCAATCGCTCGTGCGCTTGACGCGTCCGATGTCCGCATTTTACGGGCGTGACGAGGTCGGCGCAACTACGTTAACGGAGTCTTGCGCATATGCCTCGCCTGTTTTTCGTTCTCCTCACCTCATTCCTGCTTCTCAACTCAGCTGCCCCGGCTCGGGCCGAGCAGCTTCGATTTACGCTGCGCGGGAGGGTCCTCGATCCGAGCAGGAGCCCTCTGCCCGGCGCTCGAATCACCGCGACTCCCGACCAGCAGGGAGAAACCGCGTCGACGGTCAGCGATCAGTCCGGCAACTTCGCACTGCTGCTCGACTACGACCGGTACACGGTCAAGATCTCGGCTGATGGGTTTGTCGACATCGTGCAACAGCTCAACGCGGTCGGAGACGCCGGTGACCGGCGTGAGTTCGTGCTCCAGGTTGCGGGTGTCCAGGAAACCGTGAGCGTCAGCGCGGCCGCCGATTATGGAACCACCGTCGTCACCAGCGCGACGAAGATGCCGACACCGTTGCGGGACGTTCCACAGTCCATCACCGTCGTCTCCAGGGAACTCATCAAAGATCAATTGATGATGAACGTCGGAGACGTCGTGCGCTACGTGCCGGGCATTACGTATCACCAGGGAGAGAACAATCGAGACCAGGTGATCATTCGCGGCAACAGCTCGTCGGCCGACTTCTTCGTCGACGGCGTGCGCGACGATGTGCAGTACTACCGCGACCTCTACAACCTGGAGCGCTTCGAAGCGCTCAAAGGACCGAACGCGATGATTTTTGGCCGCGGTGGTGGCGGAGGCGTGATTAACCGCGTCATCAAGCAGCCGACCTTCCAGTCGCAGCGCGAGTTCACGGTTCAGGGTGGAGGATACGGCAACAAGCGGATCGCGGGGGACGTGAGTCAGCCCGTTTCTCGCGCGGTTGCGATCCGCCTGAACGGCATGTTCGAGGACTCCGGCAGCTTCCGCCGGGGCGTGGACCTGGAACGCGCCGGGATCAACCCGACGATCACGATCGTTCCGGACGGCAAGACGAAGATCACGCTCGGTTACGAGTACTTCCGCGACACGCGTGTCGCGGATCGCGGCATCACGTCATATCAGGGCAGGCCCGCCGACGTGCCGACCTCCACGTATTACGGAAATCCCAATGACAGTCACGTGCGCGCGGAGGTCAATCTCCTGTCGGCGACGGTCGACCGCCGGATCGGACAGGCGAACCTCCGCAACCGGACGCTGGTTGGCGGCTACGATCGTTCTTACCAGAACTACGTGCCGGGGGCGGCGTCGGCCGATGCCTCGCTGGTGACGCTGACCGCTTATAACAATGCCACCGAACGCCTGAACGTGTTCAACCAGACGGATGCGACGTATTTCATCGCCACCGGTGCGGTCCGGCATACGCTGCTCGCGGGCGCCGAATTCGGCCGGCAGGTGACCGACAACTTCCGCAACACCGGATTCTTCAATAACCAGGCGACGTCGATTCAGGTGCCGTTCAACGCTCCAACGACCAGCGCTCCCGTCACCTTCCGGCAGAACGCCACCGACGCCGACAATCACGTCACCACGAATGTCGCGGCGGCGTTTGCGCAGGACGTCGCCGAACTCTCGCAGCACGTGCAGGTTGTCGGGGGAATCAGGTTCGACCGCTTCGACCTCCAGTATCACAACAATCGCAACGGCGACACGCTCGAGCGCGTTGACAACCTGGTGTCTCCGCGCGTCGGCGTGGTCTACAAGCCGAAGACCCCCTTGTCGCTGTATGGCAGCTACAGCGTTTCGTACCTCCCGAGCTCGGGAGACCAGTTCTCGTCACTGACGGCGATCACGCAGCAGGTCAAGCCGGAGAAGTTCAACAACTACGAGGTGGGCGTGAAGTTCGATGCGTTTCGCGGCGTGTCGATCACGAGTTCGGTGTACCGGCTGGATCGCACCAACACGCGATCGGTCGATCCCAACGATCCCACGCGCATCGTGCAGACCGGCAGTCAGCGGACGAACGGCTATGAACTTGGCGTGAATGGCCAGGTGACATCCGAGTGGACGATCGCCGGCGGCTACGCGTACCAGGATGCATTCGTGACGAGCGCCACTGCTGCCGCGCGCCAGGACGCACACGTGGGCCAGGTGCCACACCACACGTTCTCGCTGTGGAACAACTACCGCGTCCATCCGAGGGTCGGCGTCGGCCTTGGAGTCACGCGTCGATCGGACATGTTTGCGACGATCGACAACACCGTGACGCTGCCTGGATACACGCGCGCGGATGCCGCCGCGTACTTCACGGTGCGGCACCGCTGGCGTCTCCAGGCGAACGTCGAAAACCTGTTCAACAAGACCTACTTCGCCAACGCCGACAGCAACACGAACATCTCGCCGGGATTCCCGCGAACCGTGCGGGTGGCGTTGACCGCGGGGTTCTAGGCAGGCGCAGGGTCTCTAGCGAGACGGCGCCCCGAGCGATCGCTGAGGGCGCCTGATGCTATTCGGTTCTCAATGCTACCACCGGATTGATGCGGCTCGCGCGGCGCGCGGGGAGGTACCCGGCCGCGGTTGTCACGAGGAGCAACAGCAGGATCGCGGCCGCGATCGCGAACGGATCCCCCGGCGTGACGCCGAACAGCTGTCGTTCGATGTAGCGGCTCAACGCGACCGACACGATCGTGCCGAGCGCGGCACCAGCAGCGACCAGCACGAGCGTTTCGCGGATCACCATCCACATCACCGAGTGCTGCTGCGCGCCGATGGCGATGCGAATGCCTATTTCGCGCCGCCGCCGGACCACACCGTACGCGACGATGCCGTAAAGGCCGACACAGGCGAGGGTGAGGGCCAGGCCGGCGAAGAACGTCGCCAGCATCGACAACAGCCGTTCGCGGACAAGAGAGGCCTCGACACGCTCTTCGACGGTGGCCACTCTCGTCACGAATCCACCCGGGATCATCTCTCGAGCCATGGTGCGGATTGACGGCACGAATCGTGTGACATCGCCACGGCCGCGGACGGCGATCATCACGCTCGAGAGCGGGTCCAGCGCCTGCTCGAGCGGGAGGTAGACCATGCGCTCGTCGGGAGTTCGCAGGTTCTTGTACCTGGTGTCGCGGACGATACCAATGATTTCGTATTCGTCCTCAACGGGCTGCCCCGGGAAGTTCACCTTCTCGCCAATGGGATTCTTGTCCGGGAAGTAGGCGCGAACCGCAGTTTCGTTCAGGATCGCAACGCGCGGTGCGCTCGCTCGATCGCGGTCCGAAAAGGATCGTCCCGCCAGGACACGAATTCCCACCGTTTCGAAATAGCCTGCGGTGACGGTGTTGACGTGAATGCCTCCGCCCGGCTTGGATGACGGCGGGGGACCGCCCCTGACGTGGACCTTCACGCCTCGATCGCGTCCGGTCAGCGGGCTCATGGTGCCGAGAGCGGCTGATGTCACGCCAGGCATGGCGCCCACGCGAGTCGTGAAGTCATGCCACATCGCTCCCAGGCGTGCGTGGGCGAGGCGGTGCTCGTCCGGCGTTTTCGGCGGGACAGTACTCGCGGGAATCGTGGCATCCACCTGGAACGTCAGCACCCCCTCGCGATCGAACCCGGCATCTACCGCGGCGAGATTGTGCATGGTGCGGAGAAACAGTGCGGCGCCGCACAACAGGACGACTGATAACGTGACCTGAACCACGAGCAATGACTGCCCGAGGCGAACGCGCGATCTCGACGCCGACATTCCGGTAGTGGCCGGTTTGGCCGCGTCAACCCGCGTCGCCCGGAGCGCAGGCGCCAGGCTGAAGAGCAGCGCGGCGAATGCGCTCACCGCCGCTGTAAAGATCAGCACGCGGAGGTCGAACTCCGGACTCAGAAGGATGCCGCCACTCGGGCCCGCGATAAGTCCCGCGAGGAACGCGACGCCCCACCGCGCAAACAGGAGGCCCGCGATCGAACCAAGACACACCAGGACGAGTCCCTCGGTCAGGAGCTGCCGTATGAGCCTGCCGCGACTCGCACCGATCGCGAGCCGCACCGACATTTCGTTCTGGCGCGCGGTCGCGCGCGCGAGAAGCAGGTTCGCGACATTGGCGCACCCGATGAGCAGCACGACGGCGACGATCCCCATCACGATCAGCAGCGGTTCGCTGTAGTCGCGGCGCAACGCGTTCGAGCCTTTCGCAGCTGGAACGAGCTCGATGCCACTGAAATAATCGCGCTTGTCGCGGGGGATGCCGATGTCGGTCATGTAGGCATCGAACAGCGTGTCGAGATCGGCGCGCGCCTCGGCGACGGTCGCGCCAGGCTTGAGTCGTGCCAGGACGCTCATCCACCACATCTGCGTCGAACGAAGCTTGCGTCCGGCCAGCATTATCGGAACGGTAATGTCGATCGGCGAGCCGACCTGCAGTCCGAGGAAACCCGGGGGAGTGACGCCAACGATCGTCACCCAGTCGGTTCCGACCTGGACGCGTTTGCCGAGGACGTCCGGGTCCATGCCAAATCGCCGCGTCCACAGGCCATGGCTAATCACAGCCACCGCGCCATCGGGCCCGCCAACGCCGAACTCCGAGTCGTCTGCCGGCGTCAGCAGGCGGCCGTGCACGGCGCGGACGCCGAGCATCTCGAAGTAACTGCCGGACACATACTGGCCACGCCATTGCTCGGGCGTACCATCGAGGGTGACCTTGACCCGGCTCTCTTCGAATGCTGCTATGCCGGCGAGAAAGCGGTTGTGATCGCGAAGCCGTTCAAAACACGGATACGGAGGTCCGCTGCTGCCCCCGGATTTGCCGCCCGAGTTGTCGACGAAGAACAGCTGCTGCGGCCGTTCGACCGGAAGTGATTTCACGAGGACTGTATCGATGAGGCTGAAGATTGCGGTGTTCGCGCCAATGCCGAGGCCGAGCGACACCAGGGCGGCGAGCGTAAAGCCAGGCGACCGGGCGAGCAGCCGCACCGCGTACCGCACGTCCGCACGACATTCATCCAGCAGCCGCAGCCCGACAGCCTCGCGGCACTCGTCCCGGCGCGCCTCGAGGCTGCCAAACTCCGCGCGCGCCTGGCGGTATGCGTCGGCCTCGGAGACACCGCATTCCTGAAGGTCTGTCTCGTACAGTTCGACGTGGGCCTGCATTTCGTCCCGCATGCGGCGTTCGAAGTCTTCACGCTGCACGCTTGCACGAAGCCACGACGCGAACCGGGCGAGCAGCCTCATAGATCCTCCGGCGCCGCGTTGAGCGCAAACCCGATCGCTTCAGACAACCGCTGCCAGTACGCCGCCTCTTCCTTGAACCGGCGTCTGCCTGCGGCGGTCAGGCGGTAATACCTCGCCTTTCGCTTGTTCTCGGATTCTCCCCACTCGGATGCGATCAAGCCCTGGTGTTCGAGACGGTAGAGGGCGGGATATAACGACCCTTGCTGGATCTGCAGCCGCTCGCGCGAGATTTGCCCGATGCGCAGGAGGACGCCGTATCCGTGCAGCGGGCCGAGCGAAAGGGCCTTGAGGATGAGAAGGTCGAGCGTGCCTTGCAACAGTTCAGTCGGGTCGCTCACGCCACTCTCCTAGACATACGAGGAGAGTATGCACGCTCTCCTAGGATGTCAAGGAGTACGGCGGCGTCGCGGCGTCGCCTTCGCTGGCCGTGCGAGCGACACGGTCGACCTGGCGATCATCACTTCCGTCGACTTGATGATGGCGATGGCATCTTCACCGCGCTTGAGCTTGAGGTCGCGCACGGCGTCACTCGTGATGACCGCGGTCAACGACTGGTCGCCAACCCGTAAACGTACTTGCGCGAGCAGGCCGTCGACCCGGACTTCGTCGACAAATCCATGAAGACGGTTTCGCGCGCTCAGGCCGGCCAGCGCTTCGCTGCCGTCGCTCCTGCGCACGCGACCCGCCGTATCCGGCTGCTGACGCGCCGTCAGGCGATCGATTTCTGCCTCCGCCACCCGGTGATGTCCACCTTCCGTCCGAATGGTGCGCACGCTGCCGTCGTGAATCCATCGCTTGAACGTCGAATACGAGACGCCGAGGCGTTCAGCCGCGGCCCTGATCGTGAGCATCGCCATCTCAGCTCCCAGCAGAAAGGCCCAGTCTAAGCCGATTTGAGTCGGTTTGAGTACGCATTCAGGACGATCTAGAGTGGAGTGCACTCCGGAGGACCACTGGTGCGAAGGGGAAGACTGATCGGCGTCATCGGGCTGTTGTCGCTGGGGATTTCCATCACAGGTCATGCCCAGATCGGCGCTGGCGCGCTAAACGGCGTCGTCGTGGATCAGACCGGAGCGGCGGTGCCTGGCGCGACGGTCACGGTCATGGCAACCGCGACGAAGCTTACGCGCACGTCGATCACCACGGTCGACGGGGGGTATTCGATCCCGGCCCTTCCCTCCGGCGTTTACCAGGTTCGAGTCGAACGCAGCGGCTTTCGACCGCTGGTACGCGGCGGGATTCAGCTCGCGACTGGCGACACCGTCCGGCTGGATTTTCAGGTCGAGATTGGCCCGCTGACGGAAACGATCACCATTGATGACACGGGGAACACCCCTCTATTGCGGCGTGGGTCGTCAGGCCTTGGACATGTTATCGCCAGCCGGCAGATCGCCGGCCTTCCGCTGAACGGCCGGAGCTTTGTGACACTGGTGGGCGTCGCGCCCGGCGTGGCGCTGCCGCCCAATTCATCGCTGCCGCGTATCAACGGCGGCCGCCCCAGAACCAACGAGTACCTCTTCGACGGCATTTCCGTCTTGCAGCCCGAACCAGGGCAGGTGGCGTTCTTCCCGAACATCGACGCCATCCAGGAGTTTCGGATCGAGAGCAATAGTCCGCCTGCCGAATTCGGCCGCTTCAACGGCGGGGTTGTGAAC
>JBKOZS010000011.1:0-18481 GCA_046726015.1 Acidobacteriota bacterium
CGACGAAGAGGGTTCGCGCCGGATCGCCGCGCGAGAAGAGGATGTGGCCGCGTGTGACTCTGACCGTCGTCGCCGCCGCGCGACAGACCGCCAGCACATCGTCAGGCAGACTATCGAAGGTGTGCGCGCGGTAGATAGGCAAGGCGCGGATTACCGGCCCTTCAGACCCTACCAGAAGAGGGGCCCCCGTTCCAGCCTCCTGATTGAGCGCGCTGGACTATGAAAAAGCGGCGGCAGTCGGAGCCTTGCGCCCTTGGTCGTTCGGACAGTCCACGACACTTGGCACCGACGCGCCGTTGCACGTCAGCGAGCTTCCACTGCCTCCGCCGCCCCACTTCCGCCCAACTTCCGAAGGTGAAGGTCAGCACCTTGGTCGAGTTGATGACTGCCCACCCACCCGATCGGGGCAGGATTGCGTCAACGCCGTCAGACTCCTCGCGTTACAGGCAGGTATTGCGTCCGGCGCAAGAACATTGCGCTAGCGCAATGTTCTAAGCTCATCTAAATGGTAGGCTATGCCCTGCGCTTATCCGAGCGCGCTCTAGAAGGATGGAGCCACAATTGCGTAAATTACTGATTTGCCTGTGGTTGCTGCCTCTCATTGGTTGTGGCGGCGGTAATGCTGCCGCTCCCACCCCGCAGATCCCCAACGTGGTCGGCAACTACAGCGGGAGCACCGCAATGGCGTTCCCGGAGGTCGGGCAGTCGGTCACTTGCCCGACGACCACCTCAGTGACGCAATCAGGATCGACGGTCAACATCGCGCCTTTGGTGCTTGGCGGAGAGTGCGAAAACATCAGCCTTCCATTGGGGCAGGCGACGATTGACAACACGGGAGCGATCCAGGGCCTGGGTTCGGGCACTTACGATGAGCCGACGTGCGGGCGATACACCTACGCGGCCAGTGGTGGATTCTTTGGCCGCAACCTGCAACTGTCAGTGAACGCAACTTCTTCGACCTGCCTCAACATCAATATGACGATCAATTTGTCGCGGTGATCGCATGCTGAAGAAGCTACTCACACTCGCGCTCGTCTGTGCTGTCGCAACGGTCCCCATGGGGGCCGCGGCGCAAGCACCTGACCGCCGACTCGTTGATGGCACAAAGTTCAGTGTCAGGTGATGGAGGCACTCTCGTCTGGAACCGGTGAGAGTGGACAGAGCATCACGTTCGAGGTGCTGGATGATGTCCTGCTCGATGGCCAAGTAGTCATCAAGCAGGGCATACCGGTCAAGGGTGTGATTCAGGAGGCAGTGCCGAAGCGCCGTATGGGACGCGCCGGTAAACTCTCTTATTCCGTGACCGAGACACGCACGGTGGATCGCCAGCCGGTTCAAACTAAGGGCAACGCAGCAGCAGAAGTCAGGGGGCAGCCATGTAACAGGCGTGGCAGTGACCACCGCTGCGATTGCGGTGTTCGTGCCGGTCGCCGCGCCCTTTGCCCTTCTGCGGAAGGGCAAAGACATCACCATCCCTGCAGGCACACGCATCGACGTGTTCGTGGACGGTGACCACGTTCTCACCCCGCCTGAGTTCACAACAACAACGGTCGCACCATCAACAGGCACGATGAACAACGCCGACGTACTGAAGCTTCTGCAGCCGGATTTGCGGACGACTTGATCATCGAGAAGATCGGCGGGTCAGTGCCCAACTTCAGCGTTGACTCGGACGCATTGGTCAAACTGAAGAATGCTGGCATCTCCGAAAAGGTGATTGCCGCAATGCTCCATCGAAAGCCGTAGCTGAAGCATAGCCGGAAGACGAAAGGCCAGGCAAAACCTGAAGCTGACCGACTCGGCTCCATCGCTCCTCTCGCCGTGGCAATCTTGAACGAACTGGCCGATGCACAAACGGTTTGTGTTCCGCGATGACGACAGCCATCCGATCGTGGAGTGGAGCCGATACGGTGGACCGCGCCTGATACCTTACCAAGCCGCGCCTGCCCAATCCGCGCCGCGCGCTTCCGGACCGGCGATAATAGCCGCGCGCGGCGACATATGCAGGAACGCGGCGAACATTACTGGATCAGCCATACGGCGGCGGTGTGCCAGGCAGCGGACGGAAACACCACGCCGACGATCACAATCTGCCAGGCGATCAGCAGAATCGGAACAATCAAGGACACGGGATGGATTCGACCTTCCGACAGCCTGTCGCGAACGGCGCTCACAGATAGAAGAACAAGCAGAACAGGCCCGGCACTTCTGGTCCCGGTTCGCCGGAGCACTGGCCAGTACAGACCCAGATGGCCGACCAGGTGGAGCACCGGCTCGATCAACGGCGGGATGAGTGCGAACAGCATCAGCCGCTTGTGGACCTCAGGTCGGTGTCGGTACCAGATACCAGCGGCGACAAGCAACGCGAAACTCACCAATTCGGAGACCGGGAACAGAATCGTTGCTGGACCCGCTCGCCTTCCGCTGCGCGAGATCGCGCGAAGCACGTCGCCGCTCAGATCGAGGCCACGCCGCCCGAACCCAACGGTCGCGAGGCAACCTGCGGCGACCATCAGCAGCGCGAGCGCAAATCCAAACCATCCGACACGGCGATGAACCGATATCCGTTCGGTTGCGATGAGCGTCGCTTGCGTGAGAAACAGCAGGAGCCATGCGGCGGTAACCACGCCGTGCACGGCCACAAGAGTACTGAGCGGGAAAATTCGGCCCGACTGGATCAGAATCGACGGTGCGAACGCGGCGATGCTGACGACGATGACGGACAGCGCGACGGTGATATAGAACGCGTGCTCGCCTTGGCGTCGAATTCCGACACCACCACTTTTGAGGCCGACGTGTCGATCTGGTGCCATGTGTGCGTCGAGGTGGGCGGGTTCATCCGCCTCCTCGTTGGATTTCGAAACAGCATTGGGGCCGCCCGATCCGATTGCAGCACTCAGATGCGGGCACCCCGACGACCTGCGAGACGACGCTCTCCATCGCCACGCATACTCCAGGATGCTTGCCGGTGAGCGCGGCCAGTGGGCATCCGGCTCCACGGATGACGTAAGCACCGTTTTCCTCGACACGAGTCATCGCGCCCAACTGGTCGTTCAACATCTCGCTTGCCATGACCACGCGGGACCGAAGGTCGCCCGCAAGTCGTTTTCCTTGAGATAATTCGTCGGCGAGCCCTTTGCCAGCCTGCCGTAGTAGCTCTTCTACCTGAGGGGCCGGCAGCCCGTCGGCGAACACCTGTACAAGGTGCGTCAGCAACGGGACGTATGCCTTCGACAGTAATTCTTCTACCTCAGGGGTCAACTCGAATACGCGCGAGGGTCTTGTTGTTCCGGGTCTTCTCCCGGCGCGCCGCACGACGCCATCACGCTCCATCGCCATGAACTGGAGTCGAATCGCGCTTCGGGTGAGCCCCAGTTTCGAGGCAACGTCGTCGGCCGTCAGGCCGCCGCCCCGAAGCAGAGCAACAATGCGCCCTCGGCTCGTATCGAGCAGCTGTTTTCTGAGCAATTCGGCCATGTGTTTCCGTAGGGCGCAATCAATGACGATTGCATTTACACCTGTCGTGAAACCTGTACACGAATCGTAAATAGGCTCCGTGCAAGGGAGGTCGCTTGACGCGACCGTCGCACGCGGCCGCAGTCGACTATAAGTCCATAGTACTGGCGCGTCTTTGGGTCAGGTACTCCGCCCGGTCCTCCAGCGCTCTCGCCACCATCGCGCGACCTTCCTCGGCTGCACGTCGGGCGCGATTCTTGCTAGAAGAGAAAGATAGAGCTTGCGTATTTTGTCTAACTCTGCGGCACCGTTGGCGTGAGGGTTAGGCATCCCGTCCAACGAGGAGGTCGCATGCGCCGCGTGATCCCGATCCTATCCGTTGCGGGGGCAATTGCGCTTGCCACGGCACAACCCGCATCGAGCACGAAGCCACTCGACGGAAAGCAGATCTTCCGCTTCGACACGTTCGCCGACGAGCAACTGTGGACCGATGTCCTCCGCATGCATGAGGTCCTGCCGTCCGTCCCACCTGCCACGGCGCTGGAAGTGGGTCTGAAGGTCGATTCGGACGCGTTGCCGCCGCGCGTCGTCGCGGCGCTCCAGGACGGTGAACTCGACGTCACCGACCCGAAAGTGACACTTCGCCTTCTCGAAACGAATGCGGTCGTTGGCGTGATCGGCAAGGTCAGCGGCGACAACCTGATGAGCGTCGGGATTACCTGCGCGCTCTGCCATTCGACCGTCGACAATTCACTTGCGCCGGGTATCGGCAGACGTCTCGACGGATGGCCAAACCGCGATTTGAACGTGGGTCGAATCGTCGGACTCTCGCCATCACGGGTCATCGACCCGTTCAGGCAGGAGTTCGCTGAATGGGGACCGGGAAAGTACGATGCACGACATCACATCTTCGACGGCGCGAACCTCATGCTGTTGCATGGTGTAGAAACGATACCGGTCGTCATTCCCCCTGCCTTTGGATTGCAGGGCGTCGGATTCGAGACTTACACGGGCGACGGTCCAATTTCGTATTGGAACAGCTATGTTGGCGTGACGCAGATGGGGGGCCACGGCAGCTTCAGCGACGCGCGCATCGATGTGAACGTGACGCAAACGCCCGATCGGATTACGCCGAAGCTGGCAGCATTGCTCGCCTATCAACTGGGCCTCCTTGCACCTCCTCCGCCGGCGGGAAGTTTCAACCAAGCTGCGGCGACGCGCGGCCAGGTCCTGTTCAACGGCGCCGCGCGCTGCGGAACCTGCCACATCCCGCCGACCTACACGGACGTGCTCAGCGGACCCGATCCCAAAGTCCCATTTCTGCATGCGGCTTCGGAGATCGGAGCGGATGTCGATTACGCCGCCCGCACCGCGACCGGGATGTATCGGACGACGCCGCTGCGCGGCGCGTGGCAGCACCCGCCGTACTTCCACGACGGCAGGGCCGCTGATTTCCTCGCAGTCGTCAACTACTACGATTCGTTTTTCCCGCTGGGCCTCACCGACGCGCAGAAGGCGGATCTGGTCGAGTTCCTCAAGTCGCTGTAGACGTTGAGCGATCGGGCTTCGGACTGGAGAGCCAAATAAAACTGCGATTCTCCTCCGCGCATTTCTGAGCAGTCCGAAGACGTCCGCCATTGTTCTAAGGAGGGAGGTTCGAGTCTCCTCCTTTCCGCACCGTCCATCGTAACGAACCGGCTTCAGTGTCAGGCGAAGATCGGGCCGACACGTGGGAAGAGGCTGACAAGCTCGGTTCGCATTGCCTTCAGGCCGGGAAGCGCCGGCTCGTTCAACGTCGCCGGCGCGGCGATGTCGAGCCGCATTTGTTTCCCCCACGCCCAGACAAGCTCCCCTGTCGCGTGCAGATGCAAGCGGCCCTGGACGTCTGACTGCGGGGCGAGTGCGCTGAACCACTCATCGCGGCCGTACAGGAGACGCCCTGCGATCATGACCAACTCGACGGCGCCACGGTTCGCCTGGCAGACGCTCTCATAGGGATCCTCCTGCCGCCGTTCGAGCACGAGAATGTCAGCGGGCCGACCGGCGTCGAGACGGCCGAGGAATGGCTCGAGGCCGGCGATCTTGGCTCCGCCCGCCGTGACCATGTGGACCAGAGCAAGCGCGGTGATGGGCGCAGCTTGTCTGGCAAGCATTCTTCGTGCGACCTGCATCTCGGCGAACAAGCTCACGCTGCCGCTTGGGAGCCAGTCGGCGCCGAGGGCCAGCGGTATGCCGAGCACGCGTGCCGTTGCCGCCTGCGTCGTCTGCCCGTATAGCCGCAGGTTTGATTGCGGCGACCACACGAGCTTTGCGCCGGCCTCATGCACGAACCCGAGCTGGCGGTCGGTCAACGCGGTGCCGTGGATGATCACCGTCGCCGCGGTCAGCAGCTTGAAGTCGATCAGCGCCTGCAGCTCTGCCCGCGAGGTCGTGTCGATCCCCTCAGCCAGGTGCGCGTAGAAAGCGGTGATCGTTCCCGCGGCGATGCCGGCGCTGATCTGGGTCCGTTCGGTCGGATCGCCGCGCGCGAGCGGGTCGACGAGGGATGCGGCGTTCGCCTCGCCAAACGGTGCGAGATCGACGTGGCGCACAATCGTCGTCGCCGCTGGGTACTTGCCGCTTGCGCCTTGCACCGCGGTCGTGCCGCCGATCAGCGCACGGATGTCGGCGTAGCGGCAGAGCAGTTGCAGACGCGATTGGTTGTTGCCGTCATCCGTCAACCCATACCACGGATCCTTGATCAGCGTCTGGTACTCGTCGCTTGTTCGCCAGACGGTGCGGTTTGGATACTCATGCGGCGGTTCCCATGCGGCGAAGATGTTCCACTCGGGATGGCCGTGCAGGTCGACGAGGCCGGGCAGGATCACGCCGTTTGTATCGAGCGTGAGAGCATCCCGTGGCTTGGTGGCGCCGACCGAGACGATCTGCCCGTGGTCGATCAGCACCCAGCCAGGTGCGAACACCTCATCCGGGGTGATAACCGTCCCGCCGAGTGCGAAGGCCTCAGCCGGTGTCGCACCCGGCTCGCCTCGAGTGCGCCGCCTTGCGGCGAGGGCGGCAGCATCGGCAGGAAGGAGAGGTTCGCTGTAACGGGACGCGAACCTGTCGCGGGTCGCATTCACCGACAATCTCCTTCCCAGCAGCGATTGTCGCGACCGCTGCCGCCTCTGATAGCGAGGTTATCTCGATCGCGGTCGCGAGATCGAGTTACCTGGCAACGCATTCGAAATATACAATTGCGCGGCATGCAACGCCGAACCTGGCTGAAATGGGCTGCGGCCGCCCCCGTGTACGCCGTGATGGCAGCGCGTGGGGTGACCGGTGCAGTGGCTGGCGCGATCGGAGACAACGCTTCGAGTGACGTCTATCGCCGCCTCGGCGTGCGCCCCTTCATCAACGCGCGTGGGACGTGGACCTACTTGAGCGGCTCGCTGGAGCTGCCCGAGGTGCGCCGTGCCATGGATGCCGCGGCGCGGCAGTTCGTCGACATCTTTGAACTGCAGCAGGCCGCCGGAAGAAAGTTGGCGGAGCTGTCGGGCGCCGAATCGGGCATGGTCACGTCTGGAGCCGCCGGGGCGATGGCCGCTGCCACTGCGGGCTGCATCGCCGGCACCGATCCGGGCAAGGTGTGGCAACTGCCCGACACCACCGGCATGAAGAACGAAGTGATCATGCTGGGCGGGCGCAGCGCATTCGACAGCGCGATCCGGTTGACGGGCGCGAAGCTGGTGGTCATCGGCAGTGTCGACGATCTCCCGCGTGCTCTCAATGATCGCACCGCGATGGTCTACACCACGTGGCTCGGCGACCGGCTGGCAGCGGCACTCGTTGTGACGAAGAAGGCCGGCGTTCCACTGTTGCTCGACGATGCCGCGGGTATCCCGCCAATCGAGAACCTGACCTCCTACGCCAGGATGGGCATCGACCTGTTCTGCTTTTCCGGTGGCAAGGGGTTATGCGGCCCGCAGTGTTCGGGAATCCTGCTCGGAAAGAAGGACCTGATCGAGGCCGCGCTCGCGCAATGCAGTCCCTGGGAAGGGGCGGTCTGCCGGGCGATGAAAGTGGGCAAGGAAGAGATCGTCGGCGTGCTGGCTGCCGTAGAAACGTGGACGAGATCCGATCTCGCCGCACTCAACAAGCAATGGTCGCGGCGCGTGGAGCGTATCGCCAAGCTCGTGGAGACTATGCCTGGCGTCACTACGACTATCACTATCCCCGAGGGTGGCAACAGCTACCCGACGTTGACCGTGTCGTGGGATCAGGAGGCCTTCGGATTCTCGGTTGCCGACTGCGACCGGGAGCTGCGCGCCGGCGACCCGCGCATCGAGGTGCTGACATCCAGCAACCCGAGCTTCGTGCCGGCGGCGTACGAGGGCATGCAGCCGGGGCGTAAGCCGACCGAGCGGCGGCCCGATCGCCTGCAGATCATTTCCATGACGATGAAGGACGGAGAAGAACTGATCGTGGGGCGGCGGCTGCGTGAAATCCTGAACACCGCGAGCCGGAAGACGAAAGCATGAAGCTGCTGACGCTCCTGTTGGCGTTCGTCGTCCTCAGTGCGCAGCCAAGGGTGGTTGTTCCGGCGAGCGGGCCCGCACCGGTGGGGCCGTATAGCCCTGGCGTCATCGCTGACGGGTACCTGTACGTCTCCGGTCAGGGCGCGGCGACTGGCGATGGCCGGATGCCCGTAACCTTCGAGGCGCAGGCGCAGCAAGCGCTGGACAACGTCAAGGCGGTCGTCGAGGCCGCCGGCTTGACGCCCGCCCATGTGGTCTACACGCACGCCTACTTGGAGGACATCAGCAACAGCGCGGCACTCGACCGGGTCTACGCGCGCTACTTTCCAACGGATCCACCTGCGCGTGCGTTGATCGGCGTGGCAGGCCTGCCCGGCACGCCGGTGGAGATCAATGCGGTCGCCGTTCTCGACCTGGCTGGACGAACGCCCGTGCGGGTCCGGGGGTGGGATCCGGGCCAGTCCTTTTCGCCGGGAATGCTGACCCACGACCGTCTGTTCATCTCGTCACTGCCGGGCAGTGCAGCGAGCGGAAACATTCCGGCAGACGCGGCTTCCGAAGTGGTCGCCGCGCTCGACAGCTTCCAGGCAGTGACCGAAGCCGCCGGCCTGAGCCTGGCGCATGTCGTCTTCGTGAATCCGTACCTGACTTCGTCGATTCCATCGGGCATCATGAACGAGCGCTATGCCCGGCGGTTCGAGTTCGGCAACACGCCGGCGCGCGCCACCATCTCCGTGTCCGCGCTTCCGGAGGGACACATCGTGTACACCGGCGTCGCCGTGCGCGATCTCTCGAAGCGGAAAGCCGTCCGGCCGAAGAACATGGCCCCCAGTCCGACCGCCAGCCCGTGTGTGTTCGCCGGAGACACTTTGTATTGCTCGGCCAAGAGCGGCTTCATTCCCGGCCCGGTCTCGGGAATCTATGCGGCCACCGTGGAGCACCAGTTGCGGCAGACCATGCGTAATCAGCTGGACAACTTCGAGGAAGCGGGTTTGACGTTCAATGATGTCGTTGCGGCCAACGTATATCTGGACAACATCGACGACTTTGTCAAAATGAATACCGTCTACGCTCAGTATTTTCCGGGACCCGTGAAGCCGGCCAGCACGACCGTGCAACAAATCGCTCCGGGCAATCGCGATCCCGACGCCAACGGCGCCTATCCCACGCTGGAACAGGTGTCGTTCGTGGCCGTACGCTTTTCTCGTTGACAGAGTCCCTGAGGACTCTTCGCATGTCACACCCCGACCCGCACGGCCCGGCCGATCGCACTCCGATAACAGTCGGCGAGGTCTGGGAGAACCGTGTCACCAGGGAACGGGCCACGATTCTGGAGCGTCCCTGGGACAACCCTGTGGGCCGCGCGACCGCCCAACTGACCGCGCTCGTCGGCGCGCGTGTCGTTGGAGAACACCGCCACCCCGCGCTTGTCGAGCAATTCACGGTGCTCGAGGGTGGGCTCACAGTGAAGCACGACGGGCAGACCAGCGTTCTTCATCCGGGCGAGACGGCCCTCATCGAGCCCGGCGTCTGGCACGATTGGTGGAATGCCGGCGACCGCGACGCGCGCGTACGCGTGGAGATCACTCCGGGCGAGCGGTTCGTGCACATGATCGAGACCTTCTTCGGCCTCGCGCGGCTCGGGCACACAGACGGCAGGGGCATGCCCTCTCCGCTGCAGCTCGCGCTGAGTGCGCGGGAGTTCAGCGACGTGATTGTGTTCCGTTCGCCGCCGATAGTGTTGCAGCACGCGATCTTTGGCGCCTTAGCGCCCATCGCGCGCTGGCGCGGCTATCGCGCGACGTACCCGCAGCTCTCACGCATCGTGCTGGCGCCTCGGACGTAGCACCCCGGACGAAGAACATAACCTCGGAGGAGACGCGAATGATGGATTCCACCGCAGGAAGCGACGTCATCCACGTCGGTCAGATCGAGATCCGGTTCCGGCTGCAAGCAGCGCAAACCGCAGGGAGCCTGACAATGTTCGAGTTCCTTGTCCCCGCGGGTGCCCGCGTGCCGGTGCCGCATAGTCATGACGCCTTCGATGAGACGGTCTACGGGCTTGACGGCATCACGACCTGGGTCCTCGACGGCCAGCAACTGCGTGTCGGCCCGGGCGACGTCCTCTTCATTCCGCGCGGGCACGTGCATCACTTCGCGAATCTCGACTCGCAGGGCGCGCGAGAGCTCAGCGTGATCGCCCCCGGACTGCTCGGCCCCGAGTACTTCCGAGAGATCGCCGAGGTCGTCAATGCGGCCGGGCCGCCGAACGTCGAACGGATCATGGCGGTCATGCGACGGCACGGCCTGCGTCCAGCAGTTCCGTCGACGTAGACCCCAATCCCAGGGTGATCCTCGCCTCCGGCAGCCAGGCCAGTCCTTCATCGTCAATTCTGTCGATCCGATCCGAAATCAGTATGTCGCCAGAATCGCAGCGCCAGGCCTCGCTCTTCGTCCGCACCGAACGCCGACGGTTTTCGTAGACGGCTCAGTGGCACGGCACGTGCGCAACTCGGTGCGAACGTCCGACAGATGATTGGGGGCTCCCCTTGCCTACGACCCCACAGCCGGTTCGCCCGACCCGCACGAGCGTCGAAGACGATCGCTCCCCGTTTCCCTCGCTCGAAAGCGCGCAGGAGTACATCGCGCTGCTCCGAACGGCTGCCGATGAGGCGCGAAGCGACATTCAGCAGGATATTGAAGTAGCAGGAGACGACCACGCCAAGCGCCGCCTCGAAGCGCTCCATCTGGTCAACTACAAGCTGAGCCAGCTTCAGAATCACGTGAGCACCACCGGGCGGCTGCTCAACGACCTTCGCTCATTGCGCCGATTGCTGCTCAACGAACGCCGCCTCATGGCGTCACCCGCGGAATAGATCGGTCCTCCGGCTCCAGTCCTGCCGGCGAAGTAGTCTCCGGTCGCAGGGCTGATTCGGCGGGGCTTGCGGACTGCCTTACGGCGTGTGGCTGCCTATGCCCGGCGCCGTTGCCGTGACACCCGGCGATGCACGAGTATTGCCGCGGGCAGGACCAGAAGCGTGAGGGACGCGGGTTCAGGCACGGGTTCTGGCGTCTGCTCGAGGTCGCGAATCGTAAACACAATGGACAGGAACTTGGCGCCGTCGCCGGTACCTTCGACGAAGGCGATCCGCGCGACGTTTTGATCGAGGAAGTCCGCGGGATTTGGAATCTGCAGCGCGTCGGAGCTGAAGGCAGAGTGCGAGTCGTCGGAAAGCGTGACGAGCTGGATGAACGAGGAATCCGGCGTCCCGCCAAGCGAGCCTATGAGCTGGCCGGTCGAGTTGTTGTCGGCGAAGTAGGCGTCGCGGTTGAAGAAGTCGTTCTGGACGATAATGTGGCCGCCGGGGGTCGGGTCGAAGAGGGTGTAATTGCCGACTGTGAGCGTGTAGGCAGAAATAGGGCTGTAACCACCGTAGGTCGGATCGGCGGGATGGTCGTCGGGGAGATTCGGGTCGTAGGTGTACGTTTCGGTGAAGACCGTTCCCACCGCGACGGAGCCGTCCAAGACCAGCGTGTTGGTGTTGTTGCTGATGCTGGTGACCACTCCGGTGACCTGGATGGTGGTGGCGAGTACGAGCGAGGGAGCGGCAAGTAGCACAACGAGAGTAGCGGCGAGCGTGAGGCACCGACGTGGCTGCATGGTCGTCCTCCTCCGTTCCGCCCGGGGATCGCGGATCAACCGAGAGTGCGGATTAGACAATCGATCCGGATTCGTGTCAACCGATCCGGACTCGTGTCAGCACGCGCCTGGCGGTATCATTCTCGCCTTCGGAGGTGGCCATGAAGCTCGGTCTCTACAGCATCACGTACCTCGGCGTCTGGTATCGGGGGCCGGCACTGACGCTCGAGGAGTTGATCGATCGCGCGCGTCAATTCGGCTACGCGGGCGTGGAGATCGATGGCAAGCGGCCGCATGGCAATCCCATGGATCTGCCGGCCGCACGCTGTCAGGAGCTGCGCCGGCGCGCCGCCGACTCAGGCGTTCCGATTTACGCCGTTGCCGCCAATAACGACTTCAGCAGTCCAATTCCCGAGCATCGCGAGGCGCAGCTGGCTTACGTCAGGGCACTGATTCGGATGACCGCCGACCTTGGAGCACCGGTGTTGCGGATGTTCACTGCCTGGCCCGGCGTGACGCTTGGGCCAAACGGCGGCCGCTACGATATCGCGCAGCGCGTCTGGCGGATCGCCCAGCATGAAGCCGGCGAGGAGCAGGCCTGGGATCGCTGCCGCGATGGGCTCGTGGAATGCGCGCGCTGGGCCGCGGAACACGGCGTGACGCTCGCGTTACAAAACCACCCGCCGGTTATTGCCGATCACCGCGACATGCTGCGCATGATCGCGGAGGTTGGCTCGCCCTCGGTCAAGGCCTGCTTCGACGCGCCGCTCGCTCATATGGCGGGCGTGACGGACATGCGCGCGGCAGCGGCTGAAGTCGGCCCGATCCAGGTGCTTTCGCATTTCGGCGGCGAATACGACCGCGACGAGAACGGCCGCGTGCACGGAGTCGTGTGGAACTGGGACGGCAGCCGGACGCCCGAGCATTTCTACGCCGACTTCGTTCGCGGAATGGCCGACATTCACTACGACGGGTACATCGGATTCGAACTCTGCCACCCGCTGCCGCAAACCGACGGCGTGACGCCCGGTATCGAGTTTGCCGACCTGAATGCGCGGCTGGCGGCCGAATATATGGGCGCCCTGATCGACGACGTCGCGACGCAGGCGGCCGCGGTCTCGGATCTCGCCAGTCGCTGATAAGCGCCGAGAGGGGCACGGCTTTCCTTAGTCGCGGATGGACACGGAATGTTATTCCGTGTCCGTCGGTGACCGCCCTCCGTCCGCGTCAGTCCGCGTCCGTTCGTGACAAATAAGTGGTTCGCGTCACTCAGCGCGCGGAGCGACGACGCCTGAGCGCCCTGTGGCACATTGCCAATCCGAGACCGCTGAGGAGGATTGTTGCCGGCTCGGGAACCGCAGTCGGCTCGGCGAAGATGAAATCGTCCATGGCGACGACATCCGTCGCGCCTGCGTCGGTGGCGCCGAGGATCGCGTTGCCAGTTGTGATTCGCACGCGCGCGATGCTTTCTGTCGTGAACAGCACTCCCGCGAACGACAGGCCGCCCGGGCTGACCGGTGCCGCCAGCGTCCACAGCAGCATGTCATTGATGTCGAAGAACTGAATCGTCGTCGCATCCGCGACGTCCACGTCGGAGAACACCGCGCCGAACGCACTGACCACTGCCGGCAACGTGCCGTTGCTGCCAGGCACCGAGAAGAAGACGTTGGTCGTGTTGCTGCCGACCGGCACGAACAACCGCGCCTCGCTGAAGCGTACGAACTCGGTCTCGTAGTCTTGAAGAGGGAACTGGTCTCCGAGGCCACCTGCCTCGTCTGCCGTCGCCTGCTGGAAGCCCGTACCGTCCGTCGTGAAGATCGATCCGCGGTTCTGAAACACCATGGACGGCGAGGGAGCTGGCACCGAGAGGAGGCTGCCGCCGCCATCCCAATTGATCTCACGACGCCCCGCGCCCTGCGCACCTGGCGTATTGCCGTTGTTCACGCCGCCGATCGCCGCGCGGAATGAATTGACCTCCGCGAGAATGTTTCCCGATGCCGTGAATTCAATTGGGGTTGCTGCAGCCAATGCTGGAACGAGAAGCGATAGACCGAGAACAATTGCGGACCATCGCCGGGGGGACTGGTCAAACATATGAACCGCCTCCGTGCTGGGACTCCTTTCTACGCTCGCCAATTTCGACAGTCAAGCCAAACCTTTGCAACTCAGCTATTTACAGCTCCTCCTGTATGTGCAGAACCGTGCATTCGTGGCGACGAGCTTCAAGAATCCTGAAATTAGTTTGTTGTTCAGTTGGAATTGGATTGCGTAAGTGAAGGCTGGAGACATACTTTTGCGACAAAGAATTGCATTGCACGTCATCCCGGATTGTTATACTCGCGTCTTCGCGTCGACAGCTTCGTCTCTTCAGCTCGTCCGTACAAGTTGCTCTGAATCAAACTCGATGCGAAGAAAGGGACTTCTGTCATGCTTCCCCGCGCCATCCGCTTCTCCCTTTCGTTAATGGCGTTGTCAGTCGCGATACTCTTCATCGAGACACCGGCGTTCGCAGGTCCGATCACTGCCGGTGTGTGGTACGAGTTTGCTTTCACCGACCCGGGCGTTTCTCCCACCGGCTGCTTCCCTGCCGATCCCGCGGGCGGCTTCTGCATACCGAGCTCCGGCACACCCACGGCGTTCGCCGACGCGCCGCCATGGACGTTCGTGGCATCCCTGCCAACGCAGCTGAGGGTCACGGATGCGTTCGAGTCCTCTGATCGGTTCGAGGTCCTGGACTTTGGCATGCCTATCGGCATGACATCGCCGCTGGTCGGCGGCGTGCTGATCGATTGCGGCGACGATCCCGTGATCTGCCTGGGCACTCCCGGCATGAGCACCGGCGTCTTCGCGCTCGCTGCAGGGCCTCATTCCTTCACTATCGTTCCCTTGGAGAGCGGCACGGGCGGTGCTGCGTACTTTCAGGTCGACGTGCCGGAGCCAACCAGCGTGTTGCTGCTGGCGACTGGCCTCGCGGCGGCGCTCCGTCGCAGGCGCCCAATTCGCTGACACGACAAGGAGCTTCACATGAAACGCTGGTTGATGATGCTGGCTGGCGTGAGCCTGCTGACAGCGACGTTCCTGACCAGACAAATCCCCCTGAGCGCGCAGGCAGCGACGCGTTTCTCAGGACCGACTTCATCTCAGCCGCTGGCGCTGTCGGCGAACGGTGACTTCCTGGTCGTCGCGAACCCCGACAACAGCAGCGTCAGCTTCTTCGATCTCCGTGCGGACAGGAACCGGCGAGTGGCCGTCGTTCCTGTTCAGGCCGAACCGAACGGCGTGGTGTTATCACCCACCGGCAAAAAAGCCTATGTGGCGAACACGGTGAGCGGCACGGTGTCGGTGATCAATGCCAACATCGCCAACGGGCTGGTCGGCCCGGCGAGCAAGCACATTCCGGTCGGGACCGAACCATATTCTCTTGTGCTCACACCCAACGGCACGCGACTCTACGTAGCCAACGCGCGCTCGAACAACGTCTCGGTGATCAATACCGCGACGGACACGGTCGTCGCGACGATCAACACCGGCAATTTCCTCCAGCCTCGCGGGTTGGCGATCACGAACGACGGCGACGCCGATGACACTGACGAGAAGCTCTACGTGACATCCTTCATCTCGGTGCTCACTCCGGGCAAGATCGACGGCGCGGACGATGCGAAGAAGGGGAAGGTAACGGTGGTCTCGACCGCCACGAACACCGTGCTCGGCAACGTGTTCATCGAGCCGCTGGCCAACACCGGATTCACAGCGACCGGCGATGCGCTGGCGCATATTCCGCCCAACACTGGTACGTTTCAGACCGGCGCCTACGCGAATCAGCTGAACAACATCGCCATTCACAAGTCATTCGCGTACCTGCCAAACACCGGTGCGTCTCCTAACGGTCCCGTGCGGTTCGACGTGAACACACACAGTCTGCTGGCGGTCATCAATACCTCGAACAACACCGACGCGCTGAAAACCATCAACATGCACTTTGCCGTGAAGTCGCAGACCAATCCGGCGAAGCTATTCATCACGCAGCCGTGGGCAATCGCGTTCAGCCACAGCGAAGACGAAGGCTACGTCGTCAGCGCGGCCAGCAACATTCTGGTGAAGATCGCGGTGGACGCGACGGGCACCCCGCAGGTCTTGAGCGACCCGCTGGATCCGACACGCGTGCTGCAGGTGAAGGTCGGGAAGAATCCGCGTGGCATCGTCGTCAATGCCAGCGACACGCGGGCTTACGTGATGAACCAGGTCTCACGCGACGTCAGCGTCGTGGATCTCACCGGCGTGAGGGAAACCGTGATGGCGACGTTGCGGTCGGCGAGTCTGCCGACGCCCGGCACGCTTGCCGACAAGATCCACGTCGGTCGAGAGCTCTATAACACTTCGGTGGGGGTGTTCGATCCCGCGGTCGCGGGCGGTCCCGCAATCACCGGGCGGATGTCGGCCAAGGGCTGGGGCGCGTGCGCCGCATGTCATCCGTTTGGTCATGGTGACCAGGTCGTCTGGATTTTCCCGGCCGGCCCGCGTCGAACGATTCTCCAGCATGCCGACTTCGATCGGTCCGACCCGAATCGAGTGAAGATGCGCGTCCTCAACTGGTCCGCCAATCGCGACGAGCAAGAGGATTTCGAGAACAACATTCGAGGCGTGTCGGGCGGCGCGGGGCTGATCGTCCAGGCCGATGGCGTCACGCCCGTCCCCGCCAACGAGGTGAATGACTTCGTGCCGCTCGCCAACGGCGGGCGCAAGCAGCTCAAGGTGCGCGGGGTGAACGCCTGGGATGCGCTGAAGGCGTTCGTCCAGTTCGGCATCCGTGCGCCGATTTCTCCGGTACCGGATAACGATTCTGACGTCATTGCCGGCCGGGTCCTTTTTGCGGCCGCCAACTGTCAGCAGTGCCACGGTGGCCCGCATTGGACCCGCGCGTTGGTGTTTTACCAGCCGCCTCCCGATCCGTCCCTGATCGTCAACGGACAGGTCATCAGCCTCCTGAGGCCGGTCGGAACATTCGATCCCAATGTGTTCAACGAGATTCGGCAGAATGCGGCGCCGCCCCTTGGGGCCGCCGGCTTCGCCTCATCATCGCTGCTGTCCGTGTTCGCATCGGAAGACACGCTGCTCCATAACGGCGCGGCGCTGTCGTTCGATCAGGTGCTGACCAACGTGACGCATCGCAGCGCCGGCACAGGTGGCGTGGATACGCTGACAAGCGCTGCAGATCGAGCGAAGATCGCCAAATTCCTGCGATCCATCGACGCGGGGTCGACCGCGTTTCCGTAGACAGGAGGCTGCAGTGGTGCGCCGCGTTGCCACGCGTGCCCCTACTCGGATCTGAGCGCCTCTATCGGATCGACGCGAGCGGCCCGGCGGGTGGGAATGATCGCCGCCGCCAGCGCGGCGGCCAGAAGCACGAGGACAGGAAGCGACACGCTGGCGACGTCGTATGGCGTCACTTCGTACAGGAGCGTCCGCACGAAGCTGGCAAGGAGTATTCCTCCGCCCAGGCCGATCAGTAGCCCAACGCCCGTCACAACGAACACGTCAGTCAGTACGGATCGTAGAACGGTGAACAAACGCGCGCCAAGCGCGACCCGAATGCCAATCTCACGCGTACGCTGCACGACCGCATAGCTCATCACCCCATACAGGCCGATGACCGCGAGCGCCAGGCTGACGAGTCCGAAGAAGCTGCCCAGCAGCGCCAACAGCCGCTCTCTCAACATGGTGTTATCGACGAGCCGTTTCTGATCGTGGACGTCGCCGAGTTCGAACGCGGGATGCGCGCGCGCCAACTCGACGTGGAGCTGTGGCAGGAGCTGCTCGATCGGAAGAGCCGATCGGATCTGCAACGTCAGTCCTCCGAATGGCCCCATCCCGTCGAGCGGCACGTATACCGTCGGCGGTGCAGGCTCGCGCAGCTCGCGGTACTTAGCGTTGCCGACAACCCCCACGATGTGTTGCGCCTGCAGCCGGTCGCGCTCCTCCGTGCGACCGAAATCCCGCCCCACCGGCCGCTGGCCGGGAAAGAATCGCCGCGCGAAGATCTCATTGACGAGGACAGCGGTCGGCGGATCTACCTCCAGGTCCTGCGCTGAGAGATCGCGCCCCTCGAGAAGCGGAATGCCCATCGCCGCCATGAAGCCGGGCGAGACCGGCAGGTAATAGACCTCGGTTCTGTCGATCGGCCGGCCGCTGATACGGATCCCCGACGACCAGCCTGAGCCCTCGAAGAGTGCCCACGCCGAGGCCGATACGGCATCCACGCCGCGAATCTGTTTCACCGCGTCGAGGATCCGGCCGACCAGCGCGCTGCTTCGGCCGTTCGAGGTGCTGGAGATCGCCACGAAGCGCGACCAGCGACAGGCCGGAGGCGCGGAAGCCGGTGTCGATTTGACTCAGCCGCACGAACGACAGCGTCAGGAGGCCCGCCAGAAACAGCACCGTGAGACTGAACGCCACCTGCGCAGCCAGGAGCGGTCGCAGCAATTGCGCGCAGTCGCTCACTCTTGCCCCCATGGCTTTGAGCGCGACGAGCGGGGACACGCCGGACGCCCGCAGCGCCGGCGTCAGGCCGAACAGCATTGTCGTGACCACGGCAATCGCTGCGACAAACCCGAGCAGGCGCCAGTCGGGCCGCAGATCGAGGTAGGCGGGGGAAGCCGATGTGCCGAGCATGTCAACGATGAGCGGTGCAACCGCGAGCGCGAAGACCACGGCAACGCGCACGCGGCCAAGGCAAGCATCGCGCTTTCGATCAGCAACTGCTGAACGAGCCGGCTGCGGCCGGCGCCGATCGACAGCCTCAACGCCATCTCCCGTTCCCGCGCGGCGGCTCGCGCCGTCAAGAGGTTCGCGACGTTCGAGCATGCGATGA
>JBKOZS010000012.1:0-15214 GCA_046726015.1 Acidobacteriota bacterium
AGATGTGTATAAGAGACAGGCAGGTAGACGATCACGACGGAGGGCAGCACCACGAAGATCGTGCACGCCAGGTACGCGAGGTACTTGCCCACGAGCACCGCCCCGCGCCGGATTGGCCGCGTGAAGAGATACGTGATGGTCTTGTCTTCGACCTCGTCGGCAATCAGCGACGTGCCGTAGAACACTCCAAGTACCGGCACCGTGAAGCGCAAGTAGAACACCCAGATCATCATGCCGAAGATCGCCGGCCCCGGCACGAGCACGCCGTTGATTTGGTTGACGGGCGCGCCAAGGCTGTAAAGCGCGCGGAAGACCAGCGAGATCAACACTGGCGCGCCCACGACGAGCGCCATGAAGATCGTCCGTCGCGACCAGAGCATCTCGCTGACCGACAGCTCGAAGATCCGCAACGCCGATGTCAGGTAACCCGGCGCGTTCGGGATGGGACGGGCGATGGTGTCGTTCATATCATTAAAGATTCAATCGGCGGCCAACCCGGGACCTCGGACCTCGAACCTCGAACCTCGAACCTCGAACCTCGGAACGAGACTACGACTTCACCAGGTACTGGAAGACTGCCTGCAGGTTGTCATCCGGGGACGTCACTTCCTCGATCGCCCCGAAGTCGCCGCTCGCCGCCATCTCCGTCAGCCTCGAATAGAACGCGTCCGGCTTTGCCGTCTCGACCACCACGGCGCCCGATTCGAACCGCAGGCTGATGACATCGTCGCGCTCGAGGAACTGGCGCGCGAGGCGCCGTGGATCTTCGCCGCGGACGTAGACCGTATGCGGATGCTCGTCGATCAGCTCGCGGATCTGGTGGACGTCGCCTTCCGCGATGATCCGGCCGTTGTTGATCAGCAGGATGTTCGACGTCATCGACTCGATTTCGTGCAGGATGTGGCTCGAGACGATGACGCTCTTGCCCGAGCGGCCCCAATCGCGAATGAGTCGAATCGTCTTGCGCCGGCCGATCGGATCCATGCCCGCCAGCGGCTCGTCCAGGATCAGCAGTTGCGGATCGTGGACGATGGCCTGCGCGAGCTTCACACGCTGGCGCATGCCCTTGCTGTAAGCGCCAATCTTCTTGTCTTGCGCCTCGACGAGATCGACGGCAGCAATCGCGCGCCGCGCGGCGTCGTCCGCGTCTTTCTCACTGAGGCCGTTCAGGCGCACGAGCGACCGCACCCACTCGAGGCCCGTCATGCGCTCGTAGAACGCGTCCTGCTCCGGGCAGAAGCCAATCTGGAAATAGAGGTGCGGGTTGCGCCAGATGGGCTCCCCCAGCACGTTCACCGTGCCCTTGCTTGGCTTCAGCTGACCGGTGATCAGCTTCATGAACGTCGACTTCCCCGCGCCGTTCGGCCCGAGGAGTCCGGTCACGCCCGTCGGGACGGTCACGCTGACGTCGTTCAGGCCGATGACCTGTCCGTACCACTTGGACACGCGGTCGGCGGCGACGACGGCCGGCCCGCGACTGGTGCCGGGAACGGGCTGGCTGACGCCGGATTCGAGAGCTGCCGGTGAGGGGACGCTCATGTCACGACCTCCACCCCGCGCACGCGCCGTTCGAGGATCGACGTCGACACCACGATGAGGCCAATGATCACCAGCAACGAGACTTGCCACGGCGTGGCGTAGCGCGGCTTGAGCCTGAAGATCACGTCCACCACCTGCGCCAGGTTATCGCCGGGCGAAATCCACGACGGACCGGAGGAGCCGGTGATCGCGTAGAGCACTCCGAAGATGGCCTTGGTGAAGAACAGGATCCCGACATACATGATGGCGACGAACCGCGCGCTCTTCGACAGCGACGACAGCGCCAGCATCGTGAACGAGGCCAGCATCACCTGCAGCATCGAGGCAACGGTGATCGCCGGAAACAGAAACAGGTTCTTCTGGACGAACGCAAAGCTGCCGGCGAACATCGCCTGCAACAGAAGCAGCAGCAAGCCAGGAACCAGTGTCACCGCCATGAGGAACACGAACAGCACGGCCAGCTTCCCGGCGATGTACTCCGATCGCATCAGCGGCTTCGAGAGATAGATCTGCAGGGCGTTGGCACGGCGGTCGTTCGCGATCAGCCCAGCGCCCACGTAGACGGTGATCACGAACACGAAAAAGTTCTGCTGATCGAGGAACTCGCGGAAGGTCTCGGCCGTCGGCGCCAGCAGGGCGAGCTGGGAGAAATTCGCGCTGAAATACATCTGCACCGCGCGGACGATGAACGGGAACCAGGCGAACATGAGCAGGCCCAGGAAGACCCGCTTCTTCACCATCGTCAGGATCCCGGCCCAGGTGATGACGGTCCAGGATCGACCCGGCTTGGCTTTGCTGCCGCCGTAATGGCGGTAGCTTTGATCGTGAATCGGCATGGTGCAATCGGCGGGTCTGAGGACCCGCCCTACAAACCTCTAGTCCTCTCCTATCGCTTTCGCGAATACATCCTCGAGCGTCGGCACGCTTGGGCGCAGGTGGCGCACCTGCGCGCCGAAGCGTGCGGCGGCCGAGAAGAGCGCCTTCTGATCTCCCGCGCCCGCGGGCACGAACACGCGCATCACGTCTTCGTCGGTCGCGTGCACGTCCATGCCTTCCGAAGCCAGCACGTCGATGAAGCCGCGCAGCTCTCCCTTGATACGCAGCTCGAACACGCGGCCGGCAGGTCCCTTGAGCTCGTTGATCGGCCCCTGCGTCGCGACCTGCCCCTTGTCCATGACCACGACGTAGTCGCAGGTGTATTCCACATCTGGCAACAGGTGCGACGACAGGATGAGGCTCACGCCCTTGTTGTGCCCGAGATCGCGCACGAGCTCGAGCATCTCGTCGCGTCCTTTGGGATCCATGCCGTTGGTCGGCTCGTCGAGGAACAGCAGATCGGGGTCGTGGACCAGGGCCTGCGCGAGCTTGATGCGCTGCTTCATGCCCGTCGAGTACGTCTCGACGTTCCTGTAGCGCGCCTCGCCGAGCCCGACGTAATACAGCACTTCGTGCGCGCGCTGCATGGCGTCGACCGGCGGCAGCCCGGCGAGCTGGCCGCAATACGCGACGAACGAGACGGCGTTCATGCCCGGAATGTGCGCATCGCTTTCAGGCATGTAGCCGATCCGCGAGCGGATGTTCAGTGGCTCGTGGGCGACGTCCAGGCCGAGCACGGTCATGCGCCCCCCGTCCGGCTTCACGAAGCCGAGGAGCGATTTCAGCATCGTGCTCTTGCCCGCGCCGTTGGGGCCGAGCAGGCCGACCGCGCCGCGGGCAAACGTCGCGCTGACATTCTTCAGCGCGCGGTTCTTCCCGTAGATGACCGTGACGTTGTCCAGTTGAACGACAGGCGCGGTCGATGGCGTGACAGTAGCGTCCATCAGGCGTGTTAACTGTATACGGAAATCTGAATAGAGGTGTTCGGAAACGGCTTAAGACTCAAGGCTCAGGACTCATGGCGGCTCAAGGCTGTCGGCTCACGCATTCGTTCTTCGTCGAGCCATGAGCCCGAGAGTCATGAGCCGGCCCTGAGCCTTGAGTCATGAGCCCTGAGCCCTGAGCCCTACAGCGCTCCCTTGAGTCCAAGCGCCTCAGCCTGCACCCGCATGAACGCGATCACGTTCGCGATGTGCTGGTCGAGCGGCAGGCCGAGCTCCTCGGCGCCGCGACGGAGATCGTCACGATTGACGGCACGTGCGAACGCCTTGTCCTTCATCCGCTTCATGACCGACGAGGCTTCCAGGTCGAGCACGCTCTTCGACGGGCGCACGAGCGCGGCCGCGGTCACGAACCCGGACATTTCGTCGCAGGCATACAGCGTTTTCTCGAGGCGTGATTCGCGTGGGACGCCCGAATAGTCCGCATGCGACAGGATCGCGCGCGTGACCCATTCCGGGTAACCGCGCTGCTTGAGGATCTCCACGCCCCTGAATGGGTGATCGGCCGGATCGGGATACCGCTCGTAGTCGAAATCGTGGAGGAGCGCGACAACGCCCCAGTCGTCTTCGTCTTCGCCGAACTGCCGCGCGTAGCCACGAACCGCGGCCTCGACAGCCAGCATGTGCTTCCGCAGGCTGTCGCTCTGCGTGTACTCGGTCATCAGCGCGTAAGCGTCACTTCGCAAAAGAGACACGTTTTAGAAAAGCCCTCCTCTGCCGAACGGCGACTGCACTTTCTGATAGTCGGACGGCACCTCGAACCGCGAGGGATCGGCCTGTGCCGGCCCGATCGAGGTCACATCGCTTCGAAGCTCGTAGCCCGGCATGAAGGTGGATCGCAAGCGCAGGCGCAAGGGCAGGCGGCCACCGGCGGTGAGCGCCTCCATACCGGGCACGGCGGCAAAGGTCTGGAGCGTGCGAAAGATCGCCGCGTACCCGGCGCCCGAAAATGCGTCGGTGGACCAGAGATCGCCACTGAACTGCAGCTCGCGCGGAAAGTCTGGCGGCAGCGAGACGCCTTCGAGCGTCGGCATCCTCAACGTTTCTGCGAAATGGAACCGCTGGGCGCGCTGACCGACAATCGTGGCCGTTTCGTTGGTGGGCTCGATCTGCACGTCGGGCGCGCCGATCAGCTGCCCGAGATTCTGATCCGTGGACAGCTCGTACCACGTCTTGTTCCCGGGGTTGAGGATGCGCAGCGTGGAATCGCCGACGCGCTGCAGCACGATCGATCCGGGCGGCAGCGTGGCAAGGCGTCCACGCACGTCCGCGCGCATCGAATCCCCCGCGACGAGGTAATCAATGTCGACCGGCCCCTCGGGCGCGAGCATCCGGGCGAGGAGCACGCCCAGTTGCCCGTACGGATGCTCCGCGGCCGACGATGCCGGCGCGTCAATCTTCGTGACGCTGATGCGCACGGTCGCCTTGAGCGCCGACGGCGTCGCTGTCGTTGCCGGCTCCTGCGCGGGTGGTGCTTGCGAAAGAGAAGCGATCGCGAGGATCGCAGCGGTCAGCATCTTCATGGTTCCCTCGCGGCCATGCGCAAGGCGCGGTCGATCACCTCGAGCGCCTTCTGGTTCAAATTGTACTGCCCGAGGTCCGACGAATTGGCGAGTGCGACGTCGCTCGCATCGGATCCCGAGCCGAGCGTGCCGCCGGTCGCGCGACACAGGTAATCGACGAGGACGAAATGATAATGAACCCTGCGATTCGCGTCGAACGTGATGCGATCGAACACATCAATCACCGGGCCCACCGTTACGGTCAGGCCAGTCTCTTCAAGTACCTCGCGGGCCACCGCGGATTCGAGCGTTTCCCCGACCTCAACGACGCCACCCGGCAGGCTCCATTCGCCGGCCAGCGGCTCGTGCCGGCGTTGCACGAGGACGACTCGCGCGGCGTCACACAGCACTACGGCCCCGACGCCAACGATCGGCCGATCGGGATACGCGCGTTCCGCCGTCACGCGCCCATGACTTTCACGACGACGCGTTTTTTGCGCTGGCCGTCGAACTCCGCGTAGAACACCTGTTCCCACGGCCCGAGATCGAGCGCGCCGCCGGTGATCGGCAGCAGGACCTGGTGCCCCATGATCGTGCGCTTGAGGTGCGCGTCCGCGTTGTCCTCACCGGTCTGATGATGCTTGTACGGCAGCTTCGACGGCGCGAGCTTCTCCAGCCACACCTGGAAATCCTCGATGAGGCCGCTCTCCCAGTCGTTCACGTAGACGCCGGCCGTGATGTGCATCGCGGAGACGAGCACCATCCCGTCCTGGATGCCGCTCTTCTTCACGATCGCGGCAACTTCGTCGGTGATCCGAACGAACTCCTGCTTCTTCTTGGTGTTGAACCACAAATAGTCGGTGAAGGCTGCCATTGCGGATCGTTGCGCTCAGAGCGGCAGGGATGCCTGCGCGTTCAAATCCCACCCCGCCGTCACGCCCATTCGGAAACGGCGCAGGCCGGCGGCGGCAATCATCGCGGCGTTGTCGGTCGACAGCGACAGCGGCGGCACGAACACGGGAATGCCGGCGCGTGCGCCGCGCGCCTCCGCTTCGGCTCGCAGGCGGCTGTTGGCGGACACGCCGCCGGAGATGCCGATGCTCTTTGCGCCAAGCCACTTCGCAGCTTCGAAGGTGCGATCGAGGAGCGCGTCCACGACAACCCGCTGGAAACTTGCGCAGAGATCCGCGGTCTCGGCAGCCGTGAGCGCCTGGCCGTTTGCCGTTCGCTCGCGCACGAGGCGAAGCACCGCGGTCTTCAGTCCGCTGAAACTGAAATCCACTTTCCGCTCGATGGCCGGCGGCAGTAACCCCGGTGGCGCAGTGCTCCCCGGCACATTGCGATCCGCATGCGTCATCCGCGGCATCGGCAGCGCAAACGCGCGGTCGTTGCCGGTGCGCGCGAGTCTGTCGATGATCGGGCCGCCCGGGTAGCCGAGGCCGAGCAGCTTCGCGACCTTGTCGTAGGCTTCTCCAGCCGCATCGTCACGCGTCCGGCCGATCAACTGGTAATGACCCGGTGTCGAGATGAGATACAGGCTCGTGTGACCGCCGGAGACGACGAGGACCGCCGCCGGCAATGGCATCTCGCCATGCTGCAGGACGAGCGATTCGATGTGGCCTGCGAGGTGATGAACCGGCACGAGCGGGAGCCCGTAGGTCCAGGCCAGCGATTTCGCGAACGACACGCCGACCAGCAGCGATCCGACAAGCCCCGGTCCCTGGGTGACGGCAATGCCGCCGAGATCCTTGCAGGTGACGCCAGCGTCGTCGAGCGCGCGCTCTACGACACCGCAGATGTCGCGCAGGTGCTGCCGCGACGCGAGCTCGGGCACCACGCCACCCCACTCGCGATGAATGGCCGCCTGCGATGCGACGACGTTCGATCGAAGCTGCCACGGCTTTGCCGCGTCGCCCGTTTCGGCGACCACCGCGGCAGCCGTTTCATCGCATGACGTCTCGATGGCGAGAAGCGTGACGTGGCTCATGTCTCAGGACTCAGGGCTCAGGGCTGGCTCAAGGCTCAAGCTGGCTCGAGGCTCAAACTCGTTCGAGGCTCAAGCCATAAGCCGCCCTAAGCCTTGAGCCGTGAGCCCTGAGCCAATCCGCGCACCGCGGTCGGGAGCGACTCGGCGTAAGGAGGTCGCAGTATGCCGCGTTCCGTAATGATGCCCGTGATGTATCGGTGCGGAGTAATGTCGAAGGCCGGGTTGCGGATCTTCGCCCCTTCGGGCGTAAGGCGCGCGGAGCCAAGGTGGCTTATTTCACGCTGATCGCGCTCCTCGATTGGGATCTTGTCGCCCTCGGGCGTCTCCAGGTCGATCGTCGACAGCGGCGCCGCTATGTAGAACGGAATCTTGTGCTCGTGCGCGAGCACGGCCACCGTGTACGTGCCGATCTTGTTCGCGGTGTCGCCGTTTGCCGCGATCCGATCCGCCCCCACGATCACCGCGTCGATCTCGCCGGCGCGCATCAGCGGGCCTGCCATGCTCTCGGTAATGACCGTGGTGTTGATGCCGTCGCGCACCAGTTCCCACGCCGTCAGCCGCGCTCCCTGCAGGAACGGCCGCGTCTCGTCGGCGAACACGGCGATCTTTTTGCCTGCCTCGACGGCGGCGCGAATCACCCCTAGCGCCGAACCATACCCTGCTGTCGCAAGCGCGCCGGCATTGCAGTGCGTCAACACGCGTGCGCCGTCAGTCAGCATCTCGGCGCCATGGGCGCCCATCGCGCGGCAGCTCGCGACGTCCTCGTCGTGGATCTTCTGCGCCTCGCGATCGAGCCGGTCCGCGAGCTCCTCGGCCGACTCGCCGGCCCGCGCGCCTTCGCCGAAGACGCGCTTCATCCGATCGATCGCCCAGAACAGGTTGACCGCCGTCGGCCTCGTGGCCGCCATCATGTCGCACGTTTTCTGGAAGTCGATGGCGAGCTGCTTGGTGCCTTTGCCGGCATTGCGGCGCACGCCCAGCGCGAGCCCCCAGGCCGCTGCGACGCCAATCGCCGGAGCGCCGCGGATCACCATGGTGCGGATCGCTTTTGCAACCTCCTGCGGCGTGCGGCAGCGCACGTACACTTCCTGACCGGGCAGCTTGCGCTGGTCCACCATCACAATCACGTCGTCCTGGCGATCTATCGTCGGAAGCATGTCGTTATTCTACTTCGCTCGCTTCGCTCGCGTCAGAGCAGTCTCGCGTCGAATGGCAGCGGTAGCAGTTGTGCGAGCCGCAGCCGCTTCTTCACATCCGAGAGGTCGGCAATGACCACACCGATATCACCGCAGTACTCCCACAGGAGCTGGCGGCAGGCGCCGCACGGTGGCGTCGGGTCAGCTGTATCCGCCACAACCACGATGCGTGTGAACACATCATGCCCCTCGGACAGGGCCTTGAAGAGCGCAACGCGCTCGGCGCAGATCGTCAAGCCGTATGTTGCGTTCTCGATGTTGCAGCCGGTGATGACGATGCCTGTCGAGGTTTCGAGCGCGGCGCCGACCTGGAACGAGGAGAAGCGCGCACGCGCGCGGGTACGCGCGTCGATGGCCGCCGCGATAAGGCCCGCTTCGTCGTAGTCCGCGGCCTCGATGGCCTCGAGCTTGACGGGTTCCCATTCGCCTTCCGCGCGGCGATCGAGTCCGCTGCGCCGCTCGGCGCGCCGGCGATCCGGGCCGCTGCGGCGGGCAGACCTGCGCCTCTCGACCCGTCCTCCCGGCTGATCAGAGGCGGCCAATGATGCCCTCCAGCAGGGCGGCGAAGCGGCCACGCACCTGGTGCGCGACCTGCATCACTTCTTCGTGATTGAGCGGCTGCGGTAACACGCCGGCGGCGGCGTTCGTGATGCACGAGATGCCGAGGACCTCGATGCCCATGTGCCGCGCCACGATGGCTTCCGGAACCGTGGACATGCCGACTGCGTCCGCGCCAATCATCCGCAGGAAACGGACCTCCGCCGGCGTTTCATAGCTCGGCCCGTGCACGGCCACGTAAATGCCGTGGCCGATCGGGAGCTTCTGCGCCGCCGCCGTCTCGTCGGCAATGCGGCGCAACCGCTTCGAGTAGACCTCGGACATGTCCGGGAAACGCAGGCCGAAGCGATCCTCGTTCGGCCCGACGAGTGGATTGCTGCCCAGCAGGTTGAGGTGATCGTCCATCACCATCAACATGCCCGGCTTGAGGTTCACGTTCACGCCACCGGCCGCGTTGGTGAGGATCAGGACCTTCACGCCCAGGCGGCCGATCGCGCGCGTGGCAAACGTGACGGTCCTCAGGTCGTGCCCTTCGTAGAAGTGCGCGCGCCCTGACAGCGCCGCGACTCGCCGTCCGGCCAGCGTGCCAACGACAAGGCGTCCCTCGTGGCCAATCACGTTTGACGCCGGCCAGTGCGGAAGGTCGCCGTACGACCACTCGGTTGCTGCCTTCAGCGTTTTCGCAAACTCGCCAAGGCCGGAACCGAGCACGACCGCGACATCGGGCGTGCCGACCTTGCCGCGAATCAGCGCCGCTGCTTCTTCAACCCTCGCGAAGTAGTCCATGTCTCTAGCAATCGAAGTATTGGAAGGAAAACCGAAGTCTCGAAGGAACTTACAGGTAGTTTGTCGAGATCCTTCGATCATTTCTCGAGATCATTCGACCATTGCTTGAGATCCTTCGACTATTTTTGATTGAGATCCTTCGACGCTTCGTCTTCCTTCGACTCCTTCGATTGTTTACAGCAGAAACCCGGCAATCGTCGCGGTAATGAAATTCGCCAGCGTCCCGGCGAGCATGGCTCGCAGGCCCAGGCGCGCCAGATCGTGACGGCGCGACGGCGCGAGCGCGCCGATGCCGCCAATCTGAATCCCGATGGAGCTGAAATTCGCGAAGCCGCATAGCGCGAACGTCGCGATCGTAAACGACCGGGGGTCCAGCACCGGTTTCATCGGCCCGAGCTGGGAGTATGCGACGAACTCGTTCAGCGCCATGCGCGTGCCGAGCAGGTTGCCGATCGTGGGTGCGTCACGCCAGGGCACTCCCATCGCCCAGGCGACCGGCGCGAACACCCAGCCAAAAATCTGCTGCAGGCTCAGGTTCACCAGGCCGAGCAGCGCGTTCACGAGCGCGATGAGCGCAAGGAACGAGATCAGCATCGCGCCAACGTTCAGCGCCAGCATCAGGCCTTCACTGGTGCCACGCCCCGCCGCATCGATCACGTTCACGTCGGTGCGCTCGATGTCGAGACGCACCGTTCCCATCGTTTCCGGCACCTGCGTTTCAGGGACGAAGATCTTGGCCATCATCAGCGTCCCCGGCGCAGTCATGATGACTGCAGTCAGCAGGTGCTGGGCTTCGATGCCGAAGAGGATGTAAGCCGCCATGATGCCGCCCGAGATATGCGCCATGCCGGACGTCATCACCGTCATCAGCTCCGACTCCGTCATCCGCGGCAGGTAGGGCCGGATCGTCAGCGGCGCTTCGGTTTGTCCCATGAAGATGCTGGCCGCCACGTTCAGCGACTCGGCGCCGCTCGCGCGCATGGCGCGGCGCATCAGCACGGCGAACGCGCGCACGACCAGCTGCATGACGCCGAAGTAATAGAGGATCGCGAACAGCGCCGCGATGAAGATGATCGTGGGCAGTACCTGGAACGCGAACAGCACGCTGTAGCGCGCGCCTTCCTCGCCAAGCACGGTCCTCATGATCCTCGGCCAGACCTCCTTGTTTCCGAGAGGTCCGAACACCATGTCGGATCCAACGAAGGCGAAATCGAGCAGCCGGTTGATCGCAGCGCCGAGCGTCTGGAACACCTGCCGCCCGACCATGGTCTTGAGCACCAGCAGCGCGAACAGCAGTTGCAGCGTCAGTCCCCACGCGACCGTGCGCCTGTCGATCGCGCGGCGGTTGGTGGAGAACGCATAGGCGATCGTCAGAATCACAATCAAACCGACCAGCGGTTGCAGGCGGGGGACCGCGAAATGCGCGATCAGCGCGCAGACGGCCGCTACGGCAAGCGCGCCGCCGATGACCATGAAATCGCGAGCGTCGTACCGGATGCGCTGAGGAACGGGATACGGGGTTTCTTCGGTGGCCTGCGCGGTACTGGTGGCCTGGTGCGCCATCAAGCCGTCCTCTTCTGAATGCCCTGGATGCGATCGACGATGAGCGGACGCGATGGTGCGGCGGCGTCCGCGATCTCGATGGCGGCGGCAAGCAACTGGCGCGCCTCCTCGAGTCCACGGCCGGCGCGATGGTGGATTTCGATGACCGGCTCCCCTGCGCGAACCTGGCTGCCCGGCGGCGCCAGGATCATCATGCCGACGCCCGGATCGATCTGTGCGTCGAGCCGATCGCGCCCCGCGCCGAGCAGCACCGCCGCGCGCCCGACGAGTTCTGCCTCGATCGTGGCAACGACGCCGTCACGAGCGGCGCGAACGCGTTCCCGATCGGGAGCGGACGGCATTCGCGAGTAGTCGTCGATGGCGCGCGGATCACCTCCCTGGTTTTCCACGATCTGTTTCAGCTTTGCGAGGGCGGATCCGTCAGCAATGGCGGCGCGCACCCTGGCTTCTGCCCGGGAGCCGTCATGCTCGACGCCCGACACGATCAGCATTCGGGCGGCCAGCTCCACCGAGAGGTCCTCGACATCGTCGGGTCCCTTCCCCTTCAAGGTCTCGATGCACTCGATGATCTCCAGCGCGTTCCCGACCGCGCGGCCAAGCGGCACATCCATGTTCGTCAGCAGCGCCTCGGTGCGGACGCCGGCCGCTTCGCCAATTGACACGAGCGATTCGGCGAGGCGCCTCGCGTCCGCTTCGGTTTTCATGAACGCGCCGCGCCCCGCCTTGACGTCGAGCACGAGCCCGCCAATCCCTTCGGCGATTTTCTTGCTCATGATCGACGCGGAAATGAGCGGGATGCTTTCGACGGTCGCGGTGACGTCGCGCAGCGCGTAGAGCTTTTTGTCGGCGGGCGCGATCTCGGATGTCTGCCCAATGAGCGCGCAGCCAATCGTCTTGACGGCGCGCCGCAGCTCGTCGAGCGACAGCGCCGTGCGGAACCCGGGAATCGATTCCAGTTTGTCGAGCGTGCCCCCGGTGTGCCCGAGACCGCGCCCCGACATCATCGGCACGTAAGCGCCGCAGGCGGCCGCGAGCGGCGCCAGGACGATGGACGTCTTGTCGCCGACTCCCCCGGTGCTGTGCTTGTCCACGGGGGTGCCTGGCAGGTCCGGGTACTCCACCCGGATGCCGGACCGCACCATGGCATCGGTCAGGGCGGCCGTCTCCTCCCGGGTCATGCCCCGCAGCAGAATCGCCATTAACAGGGCGGACGCCTGGTAGTCGGGCAGGCTGCCGTCGGTCACCCCGGCCACGAACCATTCGATGGCGGCCCGGTCCAGGTGGCCGCCATCCCTTTTTGTGCGAATGAGATCGACCGCGCGCATGGAAGGCGCCAAGAGTATAATTCAGGGTACCGTTTTCCCCCTGCATGCCCGACGCCCCGACCCTTTCGCCGGAATTGTGCCGGAACGTGTCGACCCTCGCGCGAACCCTGGTTGCTGCGGCGCGTAGCTGGGCGCTGTATCCGCCGGAACACCCCGCCGTGCACGGGTCCCTCGAACGCGTGCGCCACGCGCTCGCCGACGTGGCGGCCGGGCGTCCGTTTTCGTTCGGGGTCACCCCCGACACGCTGCTGATTGCTGGCGTGCCGATGACCGGCCGCGACGCGGGATCGGTTGCCGAAGCGGCCGCGTGGTTGCACGATCGCGACGTCGTCGAGTTGACGTTCATGCCGGACGTCGGCGTGCTGTCGCTCCAGCGGCTGCTCGGTGTCCTGAGTGAAGACTCGCGCATCACACGCCAGCGCGGCGGCCCGGCCAGGGTGTGGTCCCAGCAGGGTGACGCCGCGATTCTCGTCGAGCAGATTGATTACTCTCACGTGCTCGAGGACCGCGAGGTTATCAACCCCGCGCGGCGCAAGGACGATTTGTGGCGGGCGATCGTGCGATCGGTCCTGGATCGCCGGCGGCCGATTGACCAAGCCACCCAGGCGCGCATGCTCGAGATCTCCGGCGACGTGGTCGCGATCGGCGAGCTGGCGCGCGACGTCATCGCGCCGCATCACACGCCCGACGGTTCGCCAATGGTGACGTCCCAGGCGGCGGCGGTCGTCGCCGCCTACCGGTATCTCACCGGCATCGTCGATGTGCTGTCGCCCGAGCGGCGGCGCGAGGTCATCGACAACCTTGCCGCCGCGACGGCCAGCCTGAACCCCCAGGTCGTGATGCAGATGCTGCACGCAACCGAGAACGCGCCGTCCGTGGCAGTGGACACCGAGAACGGCGTTCTCCTCAACGGCATCGTGGAGGCGTTCGACGACGTGAAAGTGGCGCAGCTGCTCGCGACGACGCTGGCGATCGAGGGCCAGGCGTCGCAGCGTCTCGCGACGGTATTCGACACGATCGCGCCGGATGGCGAGCGGAAGCACCGGGTCATGTCGCTGACACGGCAGCTGCTTCGCGAGATGGATTTCGGACGGCAGGATCAGTTCCAGGCGCTCTGGTCATCGATGGAGGAGCTGCTGCTCTCGTACAACGAACGGCCGTTCGTGTCGGCGCAGTACCGGGCGGGGCTCGATGGCATCGGCGCGCGCGCCGAGCAAATGGCTACGCAGGAGCTCTCCGAGGACCTGGTCGCGCTCGTTGACACGCTGGGGCAGGACAATGTTCGACGGCTGTCGGTCACGCTGTTGATCGACCTGCTGAAGCTCGAGACCGATCCGTCACGTGCGCCGGAACTCGCGCGCGACGTCGGGGCGCTTGCCGAAGATCTGCTGCTGGCCGGCGATTACGAATCAGCCGTCGCGGTCGTGTCCGCGCTTGCCGCGCACGCGGCCAAACCCTCATCGGTCGCGCATGAAGGGAGTCGCCGCGCGCTCGACGAGCTGGTGTCGACAGTCGCGTTTCGCGAAGCGGCCGACCTGCTCGAGAACATGGCCGACGACGAGGCAGCGCGCTTTGCGCAGGTCTGCCGCCATGTCGGGCCGGCATCAACAGATGCGTTGCTCCCGCTCCTGGAATCGGAGGAGCTGACGCGCGGGCGCCAGCGGGCCGCGACCATCGTTCTCCAGCACGGCGTGCGCGCCATCACGCGGCTGGGACCGCTCGTCTCCTCGAACAAGTGGACGGCGCAGAAGAATGCCGCAGAACTGCTCGGCGAGATTGGTGTGGCTGAAGGCGTGCCCTTGCTCCAGCCGCTGCTGCGTGGTGTGGACGCGCGCGTGCTCGCCGCCGCGGTGCGGGCGCTCGCAGGTATCAAGGACCCCGCGGCGGCCAAGTGCGTGCACACCGTCCTGCGCGCATCGACCGGCGAACAGCGGCGCGCGGTCGTCGACGCACTGGTTGCCGAGCGCGACGCGCGCGTCGTGCCTGTATTGGTCCGCATCCTCGACGACAGCGATCCGTTCGGTGCGGATCACGTCATCGTCCTCGAAACGCTCGCGGCGCTCGCACAGGTCGGTGACGATCACGCCGTACCGGCGTTGACCACGCTGATGCGCAAGAAGAAACTGCTGGCGCGACGCAAGGTGCGCGCCGTGAAGACGGAGTCGCTCACCACGCTGCGCGCGATCCGCACGCCTGCGGCCGATCGCGCGATCAAAGAGGCGGCGGTGACCGGCGATCGCGTGCTGCGACGGCTGGCGCGTGCGGCGGTGGAGGCGAATGGCTGACGCGAACATCTACGACGATCTCGTCCGCCGGCTCGCGGCAGCTATCCGGGGCGCGACCCTTTACTCGTCCGGCCACCCCCTGGTGCAGCGAGGCGTGGACGCGGTGACGGGGCTGTGCAACACGGTCGCGCAGAAGGCGGACGCCGTCGTGATCGGTTTCATTGGCGACGAGGTGGTCGTCAACGGCACGCGACTGGCAAAGTCGGCCCCCGGGCTCGTTGGTTTCGCGCGTGACATGCGCGAACGTGAGATCGAGAAAGTCACGATTCAGCGAGGCGTGACGCGCGACGAGCTGCGCACCTTCATCTTCGAGCTGCCGGATCGACGCGCCTCGGTGCCCCTCGCGACCCGGCTGCAGCAGAAAGGTGTGCATCGCATCGTCATCGGCCGGCTCAACGTCGAGAAAGACGAAGAGGGCGCGACCGGGATCGTCGCGGCAAAACAGGTCTACGGGACGGCGGTTCACACCGCCGAGCAGTTGTGGGACGCCGGATCACCCCCAGGTCGAATCCCGGTCGCGCCCTCTTCGTCTTTCTCGACGTTGAGCCGGCCGATGACGATGCGATGCACACCTTTCTGCTGCAGCCGGGTCGCGA
>JBKOZS010000013.1:0-22664 GCA_046726015.1 Acidobacteriota bacterium
CCGAAGAAGTCGTCATTCGCGGTGAAGAGCCAGACGCCGGCGTACGTCTCGAATATCCATTTGCGGGACACGCGGGCGAATCCAACTTCCGGCTTGAACGCCCAGCGTTTCGTGCCGATGTTGATCAGTTTTCGCGACGAATATTGGCCGAGCGGGGCGACCACGATGAGGCTCGTACCCACGATTGTCCGCTGACGGTAGCTCGCAAACTCGCGGATCGTCATCGCGGGTGCGCCATACAGATTCATCGCCACCCGCACTCTGAAGTCCGCGGGTCCGGATCGCTGCACGCTCTCGCTCAATCCCAGGTACTTGCCTCTGACGTTGCCAATCACATACGGCATCACGAGGCCGACGTTGCCGGATCGTCCGGCGATATTGACGGTGCGACCGAGCGCCAGCGCCGTCGTGCTGATGGTGGACGAGGCATCGCTGATCGGCCCTGATGGATCGAACGAGAGGTCGCCGGCGCTGATCGTGGTCGCAATCGAAATGATGTTCAACCCGACCGGCGCCGGCTGGTACGCGTTCGGGTCCAGTTCCTGCGCAGCCGCGGCGCGCGCACTGGCCGCGACGAAAGCGGCCATCACGACCAGCGCCCGAAGCGGCGTGGCTACGCGCCTGCCCGGCAATTTGTCCACAGAGGAACGACCACGTTCGACGTGAGTGCCGCCATCGATGGCGCGGCCGCGTGTGTGGTCCCGGCCATGCGTTTGCCTCAGCGTATTGATCGCCTTTCAAGTCGGGGACCACACCGACCCGTCAATCGATCGCTCGCAGCGCCGGGCGGCTGCCGCACTCACCCACGGCATGTCGCGGTTGCGATGCCATCTCGCGGTAAGTTCTTTAAGGACTTCTACTGGAGCACGGACGTCAATGAGAGTTTCGATTCCTCACCGCCGGCCGGGCAGAAGCGTAACAATTAACGTGACCGCCGCGCTGGACTGATCCTTCCAGGCTGAGGGGGTGTCGGGGGCAGAGCACTCAGGCGAAGCGGACGCCGCTACGCGACACGCTCGCCAGGCGCTCCGCGGCTCGGATCTGCTGAACCGGCGGTGCATGCGCGGCAAGCACGTCGGCATGTGCGGGATGAACGAATCGGTACACCGCATCGCGACCGTCAGCGTGCGCGAGCGTGCCGCGACGCGCAATGAACTTGCGCGTGTGCAGCGTCTCGAGCCGCTGCGTGATGGCGGCAGGCGTTTCGACGGCAGCAGCCGTCGCAACATCCTCGGCTGAAAACTCCACGCCGACCACCGCCGCGGTCTCCAGCACCAGCCGGTCCAGCGGCGCGAGCTGCTGGAATCGCCAGAGGACGACGTCGAGCAATTCCTTCGGCAGCGATCCTTCGATCGTCCGTGTTGAGTACCGCAGCCGCCACGTCTCGTTGGCGAACGTCAGGTGGTCCGCTGCGACGAGACCATCCGTGGCCGCGACGAGCGACATGGGAATTCCGCCGGTGACGCGGTGCAGCATTCGCGCGAGCCCCTCGACGGGGCCGTGGCCGAAACGCTCGACCAGGTATTCACGCACGTCCTCTTCGCGGAGCGGCTCCATCGACAGCGACACGCATCGCGCGGTCGCGCGCAGCTCCGCCGCGATACTCCGCAACACGCCGCCCGCGACCGTTGTCGCGTGTGGCGCGTATGTCGCCACGATCAACGTTCGCAGCGGCGCGTGACGGCGCGCAATCGCGCGCAGTAATTCGAACGTGTCGAAGTCTCCCCACTGCAGATCCTCGAGGACGATCACCGACGTTGACTCGCTGCCAAGCGTCTCGAGGAACGCGCTCAACTCGCTCACGAGTCGCGTCGGTTCCGTCGGGGCCATCGACCGCGTGGGCGCGACCATGTCAGCCACCCACGGGGGAAGCTGCGCGAGCCAGCCCGGCGCGTGCCGAAGGAGCAACTCGGGAATCGTCGACGGCGATTGACGCGCGAGATGATGGATCGCGTCGATCACCGGGAAATACGCCTCCACCGGATCCGCGCGCTCGACGCACTGCCCGTAGCACGCACGCACCGACGGTAGATCGGCGACGTGCTGCAAAAACGCGTCGCACAGCGCGGTCTTGCCGGTGCCGCGCTCTCCTTCGACCAGCACCAGGCGGCATTCGCCGGCCGAGGCAGCAATGAGGCTCTCCTGCAGTCCCGCGAATTCGTGGCGGTGGTTCACGAAGGTCGACGAGACCGCGGCCCGTTGTGGCGTGGTGATCGGCAGTGGAACATCCGACACCGGTGCGAGAAAGGCATACCCACGTCCGGGTTCGCTGCGAATGAAGCGCGGATCGCGGGCGTCGTCTCCCAGCGCACGGCGCAACTCGCGAATCAGGACCTTGACATTCTCGGGCTGCACGTGGGTGTCCGGCCACACGCTCGCCAGGATTTCATGATGAGGGACCAGGGTGCCCGCGCCATTCACGAGACAGCGGAGCAGGTCGGCCGCCTTGCGTGTGATGACGATCTGGCGCGTGCCGCGCCAGAGAGTTCCGCGACCTCTATCGAAACGGTAGGACGAAAAGTACTTCATCTTGCGCGGGGAGCCTTCGCAGATGGACCAGACTGTATGTCGGGGGCGGCCGTCTGGTCCATAAGACCTAGGGCCTCGCGGTATTGGACCTTGGTCTCTATATCAACCGCCGTCCGACGTGCTCGCAGCAGCGGGACCCGGGTGCATCGCAGATCCAAGGCGATCGGCCATACGAACCAGATCGGGAAGCGAACGGGCCCGCATCTTCCGGATGACTTGCCCGCGATGGGCCTTCACCGTCTTCTCCGATGTGCCAAGGTCCGAGGCGATTTGCTTGTTCAAACGACCGGTCACCACCAGCGCCATCACCTCTCGCTCGCGGGTCGTGAGCGTGCTATAGCGATCCCGAAGTATCTGTACCTCCAGTAGTTGAGAGCGGTTCAGCCGATCGCGCTCGAGCGCCGTATGCACGGCGTCGAGGAGGAGCTGATCGTCGAACGGTTTCGTAAAGACGTCGAGCGCACCCGCCTTCATGGCGCGAACGGTGAGCGCAACGTCCGCATGAGCCGACACAAAAATGACGGGAAGTTCATACCCGTTCGAGGCCAACTGATACTGCAGATCCAGGCCACTGGCGCCAGGCATCCTCACGTCGAGAATCAGGCACCCGGGTCGTGCGGGGTCGACCTTATTCCGGAAATCTTCGGCGGTTGAGAAGGTCTCCACGGCAAGGCCGACGGTCGCCAGGAGTCGCGAGACCGCTGTCCGAAGCGAGGGGTCATCGTCGACCACGAAAACGGTTGGCGCGGTCAGCATGGTGTGGGCGGATAGGCTTATCACGACGCGGCCACCGGCAACTCGAATTCGAACGTGGCGCCGTGCGACGAGTTGTTCGTCAGGTTGAGCACGCCGCCATGCGCTTCGACGATCGAGCGGCTGATGGAAAGTCCGACGCCCATCCCCTCCGGCTTGGTTGTGAAAAATGGCGTGAAGATGCGATCCAGATCCGCCTGCTGCAGGCCGCCACCTGAATCCTGCACGGCGACCGCGACGCGCTCGCCACGCCGGCTCGAGCGAATCGCCAGCGCGCGACCGCGTCCGTTCGAGCCCTGCATCGCGTCAGCCGCGTTGAGCACGAGGTTCAACAGGACCTGCTGCAGCTGTACGCGATCGCCGATGACGCGCGGCAGATCTGGCGACAGATCGAGCCGCAGCGTCACGCGCCGCTGCCGCAGCATCCGGCTGCTCAGCGCAATCACGTCCTCGATGACGTCGTTGATCGCCACCGGCGCCCGGCGCAGGGGCTCGTGTTTCACCAGGCCGCGGATGCGCGTGATGACGCCGCTGGCGCGTTGTCCGTCGCTGACAATGTCACGCAGCGCATCGCGCACGACGGCGGTATTCGTGACGCGCGAGTCGAGTTGCCTGAGCCCGGTTCGCGCGTTGGTGATGATCGCTGCCAGCGGTTGGCTCACCTCGTGCGCGATCCCGGCCGCCAAGGCACCGATCGCGCGCACCCGGGTCGCCTGCGCCAGTTCCGCCTGCGCCTTGTGGAGATCTTCCTCCGCCTGGTGCCGCGACGTGACGTCGCGAACGATGGTCATGATGGTCTCGTTGTCGCAGCGCACCAGGCGCGTTTCGTAGTGGCGTTCGCCGCCGGCCATCGGGAGTGAGTATTCGAGGATGACCGGCTCGTCGGACGCCAGGGCCTGCTCGAAATGACGCTCGAACAGTGCCGTCAGATCCGGAGGAAAAACGTCGCGGAAACGCTTGCCGAGAAATTGTTCCGGGGGAACGAACAGATCCCGCGGATCCCGTGCGTGGTAATCGAGGTACACACCGTCGCGGCTCATCACGAACATCAGATCGGGAACCATGCGAAAGATCGCGCCGGTGCGCGCTTCGCTTCGACGCAGCGCGTCTTCCGCGCGGCGCTGCCGACGGTGGAAGACGGCCAGTCCCGCGATCAGCGCCAGCTGGGCCACGAGAATCGCGGCAATCGCGACGACGAAGTTGCGATGGTCCCGCCAGAGGTCAGCCGAGGGGTCGGGTGTCCGCGAGTGGAGTGCGGGCGCAACCGCGGCCTGCCGCTGCGAGGAGCTGTTACGCAGCGCGGCCGGGCCCGCCGTCCCGAGTCCGGCGGCCGCGGCGCCCGGGCATACGATGAGCATCGCGATCAGGGCGGAAAGACCTGGCAGTTTGCCCGCGACACCCGCCGGCATATGCCGCAGGGACATCATCCCTCCTGGCCAAGCGCGTATGTAATTCGTACGCGCGGATTCTAGCACCGCCGCCGGTCACCGGCCACCACCATTGCCGTGGAGCAGCCGCCGTCCTTGCTCCAGCTCCTTCTTCTTTTCTGCCGTCACTTTTGGAAACGCCAGGTCGAGTTCTTCGAGGGCGTCGATCACGGTTGCCGCCACGACCAGCCGCGCAAACCATTTCCTGTCGGCCGGCACGACCACCCACGGCGCATGGCGTGTCGCGGTGTTGCGAATGGTCTCCTCGTAGGCATTCTGGTAATCCTTCCAGCTCTCGCGCTCGTGAAGGTCGCCCAGCGAGAACTTCCACTGCTTGTCGGGTTCATCGAGGCGCTTTTCGAACCGCTTCGCCTGTTCCTTCTTCGACAGGTGAAGAAAGAACTTGCGGATGACGTATCCGTTTCGCGCGAGGTAGCGCTCGAACGCGTTGATATCTTCGTAACGTTCCTTCCAGATGTCTTTCGTAATCAGCTTGCCGGGAAGCTGCTGTTTGTCGAGGAGCTGGGGGTGGACGCGCACGACCAGGACTTCCTCGTAGTACGAACGGTTGAAGATCCCGATGCGGCCCCGCTCGGGCAGGCAAATGAGATTGCGCCAGAGAAAATCGTGATCCAGGTCCTGGGACGACGGCTGCTTGAAGGAATACACCTGGCAGCCTTGCGGGTTGATCCCGGACATGACGTGCTTGATCGCGCCGTCCTTGCCGGCGGCATCGAGCGCCTGGAAAATCAGCAGCACGCCCCAGCGATCCTGGGCATAGAGCTTCTCCTGCAGATCGCACAATCGGGTCACCCCGTCCTGCAGCACTTTCGCCGCATCTTCCTTCTCGGGCTTGAACCCTCCCGTGTCATCGGGATCGATGTCCTTCAGCTTGAAGTTGCGGCCGTTGCGAATGACAAATGGTTCGATGAGTTTTTCGACTCGGCTTTTGCTCATGGGGTGGCTCCGGTTGTGCCGCATGCGGCTGCGGGCAACGGCGATATTACTGGGCCCTGTACACGGATCGCCAGTCGTCGCGGATCGCGACGGTTTTCGAAGCAGTCGTCTCGGAGTGATTAGGTCGTGCGCTTCCAGGTGGCAGTGGCGGTCGTTGCGCCCTTCGCGTCCTTTACGGTGGTCTTCAGCAGATCGTCGACGAACTCGTAGTACCTCACCTTGGCCGGATCGATTTGCGAATCGAGCGCCTGCTCCGCGGATGTCGTGGTGCCTTTCACGTCCATGAGGCGCAGCATGTGCTTCGTCGGATCGATCACGGCGCGCCCCGAGAGCCTCAGCACGCCCGAGTCGATGTTGGGATCGTTCACCGTTCCGCTCATTTGCAGGTTGCCGAACTCGTCGTACGTCAGCTGCCCCCGCGCCGGCACCTTGGCGAGCGTGCCGCCCGGAGACATCACTTCGAGCGACACCAGCTCCCATGTGCCCTGCAGCTGACGCCGCACCGCCTCCATCGACGTGGCGCCCGTGTCCACATCGCCCATCTTCACGGGGCGAACGCGGGGATCGGACGTACCTCCCCAGCACCCGAGCGTGGACAGCGCAAATGAAGTCACGAACACGAGCCAGGTGACGCAACGGCGCATAGCGCGTCGAAGCAGACCACTCCCCGTCGTCGCAACCAACTGGCAGAAGTACCGGCATTCGCTGGAAACACCGACAGGTGCGGGGTCTCAGTCATCCACCGGGGAGACTGTCACTAGTTTGCCCGACGACTGTCATTGGGGACAGTTCGTGCACCCCGATCTTCCTCCATAGCATCTCTTTATCCGGGAGAACTCACGCTCAAGGAGGTTCACTCATGCGTCGCGTAACGGGATTCATCATCGCGGCAGCGTTCGTCGCTGCCTCGCCGGCCTTCGCCCAGGACGAACGACCGGTACAGATAAATGTCGGCGGCGGCTTCACGGGCGTCTACGGTGCGGCCTCCGATCGAATCGGCAATGGCGGCGGCTTCAACCTGGGCGTGATCTACAAGATCAACCCGGTGGTCGCGGTCCAGGGCGAATACTCCTGGAACGGCATGAAGAAGAAGAACCTGCAGCTGCCGGTGTTTCCGACGCCGGCGGGCGACAGTGTGCCGACCGATTTCTTTGCTGACGGGAACATGCAGTACGGCACTGGCAATGTGCTCATCAGCCCGAAGGTCGAGGGGAAGACGAAGCCGTACTTCATCACCGGGCTGGGCGTGTATTACCGGCCGGTCAATGTCACGACGCCGGGCGTGGGCTTCGTCACCGTATGTGACCCGTACTGGTATGTCTGCTTCCCGGAAGCGGTCTCAGTCGATCAGGTGGTCGGCAGCCGCAGTTCAACGGATTTCGGCATGAACTTCGGTGGCGGCGTGAACTTCAGGTTGACCGACGCGGCATCCGTGTACTTCGAGGTCCGCTATCACTACATCTGGGGACCGACGGTGACCAACCCGGTCACCGGCGAATCGTTCGATGCGAACGGCAAGTTCCTTCCGATCACGGTCGGCTTCCGGTTCTGATCGCTCGTGGCGCTGACCGGGGCGATGGGTGTCGTACCGGCCGGTCTTTCAGCGCGTGGGCGCCTTTCGGAATGTGAGTGAGAACCCGGCAAGGTACATGTCCGGGCTGACCGCCGCCAGGTTCTCCTTGCCTCCCAGCAGCCACACCTTCGCCAGGTTGACGTGAAGCGTGGCGGGACGACGAGCGCCGGGGACGATGAAATCGAGCACGCGATAGCTGAAGCCCCAGTCGGTGGCGGGCTTCCACTGCTGCCCGCCTTCTATGCCCGGCACACGCATCAGGATCGCGCCAGGCGCGACGAACACCTGGACACGTCCGCTGACCCGAATGGTTGTGTGAAGACCGACGAGGCCGAAGACGCCGGACGTGCCCTGCGTCATCGGCCACAGCGCGTCGAGATGCACGTGCTGCCACCACACGGTTTTCGTCGTCGCCTCGTGCTGCGTGCGCGCGGTCGTCACTTGCTGCGCGACCATCGTGGTGCCGATGTCGGTGGTACGCCACTCGACCAGCAGGCGGCAGCCGTCCACGAGCACGGCCGCTTCATCTGATGGGACGGGACACGTCGCGATCAGCCATCCCGGCGGATCCGGGCGCGGGCGCCGTTCCCGTGTTCCAAACCAGCCCGGCTCGCGCCGGTTGCGCCACTGGTCGAACCAGGCCTTCCACTCGGTGTAATCGCTGGTCCATCGCTGGAGGGTCGCCAGCCGCTCGGCCGGGGAGGTCGCATCAGGAAGGGCCACGACAGACACAAGAGGCCGGGACGGGACCGGCCCATCGACCGGCTGCGCCATACCGGGCCCGGTGCCGCCGGCAAGAGACACGAGGACCATGACGACTATCCGCGTTGCGCGCATCGAGTCACCTTCACCTGCACGAACCGACCGCGGTGCAACGGGTCACGGTTACGAGCTGCCATCTCGGGCAGCGGCCGCCCTGCGCGCCTGGGGAGGGATTTGAAGAACTGCCGCGCGGCTCTGGGGTGGGGCCACGCACGCACAACCAGCAGTTCCCGGCGCTGGGGCGTAACTACACTACCACTGGGTCGTGTCAGCGGAAGTATACGCGGCGAAGCTCAGCCGTGCAATGCCGCGAAGTGGGCCAGCACGGCATCGGCGCATTTCACGCCCACGACCGCGGTGAGTTCTTCGCGATTCGCCCGGCGTACGCCGGCGACGCTGCCAAAAGCGGTGAGAAGGGCCTTCCGCCGCCGCGGGCCCACGCCCGCGATCCGGTCGAGCTCCGACTGCAGGTCGCGTTTTGCGCGCGACTGGCGGTGGAACGTGACCGCGAAGCGGTGCGCTTCGTCGCGGATCCGCTGAATCAGCAGCAGCGCGGGGCTGTTGGGCGCCAGGGCGATGGGATCGACGTGATCCCGCGTGAACAGCAGCTCCTCTTTCTTCGCAATGCCGACCGCGACCACGTTCGCAAGCCCGAGCTCTTCGAGCGCGTGATACGCCGCGGCGAGCTGTCCCTTGCCGCCGTCGATGATGATGAGATCGGGAAACGGCCCGCCACTCTCCATCACCTTCCTGTAACGCCGCAGCACGACTTCGTGCATCGAGGCGAAGTCGTCCAATATCAGCGCTCGCGGGGCCCCACCCCCGCTCGCTGCCGCTGCGTCGCTCGAAGACTCGCTCCTCGCGGCGGCCGCAGGCGCTGGCGTCCGCACATCAGTGCTCGAGTCATCGCCGATCGCCATCGGCCACACAGGTCCTGCCAATCCGAGCGGTCCTCCTGCATCTTGCCCGTCGCGCATCGCGCCTCGGTCGTCCGCGCCTCGCGCCTCGCGCCTCGCGCCTCGAATCTTGAACTTCCGATACTCGCTCCGCTTCATTCTCCCGTCTTCACACACCACCATCGACGCAACCGTCTCGCTCCCCTGGATCGTCGAGATGTCGAAGCAGTCGATGCGGCGTGGAATTGACGGCAGGCCGAGGACCGCGCGAAGCGTCTCGAGCGCGTCGTAGTGCGCAGCGACGTTCTCGTTGAATCGTGTTTGATACGCGACCTGCGCGTTCCGTGCCGCGAGATCGAGCAGACCGCGTTTCTCGCCGCGCTTCGGAACGAGGAGGCGCACGCGATATGCCGACCGATCCGTCAGCCACGCTTCGAGGACTTCCGTCTCCGACTCATTGAGCGCGAGCGGCAGGTGCACTTCGGGGGGCGCAGGATGTTCGCCGTAAAACTGCTCGAGTGCGGCCTGCAGCACTTCAAGCTCCGACCCACTGCCTCCTTCAGACGCCGAAGAATCGGTGACAAGCTCGATCCGTTCGACGACTTTTCCGCCGCGCACCTGGAACACCTGCACGACGGCGCCGGCGGGACCCACCTTCAAGCCAAACGCGTCACGATCGCCAAGCTCGGTGCCGGCCATCTTCTGCTGACGCTGGCGCACGGTATCGATCGTGCGAATCGCGTCGCGCAGCTGCGCGGCCTGTTCGAAGCGTTCCTCCAGCGCCGCTTCGGTCATCCGCTTCTTCAGGTCGTCGACGAGCTCGTCGTTGCGTCCCTCGAGAAAAAGTTTCGTGTGCCGCACGGCCACGGCGTATCGTTCCTCCGAGCAGATTTCCCTCACGCACGGCGCGATGCACCGGCCGATGTCGAACTCCAGGCACGGCCGCGCGCGCTCGCCCGTGATCACCTCGTTGCACGACCGGATCCCAAACAACCGGTGCGTCAACGACATCGTCCGCCGCCCCAGCTTCGCCGGCATGAACGGGCCCGCGTAGAAGTGATCGTCCTTCTCCACGCGCCGCGCGACGAGCACGCGCGGGAACGCCTCTCCGGTCGTCAGCTGCAGGTAGGGATAGTTCTTATCGTCGCGCAGCAGGATGTTGTACTTGGGCGTGCGCTGCTTGATCAGGTGATTCTCGAGCGCCAGCGCCTCCACGACCGAGTCGGTGACAATGATGTCGAGCCGGGACGCTTCGTCGAGCAGCGCGTCGTGCCGCGGGCTCATCCCCTGCGCGCCGAGGTAGCTGCGCACGCGATCGCGCAGGGTGCGCGCCTTGCCGACGTACAGGGTCTCCCCCGCCTCGTTGTAATAGAGGTAAACGCCGGGCTGTTCCGGCAGGCGGGAAATCTGGCCCTTGAGGTCCCGAATCGGCATGGACTACACTGTGTTATTTCTGGCGATGAATTGAACCTGCCATTATAGCAGCGAGATGACATTTACCGGGCTTATCGGGCGTATCTGCATGTTGCCGTTGCGCGCGATCATCAAGACGTGCGTGGCGTTACGCATCCATCCCAACATTCTCACCTTCGTCGGCGTGCTCATCAATGCCGCGGCGGCCTGGGAGCTCGCACTCGGCCGCTTCGTCACGGCAGGCGTGGTGATGGTCGTCGCGAATATCTTCGACTTCATCGACGGCAAGGTCGCCGTCGAGCTGGGCGCCGTGAGCAAGTTCGGCGGCTTCTGGGATTCGGTCATCGACCGCTTCTCTGACATTCTGCTCTTCATCGGCCTCATTTACCTGTACTCGCACCTGCACCGGACCGACTACGTGATGGTCACGTCGCTCGCCATGATGTTCGCGATCATGACGAGCTACACGCGCGCCCGCGCGGAGTCGATGATCACGAAGTGCAAGGTCGGCTTCATGGAGCGCCCGGAGCGGATCGTGCTCTTCATGATCGGCGCGTTCACCAACCGGATGGCGGCAGTGCTCTGGGTGATCCTGGTGCTGTCGATCTTCACGGTGGCCGATCGCGTGATTCACACGTATCGCGAGCTGCGCCAACCGCACGAGGCCGTGGCATGAAGAACCCCGCGACGCTCCCCGGCCGCATCCTCTGGAACGCGTTCTTCTGGACCTACGAGCGCGCGACGTGGCAGTACGACGCGATGGTCATCGCCATCCTGGCCTTTGTCTGGCTGACCCCGCCGGACTGGCTCCGCGATCCTACCGCGCAGGGGCTGGGGCCTATAGGCTGGCTCTTATCGATACTGAAGAATTAGGGAACGACCCGAAGACACCCGTCGCCCATAGCCTCTCGCGCATCGCGCCTCGCACATCGCACCTCGCCCCTCGCGCTGTCAGACGTCATCTCGCTCGTCGTGAAGCCCTAAGTCGAGCGTCTTTCCCGTGAAGTGAATATCGTTCGAGGCGATCTTGTCGCGCAACAGGCGGCGCGCCGCGCCGTAGTACTTTTCCGGCACGATCAGCCGCCGCGCGAAGTTGCGCCACCGGTACATCAGGACGAGCGTGATGTGCTCCCCCTCCCGCCACGTCAATCCGCCGATCCGCGAGTACGGAAGGAATCCTCCCTCGGTCCAGATCCCGTCTTCGTAAAAGCCGCGGCCGATCCGCAGACTCAGCGGCATCACGTAGACGTAATAGATCAGCATCATCACTTCGCCGAACACCTGCACCGGGTGCAGCCGTAACACGACCAGCTTGTAGATGATGAGCAGGCCGAGCAGCGCGCCGACCGCGAGGAAGAGCGTGTAGAGCGGCGGCCGCCGCCCCGGCCATATGAGCAGCGCCGACGACCTCAGTCGCGTGAAATGGATGAATTGGATCAGCAGGCGGAGATTGACGACGAGGAAGCCAGCGCCAAGCACGAGCAGCACGTCGGGAAGCCGCCGCATGAAGCGACTGCTATCTTACTGTCCCAATCGTGGATCGAAGCAATGGCGGCAGCGCGCTTCGTAAGTGCCTTGCGCGCCGACCAGCACGCGCTCGCTGCTCGCGACCAGCCGCTGCGTGTGATTCGCGGGCGCGCCGCACACCATGCAGATCGCGAGCGTCTTGGTGATGTACTCGGCAATCGCGAGGAGCTGCGGAATCGGTTCGAACGGCTTGCCGAGGTAGTCCTGGTCGAGTCCTGCGACGATCACGCGCTTGCCCTGATCCGCAAGCGTGTTGCACACCGCCGGCAACTCCGGGTCGAAGAACTGCCCTTCATCGATCCCGACCACCTCCGTGTCGCGGGCGACCTTGTCGAGCAGCTCGCGCGAGCTGCTGATGTTCTGCGATTCGATGCGCATCGCGCTGTGCGAGGTGATGTGATCTTCGCCGTAACGGTCATCGATGCGCGGCTTGAAAATCTGGACCTTGCGCTTGGCGATCTGGGCGCGGCGCAGCCGGCGAATCAGCTCTTCGCTCTTGCCGCTGAACATGCTGCCCGCGATGACCTCAATCCAACCGCCACCAGGCCGGTGCTGAACGTCCATTATTTACACCGCTCGGTGGGGCCCCTTTCACATTCCCCACCTCGCTGCGCGCTCGGGCCGCCGCTGCGCGGCGGTTGCCTCCGGCCCTCGCTTGCGGTGAGCGATGAAAGATGAGGCGGTGCCCCGGTCATTAGAGTTTCTTCAGGTATTCCCCGGTTTCGGTGTTTACCCGTACCACGTCTCCAACATTGATGAAGGGCGGCACCTGGACGACCAGGCCGGTTTCGAGCGTTGCCGGTTTCACCTGCGCGCTCGCGGTCGCGCCCTTGATGCCGGGCACCGTGTCCTCGACCTTGAGGTCGACGGTCAGCGGCAGCTCGATGCCGACCGGCTCGGAGCCGTAGAACTCGACCTTGATGGTAGCCTCCGAGATGAGGTAATTGGCCGCGTCGCCCAGCGCTTCCGAGTCGATGTGCAGCTGCTCGTAGCTGGCGGTATCCATGAAATGGAACGCGTCGCCATCTCTGTACATGTATTGCATCTCGCGCTCGTCGAGCACCGCCCGCTCGACGAAGTCTTCGGACCGCAGTTTCTGATCGGAGAGCGAACCGTTCCGGATGTTGCGGAACTTGGCGCGAACGAAGCCGCGCAGGTTGCCGGGCGTGACGTGCTGCAGATCGAGCACCCGGAACAAGTCGTTCCCGAGCTTGATGAGCATGCCTTTCTTGAGTCGTGTCGCTTGAATTGAAGCCATGATCCTGTAATGCCCCGTCTCGGGGCGGACAAACGACTTATTTTACCATGCGGCCGTGCTACGATCACGTGATGCCCTGTGATCCGTTGCGCGATCTTCGTGGGTGGCAGGAACAGCTCGAACGGCTCGCGTCGCAGCACACAACGTCGTGGGCGCCGCCGATCGACATCTACGAGACCGCCGACAGCTACGTGATCACGGCCGAGGTCCCGGGACTGACGCGCGAACAGATCGATGTCGCCCTCGAGGAGAATCGCATCACGCTGCGCGGTGCCCGTCCCGGCGCGGCCGGCCAGGGGCCGAATCGGCACTATCACCAGGTCGAACGCGGGTACGGCAGCTTCACGCGGACCTTCGAGTTCGCGGATCCAATCCAGGCCGACAGGATCTCCGCCGACCTGCAGCAAGGCGTGCTCACGGTGACGTTGCCGAAGATGCCGACCTCACCCGCGCGGCGGATCGAAGTGCAATAACATGAGACGCTCCCTTTTCGCCCTCGTCTTCGTGCTTGCCGGCTTCGTTGCCGGTCTCGTACTCACCGGACGCATGCGGACCGCGGACGAAAGCGCCGCGGCAGCGACGCAGCCGGCGCCTACCTCCGGCCAGGCGGCCAACCGCGCACCGTCGGTGCCGGCCTCGCTTCCCGACCTGTCCGGCGTGGCCGCGCGCAGCGTCAGCAGCGTGATGAACATCTCCTCGCTGCAGGTGGTGCGCTCACCCAACTCGCCGTTGGCGTCAGACCCGCTCTTCCAGTATTTCTTCGGCAACCGTGAGGACGTGTTCGGCTACAGGAATCGTGTCTCGCAGAGTCTCGGCTCGGGCGTCGTTGTGTCGAGCGACGGCTACATTCTCACCAACAGCCACGTCGTGGGGGACGCGCGCGCCGAGGTATCGGTCGTGATGCCGGACAAGCGCGAGATGCGCGCCCGGATCATCGGGGTCGATGAAGGGACCGACATCGCGCTGCTCAAGATCGACGCGCGTGGCCTGCCGGTGCTGCCGTGGGCGGACTCATCGAAGCTGAAGGTTGCTGAGTGGGTGCTCGCGATCGGCAATCCGTTCCAGCTGAATCAAACCGTCACGCTCGGCATCATCAGCGCGCTCGGCCGCAGCCTCGAAGGGCGGCTCGCGATGTACGAGGACTTCATCCAGACCGACGCTGCCATCAACCCTGGCAATTCCGGCGGCGCCCTCGTCAACGCACAGGGAGAGCTGGTCGGGATCAACACGGCGATTTTCAGCGAGACCGGCGGCTACCAGGGGATCGGCTTCGCCGTTCCGAGCAACCTCGCCCGTCACGTCATGGACGACTTGCTGAAGTACGGCGAGGTGCAGCGCGGCACGATGCCCGGTGTGGTGATCTCGTCGCTGAATGCGCAGCTTGCCGAGCAGCTCGAAGCGCCGGACACCCGCGGCGCGCTGGTCACCGAGATGTCGCGTCGCTCCGACGCATGGGCCGCCGGCTTGCGCCCGGGCGACATCATCATCACGTTCAACTCGCGCCAGGTCGGGGATGCATCGCAGTTTCAGCGAATGCTCGCGGACTCCAAGGTGGGCACCACCGCGACCGTGGTCATCCTGCGACAGGGGCGCCGCCTGGATCTCGAGATCCCGATTACGCGCGCACGGCGCTCGCGCTGACGCGCTCGCGTTTCAGCGTGCGCCCCGACACGGCGCTGCTGTCGGTGGCATACACGCGCCACTCCTGCTCGACCGCGACGTTGATGCCGATGCGACGACTCCACGCGACGCTCCGCGCCGGCAGACCGTGATCCTCGATCCTGAGCGTGCTCGACGTCAGGTCCAGCATGTTCTGCCGGAGACCGATGCCGAGCGCCTTTGTCAGGTTGCCGGGCCCACGGCACAGGTCGTCCACGGCAAAGTCGCGCGCGCGCTTCGCCCCACCCGCTGCGCGGCGGCGCCGCATCAAGTCGATCCCATCCTTCGGCTCGAGTGCGCGGATCAGAATTGCCGCGGGAGAGCCTTCCGCTTCGGTGACGGCGTTCACCAGGGAGTGGATGCCGTAATTGAGGTAGACGTAGGCGACGCCTGGCGGCCCGTAGAGCGGCGCGTTGCGAGCGGTGGGTCCCGGCGCGGCGTGACACGCCTTGTCACTCTCGCCGATATACGCCTCGGCCTCGACGATGATGCCGGACGCACGGCCGGCGCGGGTTTCGTGGACGAGTACCTTGCCGATGAGATCCCGGGCGACTTTCAGCGTCGCCCGGTCGTAGAACTCGCGCGAGAGAATCAACGGGGTGTTTTGATCCGCTCGATGGCCTGTTTCGCGGAACTGGCCACCTGCGGATCGCGATCCTGGGTCACCGGCTGAAGCGCCGGCAGCGATCCTTCGCCGCCGATGACGCCCAGCACCTCGGCGACGGCAGCGCGAATCGCGGGTTCCGACTCCTGCAGACGCGGGTACAGGTCCTGGACGATCGACGGCCCGAGTTCGATCAGGTACTCCTGCGCCTGCGGCACCAGCTTCGGAGAATCCATGGCGTCGACGATGCGGGTGACGTAGTTGCGTCCGAGCTTTGCGAGCGCGAAGGCCATCGCCATGCGCACCATCTCGGAATCGTCCATGGTCGCGCCGCGGACGAGATCCTCGGTCACCGACTTGTCGCCGATCCGTCCGAGCCCCTCCACGGCCGCGCGCCGGATGAACGGATCCTTGTCGGTGAGGCGCTCCTTGAACAAGGACAGGCTCGTCGGCTGCGCGAGGTGGGCGAGCGCATCCAGAGCGGCGAACGCCCCGTCACCCTTGCGGTAGAACGCGAACTGCTCGGTCAGGGCCGAGGTCGCGCGCGTATCCTTGATCGATCCGAGCGCGCGCATGGCCGCATGGCGGACGTTCGCGTCGGAGTCGTTCACGGCCTTGAGCAGCGCCTCGCCGGCGGCCGTGACGTTCAGCCGTGCGATCACGCGCGCTGCCGCGGCACGCACCGCGGGATCGTAGTGGTCGAGCGCCTTGATCAGCCGCTCGGCATCCTCACCCGTCAGCGGCGCCTTCGCAACCACCCCGAGCGCATACGTGGCTTCGAGCCGCACCTTATCGTTCTCGTCGTCGATCGCCTGGAGCAGCGACGACACGAGGACGGGCGGCGCCAGCCGTGCGGATCGCGCGAGCGGACCAAGATCGAAGGCAGTTCCCGCGACTGACGGATTGCGCCGCTCGATCACGAAGCCAATCTTCTTGCGGGCCTTCACTTCTTCGGACAAGAAGAACGAGAGCTGGGCGCCAATCGTCTCGAGCTGGATCTCGTCGATGGGATCGACCACCAGCGCCGACATCGGCGCGATGGCTTCCGGGTATTTCGCGTCGCGCAGCAGCTTCACCGCGCTGAGCCGGATCTTCGGATCGGGATTCCGAAGGTTCCGCACGACATCGTCAAAACGAAGCTGCTGGGCGATCGCTGAAGCCGGCAGCCAGAGGAACACTGCGACACAGGCGACGAAGCGATTCAATGTCATCGATTTACAGCTTTGGGGGAAGCGAACGTATTGTAGCGCATTCAGGGATAATCTCGCCCCATGAAACTCTCTCGTCGCGAACTCCTGGCCGCCACCGCCGCCGTGGCAGCAAGCGGATTCCCCGAACGGACGGAATCGGCCCCGATCGTCCCGCCGCCGCAAACGGCCGGGCTCGGGCGGACGCACGCTCCGCACCCCGCGAATCTTCCGATCCGCGACTACCTGGTTCGCGAAGCACGCCGGATCACCGACCGCTCGCTGGCGGATTTGAAAAGCCCGGCCGACTTCAAGCGGCTGATGCCCGAACGGCGCCGCCAGTTCATGGACATGATGGGACTCGCGGACCTTCCGCCAGCCGGCGATCGCCCGCCGGTTCCGTACGATCGCACCGGCGTTGTCGATCGGGCGACGTATCGGATCGAGAAGCTGCATTACCAAAGCCTCCCGAATCTGCACGTAACGGCAAACCTGTACGTGCCGAACGACATCGCGCCGGGCACCCGCCGGCCGGGCGTCCTCTACGTTTGCGGCCACCTGGAGCAGCAGAAGTTTCATTACCAGGGACACGCGAAGCGCTTCGCCGAACTCGGGTTCCCCACCTTGATAGTGGAGACCGTGCAGCTTGGTGAGGCGCCTGGATATCATCACGGCTGCTACCGCGAAGGATGGTTTCACTGGTATAGCCGCGGCTACTCTCCCGCCATGATCGAACTGCTCAATGGACTCCGCGGCCTCGATCTCCTCGCGGCGCGGCCGGAGGTGCATGGCACTCGCCTTGGCGTGACCGGCATCTCCGGGGGCGGCGCGACGACGTGGTGGATCGCTGCCGCCGACGAACGCATCAAGGCGTGTTCTCCGGTGTGCGGCACGGCAACGCTCGAGTCGCACATCTACGACCGCGTGATCGACGGTCATTGCGACTGCATGTGGTGGGTCAACACCGCGCTGTGGGACCTTGCCGACATCGGCGCGTTGATCGCGCCGCGGCCGCTGATGATCGCGTCCGCCAACCAGGACGGCATCTTCCCCATCGAGGCGATCCGCAGGGTGCACGCGCAGCTCGCAGGGCTGTACCGAACGCTGGGCAACAGCGAGGATCTCCGCTTCATCGAAACACCAGGCGGCCACTCCTACCATGAACGATCGCGCACGGCGATCTTCTCGTGGTTCCTCAAACACCTGATGGACAGGGAGGTCTCCCCGGCCGTTGTGGGCGACATCGAGCTGGACGAAGCCAAACTCGAGTCCGCCGAGACACTGAAGGTGTATGCGGCCGGTATGCCCGGGGGGAACCGCGCCGTCACGATTCATGATGAATTCATCACGGTCGCGCCGCTCCCGAACCTCGCGAGTGCGGCCGATCTCGAGGGCGCGCGAAAGCAGCTGGTCGAGCGGCTCCGGTCCGATACTTTTCATCACTTTCCGAAGAACCCGCCAAAACTTGCCGTCGAAGAAGAATTCGCGCTTGACGGTGGCGTCGGGACACGGTTCGCGTTCACTTCCGAAGAAGGCTGGCGCCTGCACGGCTTGCGTCGAAACCCAGCCGACATGCAGGGCGCTCGACCGGCGGTCGTCGTGCTCAAGACTCCCGGCGAAGATCGGCTCGATTCGGACGACTTCTCCCGTCAGGTCGGCGCGCCCTGGGTAAAAGTGATTGTCGAAACGCGCGGGACTGGCGACACCTCCTGGGGCGAGGACCTGAACTGGCACCTTCGACGGGCGACGGCGTGGACGGGACGCACGATTGCGAGCATGCGCGTGTGGGACACGCTCCGCGCGATTGAAGCCGCACGCACGCTCCCAGGCATTGACCCATCGCAGATCTCTCTTGCCGCGCGTGGCGAGATGAGCGCGGTGGCGCTCTACGCGGCGCTGCTCGATGGGCGCTTGAAGGCCCTCTTCCTCGAATCCCCACCGGCGACGCAGAATGCTGCCAGCCAGCAGAATGGAAAAGGTCCCGCAATCGAGATGCTGAACTGCCTGCGATACACAGACCTGCCGCACATCACCGGCCTGCTGCATCCCGCGGAGATTGTCATCTCCGGCGAGTTCCCTTCGTCGTACGACTGGGCGGGGGATCTGTACGCGCGCCTCGGATCAGCAGACAAGTTCCGCCGTGTGAAAACATTATCGGAATGGACCACGTCCTTCTGATCGACCGGCAGCGCACATGAGGGCACACTTCGGTCCGCGCGCGCTTCCGATCGCGGCGGCCGCGCTTGCCGTCGTGGCCGCACGCGGTCAGTCGTCAGCGCCGCGCGCTGGTCCTGCCATCGCGTTCGAGAACATCTCGGATTCAGCCGGGCTGACGTTTGTGCTCGATCAGCACCCGACGCCAGACAAGCAGATGGTCGAGACGATGGCCGGCGGCCTTGCAGTGTTCGATTACGACGGCGACGGGCTGCCCGACATCTTCTTCACGAACGGGGCGCCACTCTCCTCTCTCAAAAAAGAGTCGCCGTCCGACTGGAACCGGCTGTTGAGAAATACCGGCGGCCTGCGGTTCACCGACGTCACCGAGCAGGCCGGCGTTCGCGGCGGCGGGTATGCAACGGGCGCGGCGGCGGCCGACTACGACAACGACGGCCGGGTCGATCTTTTCGTTGCGGGTGTTCAGCACAACGAACTGCTGCGCAATACAGGTGACGGCCGGTTCCAGGAGGTCACGACTGCGGCCGGCATCAAGCATTACAAGTGGTCTGTCGCCGCGGGCTGGTTCGATTACGACAACGACGGCTGGCTCGATCTCTTCGTCGTCAACTACGTCGACTGGACGCCGCAGACGAACAAGTTCTGCGGCGAACGCGCCAAGGACTTGCGTGTGTACTGCCATCCGAAACACTACGGCGGCCTCGCGAACGCGCTCTACAGGAATCGTCACGACGGCACGTTCGAGGACGTCACCGCGCGTTCCGGCATCGGCACGCATGTCGGCAAAGGCATGAGCGTGGCGTTTGCCGATTACGACGGCGACGGGTTCATGGACGTATTCGTCACGAACGATGCCGTGCCCGACTTCCTGTTTCACAATCGGCGCGACGGCACATTCGAAGAAGTCGGGCTGCTCGCCGGCGTGTCCGTGCCGGCAAACGGACGGCCGGTCTCGAGCATGGGCGTCGACTTCCGAGATTACGACAACGACGGCCGGCCCGACATCATCGTCACCGCGCTGACGGGCGAGACGTTCCCGCTGTTCAAGAACGACAAGGCCGCATTCTTTCGCGACGTCACCTCCGAAAGTGGACTCGGCGCGAGCACGGTGCGTCTGAGCGGCTGGGGCGCGGTGCTCGCGGACTTCGACAACGATGGCTTCAAGGATCTGATCACGGCCAACTCGCATGCGAACGATCGCATCGAGGCCTTCGAAGCCACGAGCTATCGCCAGGCGAACGCCGTCTTCCGCAACGTCAACGGACGCTTCGAGAACGTCTCGGCACACGCTGGTCCGGATTTCGCCGTCGCCCGCGCGCACCGCGGCATCGGCGTCGGCGATTTCGATGGCGACGGCCGGCTCGACGCCGTGGTGACGGTGCTTGGCGACCGGCCGCAACTGCTGCACAACGTCAGCCCCGCTGACAATAACTGGCTGACGCTGCGCCTGGTCGGCCAGGCCAGCAATCGCGAAGGCATTGGCGCCCGCGTTCGCACGGGCTCGCAGACCGATCACATGACGACGAGCGTGGGATACGCCTCGTCAAGCGACTACGGCGTCCACTTCGGTCTTGGAGGGACGAAGACCGTCGACAAGCTGGAAGTGCTGTGGCCGAGCGGGGTGAAACAGGTGCTCGACAACGTGAAAGTGAACCAGGTGGTGACGGTGACGGAGCCCCGATGACCGGCTCAGGGCCCTAAGCCGCGGCGTCACTTCACAATAGCGCCGCGGTCCTCCTGTTGTAGCCGTTCCAGCCGCGAGAAGGTGGCGCGCTCGCGTTCGGCGTCCGCGGTGCGCCCCGCGCGCTGATACGCGCGCGCGAGGTTGTAATGCACGCTCGGGCTGTCCGGTTCGAGCTTGACCGCCGTTTCCAGTTCGGCGATCGCCCCCGGAATATCGTTCGCCTGCAGCTTCACTTGCCCAAGCACCCGCCGCGCGAGGAAGTTGCGCGGCGCGAGACGCACGGCCTCGGTCGCGTGCCGCGTGGCCGCTTCGAGATCGCCCTGCTTGAGCCGTTCCTGCGCGATCTGAGTCATCGCGGGCGCATGGTTCGGCGAGATCCGCAGCTCCTCGTTGAACTGCTCGAGCGCCTGCTCGGAGCGATCGCGAAGGAGGAACACGCCGTAGAGGTAATGGACGTTCGGCGTTTCGCCATACAAGCGCACCAGTTCCTTGTAGCTCTGCTCCGCTTCAACGCTGTCGGAGCCGGTGAAGTAGCTGGCGCGCCCGGCAAGCGTCACCATGTCGCGCTTGCCGGCAGGCACTTCGGCGGGAAGGCTGGGCATCCGGAGAACCGCGAGCCCCATGCCCTCGATGATCTCAGGACTCGCGTTGCCCTCCTTTGCAAAGGTCCCGTAGGCCTGCACCGCCCGTTCGTACTCCTGAAAGCGCGTGAGGAGAATCGCGCGGTGATAGCGGGCCACCGGAATCAGATTCGGATCCTTCACGCGCAGATCGTGCGCCTTGTTCAAATCGTTCAGAGCAATACGGTAGTTCTTCAGCTGGAACTCGCAGAGACCCTTGAACGCCCACGCCGCGCCGTTCTCCTTCTGCAGCCGGACGACCTCGCGGAAGGCGTCGCGGCAGGCGAGGTAGTTTTCTTTCTCGTAGTTGACGGTTCCGAGATACCAGTGGCCTTCTGTCCAGGAGGGACGCAATCGAACCGCGCGTCCGTAGTAATCGATCGCTTCGTCGAGTCGGCCTGCCGCACGCGCCTCTTCGGCACGGCTGCGCGTGGCCTCGAAGCTCGCACCCTTTGGCGTGTCGGAGGCTGTTGTACGGGGAGCCTGCGCTCCGGGCACCGCACCAATGCCAATCGTCACGGCCAGCACGAGTACCGCAGGACGAACCTTCATCGTCCAACGCATCTTACTTGGGCGGGGTGAGCGTCAGCGGCCGTTCGGGCGTCCCGTTCGCAATCGGCGCGGCTCGTTGCTGGCGCTTCTGATACTCGGCCAGGGCCCGCTGCGCTTCAGCTGATCGCCCGAGCGCCTGATACGCCCGCGCGAGCTGATAGTGCACGTCGCCGTTGTCGTCGTCCTTCGCCGCGGCGGTGAGATGCGGCAGCGCGTCCTCGTATCGTCCCGCCTGCACGTAAGCGCGGCCGAGTGACGCGCGCGTGGCCGGCGGCGCATCCTTCACGGTTACGGCGCGCTCCAGGACCGGCATCGCGCGATCGAGTTGCTGCGCCTGCAGCAGTGCCTCGCCGTACATCGCCAGCAACGCGCCATCCGACGGATTGTCGCGGTTCAATCGTTCCAGCAACGGCAGCGCCTCGTCCAGGTTGTGCGCCTGCAACAGTGCCTCTGCTAGCGCCGTCTCGATGGCCGGATTGCCGGGCGACAGCTTCAGCGCCGCCTGGACCTCGGTGACGGCGTCGGTGTGCCGTCCGCTGGACTGTGCGAGCTCGGCGCGAATCAAGTGCAATTCAACTGAAGGTGGAAGCGTCTCGAGCTTCGCGACCGCCTCGGTCGCAAGACGGTTCGCTGCGCGAATCGTCCAGTAGCGGCCGGTCGGGGTCGAGGACTGCATTGCGGCCGCCAGCGACTCACGAAAACGGCCAGCGAGGAAACTGCACTCGGCGGCTCGAGTGGCGCACTCCGACGCCGAGCGGCGTTTGACCGCTTTCAATTCTTCTGCGGCCCACTCCGGCTTGCCCGCACGCTCGTAGAGTTCAGCTACCGCTTCATGGATTCCCCCAATCGGCGGGGTACCCTCGAGCACTCTCCTGTAAATCGCCAGCGCCGCCGGAAACTTTTCCTGCGAGACGGCAACGTCGGCCACGACGAGCTCGAGCAGCAGCGAGTCGGGCGATTGTCGTTGGAGCGCGGCAAGCGCCTCCTGCGCGATTGCCTCGTAGCTGCGCGCCAGGCCATGCCAGCTCTTTGGCATATCCGGCTGCATGGTGGTCAGCGTGCGATAACTCGTCGCGGCTTTCCTGAAC
>JBKOZS010000014.1:0-9830 GCA_046726015.1 Acidobacteriota bacterium
AACGATGCTCGCCGCGCGCTGCCACTGCGCCTCTTCCTTGTGGAGCTGCTTGCGCCCGGCGCGTGTCAGTGCGTAGATCCTCACGCGACGGCCGCTCTCGGATGTGCCCCATTTGGACGAAATCCACCCCATCTGCTCCAGTTTGAGCAATGCCGGATACAGAGTGCCCTGGTTGAGTGCCAGCTGATTCCCGCTGATCTGTTCGATTCGCCGCGCGATCCGATACCCGTGCAGCGGCCCCAGAGCCTCCAGGGTCTTGATGACCATCAAGCCGAGGGTGCCGTAGAGGACGTCGCTCTTATCGGGCGTCATGTGTTGGAAGCCTACACCTCACATGTGTTGACAGTCAACCTGTCTACGCCGCCAGTTGACGGGTGACTTGATCGTTCGCTTCGAGACTGCGCCACACGCCAAGTTTCGCGGCTACGATGGTCATGGCCGCCTTTCCGAGAAGGCGCCGGCGATTTACGTTCATGCGGTCTTCCTCGAACGCATGAAACCAGACGCGCGGCGCGGGATCCATCAGACTAAGGTATCGACGACACCTTCGGATCGATACCATCGTCTGATGGACGAGGGCGCGTTGGGCGCGCATCCTTACCAGGCGAGCCGACATGAAACAGGAATTCGACGTCGTGTGTCTCGGTGGTGGCGTCGCCGGAGAAGCGATCGCAGTGGGCCTTCAGAACAGCGGGCTCACGCTCGCCGTCGTCGAGCGAGAGCTGGTCGGGGGCGAGTGCCCGTACTGGGGCTGTGTGCCCTCGAAGACGCTGCTTCGCTCCGGCGAAACCTTGACCGAGGCCGGACGCGCCCGCGTGCTCGCTGCCTCACGCGTGGACTGGACGGTTGATTTTCCCAAGGTCTCCACACGCGTGCTGTGGATGGCGCGCAACCTCGACGACAGCCGGCCTGCCGCGGCGATGCAGGCGACCGGAGCGAAGCTCTTTCGAGGCGAAGGGAAATTGACGGACCCGCGGACGGTCGAGGTCGGAAACGAGCAGCTCGTCGCGCGCCGCGCCGTGGTGATCGCCAACGGCAGCACAGCGGCGATCCCGCCCATCCCTGGCCTCGACACCGTCGACTTCTGGACCAACCGCCAGGCGGCGATTCCAAAGGAACGGCCGGTGTCGCTGGCGATCCTCGGCGGAGGCGCGGTCGGCGTCGAGCTGGGACAGGCGTTCGCCCGCCTCGGCACCAGAGTGACGGTGATCGAAGCCGGACCGACGTTCCTCGGCCTCGAGGAACCGGAGGCTGGCGCGGCGCTCCGGCCGCACCTCGAGGCCGACGGGATCATGCTGCTGATCGGGGATGCCTGTGTCGGCGTCGAACAGCCACTCATGGGACCCTCGCGCGAGCATTCGACCGTCGTCATGCATTTGAAGTCCGGCGCCACGGTGCGCGCCGATCGACTGCTGGTCGCCACCGGCCGGCGTCCCAACGCGGAGGCGTGGCGCGCAGCCGGACTTCCACAGACGGAACGCGGCTGGCTGAAGATCGATACGGAGACGCTCGAAGCGCAGCCCTTCGACGGGGCTCAGGGCAGGCCCGGCATCTTCGGCGCGGGTGACGTCACGGGACTCGGCGGGTTCACCCACCTCGCGTACTACCACGCTCAGGTGGTCGCGCGACGCCTGCGGGGCGTGGACGCGAGGGCCGATCACACGGCCGTTCCTCGCGTCACCTACACCGATCCGGAAATCGCGTCGGTCGGACTCTCGGAAGCGGCCGCCCGCGCGAAGGGCCTCGACGTCGTGGTCGCCAGCGTCGATCCGGCCGAGACCGCGCGCGGCTACATCCACGACTTCCACCGCGGCGCGATCAAGCTGATCGGCGACCGCGCGCGCGGCGTTCTGATCGGCGCGACGCTGGTCACGCCGCGCGCGGGCGAGATCATCGGCGAGCTCGTGCTGGCGATCAAGCAGGGCACGCCGCTGTCAACGCTGGCCGACGTCATCCATCCGTTCCCCGCCTTCAACCGGGTGCTTGGAGAAAGCCTGGAGCAGCTCGCCGCGCAGGCGGCGCCGCAAAGGAGATCATCATGAGCAGCACACAGACAAACGTTGAACACGCCGCGCAGATCCCGCGCGCTGCGACAGTCGATCTGAAACTGGAGGTCGTCGCCTTGCCGGTGTCCGACGTCGATCGCGCCAAGCGCTTCTACGAGGGTCTCGGGTGGCGGCTGGACGCCGATTTCCTTGGCGCCGGGACCTTTCGGGTCGTGCAGATGACACCTCCCGGTTCGCCGTGCTCCATCCACTTCGGCAAAGGCGTCACGCCGGCGGCGCCGGGGTCAGCCCAGAATCTGTACCTCGTCGTGTCCGACATCGAGGCGGCACGCGGGGAGCTCATCGGCCGCGGCGCCGACGTGAGCGAGACGTTCCATTTCGCCGGCTTCGGCGGCCCTCGCGTGCCGGGCCCCGACCCCGACGGTCATTCCTACGCAACATTCGCCTCGTTCAGCGATCCGGACGGCAACAGCTGGCTGCTCCAGGAGATCAGGACGCGGCTTCCCGGACGAGGCCTTAGCACCTTCGACGTCGCGTCGCTGACAGATCTGCTGAAAGAGGCGGAGACGCGCCACGGCTCGTACGAACCGACCGCGCCGAAGCATCACTGGTCGGATTGGTATGGCGCCTACATCGTCGCGCGCGAGCAGGGAAGAACGCCCGAGGACGCGGCGAAGGATGCCGGGCTCCACATGAAAACCGTCCTTCGATGAGAGCTGACATCGTTCCTGGCGCCGTGTTTCCCGACTACGAGCTGTCGGACCACCGCGGGATGCGCCGCACGCTCTCCGAGTTGCAGATCGGAGATCCGCTCGTGCTGGTGCTGTCCCGCGGAGGCTTCTGCCCGAAGGAGCGGAGACAACACGAAGGGCTGCTGCAACTGCATCGCGAGATGCAGGTCGGTTACTGCCGCCTCGTGACCATCTCGACCGACAACCTGCTCGAGACGAATGAATTCCGCGCCGGCGTCGGCGCCCGCTGGACGTTTCTGTCGGACTCCGGGCGCAAGGTGCAAAAGGATCTCGACATCGCGGAATACACCGACCCCGATCACAATCCGATGATCCCGCACACGCTGGTGCTGGAGCCCGGTCTGCGTGTCTACAAGATCTACAACGGCTATTGGTTCTTCGGCCGGCCGACGGTGGAGGAACTGCGCCTCGATCTGCGCGCCGTGCTGCAGCGTTGCCGTCCCGACTGGGACATCAGCACCGAAGAGCAGCGGGCCGCCTGGGCGAGAGGCGACAAGGCGAATTTCCATCCGTACGGCAAAACGCAGGCACAGGTACTGGCCGAACAGGATTGATCGTGAGCACTCGCGAACCGGCACTAATCGGGCAGACCCTCGTCATGATCGGCGGCAGCGCTACAACATCGACGGCGGACAGCAGCTCGTCGCCAGCTGAGCGAAGCAGTCGTGCGCGGCGACGTCGTGCAGGCGATCCACGAACCGTGAGCTCATGATGCCAATGAGAGAGCCGGGAAACGCCGGCCAAGGCCCAGAGAGGCGACCATGTTGACGAGGGCGGGCAGTGAATCGGCCTTCATCTTCCGCATGACCTGGCCGCGGTGCGCCTTCACTGTAATCTCGCTGATCCCGAGCTCGCCTCCCACTTGCTTGTTCAGGAGACCCGAGACCACGAGCACCATGACTTCACGCTCGCGCGGCGTGAGCGACGCGTAGCTGTCGTGCAGCGTCTGCATGGTCGCATCGTGCTCCAGAGCACGGCGGCTGCGCTCGAAGGCATTCCGGATGGCGCCCAGCAGCACCTCGTTGCGGAACGGCTTCGTCAGGAACTCGATGGCTCCGGCCTTCATCGCCTGGACGCTCGTGGCAATGTCGCCGCGCCCCGTAATAAAGATGACGGGCATCTCGGGCCGATCGGCAGCGACGCGCTTCTGAAGATCCAGACCGCTGAAGTCCGGCAGGAACACGTCCAGCACCAGGCAGCTCGGAACCCGGGGTCGGGGACGAGCGAGAAACGCCTGCGCCGACGCGAACGTCTCGGCCTGCCAGCCTGACGCCTGCATCAGCGATTTCAGCGATTCCCGCACGGTGATGTCGTCGTCGACGACGAATGCAATCGGTTTGGTCGTGAGCGTGGTCATTGTCGTTCTCCTTGCCTTCCCGCCGCTGGCGGGAAAACATATCCGAGCGACGCGGGCCGCTTCATCACGACAACGGGTAGTTGGCTGCTTCCCGAATGCGTTGACGAATCGATCACTCGAACGGGGTATTCTTCGATCACGCATGCGTGTTGTTGTCCGTTTTCTCTGGTCGGCCTCGCTTGTACTGAGTTGCATTCCCGTCACAGGATGCCGCCACGACATACCGAGGGAAGAGCCGTCAATCCAGTTCACGACCATTCCTCCGGTGGCGTTGGGCGGATCCGAACGGGTGGCGCCCATCGGCGGCCGCGCCACCGGCATACGGGCCGGTCAGCGGATCGTGATCTACACGAAGAGCGGCGTCTGGTGGGTGCAGCCGCTGACCGCGCAGCCATTCACGGCCCTCGAGCCGGACGCCACATGGCGGAACACGATCCATCTGGGAACGGAATACGCCGCGCTGCTCGTGGACGCCGGCTATCGACCCGCGAATACGCGAGACGCCCTGCCGCCGCTGGGCGGAGGCGTGATTGCGATCGCCACCGTCAAGGGCACGGGAGATCTTGCGACGCGGCCGCCCAAGGTGCTGACATTCAGCGGCTACGAGTGGGACGTGCGCGACATCCCGAGCGATCGCGGCGGCCCGAACGACTACGACCCGGACAACGCCTGGACCGATGCGGAAGGACTGCTGCACCTCAAGCTGGCGCAGCGCGACGGCCGCTGGACCAGCGCGGAGGTGATCCTCAGGCGAGAGCTCGGGCACGGCACCTACAACTTCACGGTCCGCGATGTCTCGGGTCTCGATCCGGCGGCGGCGATCGGTCTGCTGACGTGGGATACGGAAGGCGTCGAACAGAATCACCGTGAGCTGGATATCGAGATCAGCCGCTGGGGCGATCCGAAGATCCCCAACGCGCAGTACGTGGTGCAGCCCTTCTACGTGCCCGCAAACGTCGCGCGGTTCACGGCGCCGCCGGGCACGTTGACGCATTCGTTCCGATGGGAGCCGGGACGTGTCGTCTTCACAACCGTCCACGGCGCGCGCGCCCCTGGAGGCGCGCAGGTGGCCGGGCATGAATTCACTTCCGGCATCCCGACACCGGGCGGTGAACGCGTTCGCATGAATCTGTACTATTTTCGCTACGCGCCCGCGCCTCCGCGAAAGGACGTCGAGGTCGTCATTGAGCGGTTCCTTTTCGTCCCGTAGAACCTGTCTCACAATCCCGACGGCGACGCTGTGCCTCGTCGCCGCCGCGAGCGGGAGCGTGCACGCGCAGCGCGCGATGTCGCAGTACGTGCGCGACGAGTGGGCGAGCGAGCGCGGCTTTCCCGGCGGGCCCGTGCATGCCGTCACGCAGACGACCGACGGCTACCTCTGGATCGGCGCCGAAAAGGGTCTCGTCCGCTTCGACGGCCTGAGCTTCCGGCTGCTCGAGCCAAAAGGCACGCCGAACACCGCTCCGGCCATCCTCGGCGTCGTCTCCGCGCCCGACGGATCGGTGTGGGCGCGCCTGCGCGGCATCGCACTGCTTCGGTATCAGCACGAGGCATTCGAGAACATGCTTTCGACGCTCGGATACCCGGAATCGGTCGTCACCGCGATGGAACGCGGGCGCGACAACTCGATGCTCGCCGCCACCCTCGGCCGCGGCGCCATGATCTCCCGCAACGGTCGGGTCGACGCCATCGTGGACACGAAAGCGCTGCCGGGATCGTCGTTCGTCATTTCCATGGCCGAGACGCCGAACGGCGAGTTCTGGGTCGGGACGCGAGGCGCCGGCGTGCTCCGCGTCCAGGGCACGCGTGTCGCTCGATTCGCGGACGGGTTGCCGGACCTGAAAGTGAACTGCCTGCTCGTGATGGACGATCGCAATGTGTGGATCGGCACCGACAAGGGCATCGTGCGCTGGACGGGAGCGGAGATCAGCCGGTCCGGCATTCCGGACCTGCTGACGAATCTTCAAGCGCTCGCGATGATTCGCGATCGTGCGGGCAACGTCTGGATCGCGGCCGGACCGGACGGACTCGTGCGCGTGGACGGGCGGGGGCGCGCGAGCCGCTCGGAATCGAACGGCGCGCCCGGCCCCAACGCATCGTCGGTCTTCGAGGATCGGGACGGCAACATCTGGGTCGGAACGGATCGCGGGATCGAGCGATGGCGCGATCCTCCGTTCACCTCGTACTCGACTGCGCAAGGCCTTCCACCGTCGCCCGTCGGACCCGTGTACGTCGACGATCGAGGGCGCGCGTGGTTTGCGCCGACTGGGGGCGGCCTGTTCTGGATCGAGGACGGCATGGTCGGCCGCGTCACCGAGGCGGGCCTCGATCGCGACGTCGTGTACTCGATAGCCGGTGCAGGCGACGACGTGTGGGTGGGGAGACAGCGCGGCGGCGTCACGCGTCTGCGTCGTTCGGCAAGCGGATGGTCGGCCATGCGTCTCACCCAGGCCGAAGGGCTTCCGCAGAACAGTGTCTACGCTGTTGCGCTCGCGCGCGACGGCGCACTCTGGGCCGGCACGCTGAGCGCAGGCGCGAGCCGGATCGTGAACGGCGCCGTCACGACCTTCACCACGGCGGGCGGACTGGCCTCCAATACCATCACGTCGATCGCCGAAAGCATCGATGGAACAGTCTGGTTTGGGACGCCGGGCGGGCTCAGCGCGTATTCGCGGGGCGGCTGGCGCACCTACACGACACGCGACGGATTGCCGTCCAACGACGTCAATACGGTCTTCGTTGGTCCGCGCGGCATCCTCTGGGCCGGCACGACGGACGGACTGGCGTTCGTGCAGGACGGCCGGTTGCGCGCGTGTCGAGGAATGCCCGCGGCGTTGCGCGCATCGATCTTCGGCCTGGCGATGGACCAGTCGGGATCGCTGTGGCTGAACACGATCGATCGTGTGTTCCGCATCGATCGGGAGCCGCTGCTCCGCTGTGAGGTGGCCGAGCGCCAGGTGCGTGAGTACGGCGTGGCCGACGGCCTGCTCGCGGTCGACTCGATGAAGCGTCACCGGACGCTGGTCACCGACTCGCGCGGCCGCGTCTGGCTGGCGCTCAGTCGCGGCATCTCCGTGGCCGACCTCGGACACGCAGACGCGCGGACACTGCCGGCGCTCACGCACGTCGAGTCGATGTCGGCCGACGGCGGGCCGGTCGACCTCAACGGCGCGATCGAGATTCCGGCCGGCCGCCGGCGAATCGCGTTCGTCTACACCGGCCTCAGCCTCTCGGTGCCGGAGCGAGTGCGCTACCGCTATCGGCTCGACGGATTCGATCACGACTGGAGCGAACCCACGGCCGATCGCCAGACCGTGTACACGAATCTGGGCCACGGCCAATATCGGTTTCGCGTCATCGCGTCGAACGGCGATGGGCTGTGGAACGGCTCGGAGGCTGCGCTGGCGTTCGAGATCCGGCCGATGCTCTGGCAGGCCCGGTGGTTCCAGGCGGTGGCCGCCGTGATCGGCCTCGCCGCCGCGGTTGGACTGTATCGTCTCCGCTTGCGGCGGCTGGCGAACCAGCTCACCGTCAGGTTCGAAGAGCGTCTCGCGGAGCGAACCCGCATTGCACGGGAACTGCACGACACGCTGCTGCAGGGGTTCGTCAGCGCATCGATGCAGATGCACGTCGCCGTGGATCGGCTGCCCGAGGACTCGCCGGCCAGACCCGCCTTCGCCCGTGTGCTCGATCTCATGAGCCGCGTGATCGAGGAAGGGCGCAACGCCGTCCGCGGCCTTCGCTCGTCCGGCAGCGAGGCTCGCGATCTCGAGCACGCGTTCTCGGGCATCCAGAGCGAGCTGGCGACCGGACAGACGACGGCGTATCGTGTCATCGTAGAAGGCAAACCCCGGCTGCTCAATCCCGCCGTGAGAGACGATGTCTACCGGATCGGCCGGGAGGGACTGGTGAATGCATTCCGCCATTCGGGCGCCACCGCGATCGAAATTGAAATCGAATACGCCCCGAGCGAGCTGCGGCTGTTCGTTCGAGACGACGGCCGGGGCATCGATCCGCAGATCGCACGGACGGGAACCACCGGCCACTGGGGCATCGCAGGCATGAACGAGCGTGCCGCACGCATCGGCGGGAGCCTCACGATCCGCAGCCGCGCGGCTGCGGGCACCGAAATCGAATTGCGCGTCCCGGGACGCGCCGCTTTCACTCGCGGATGAACATCATGAGCGACCAGCATCCGATTCGCGTACTCAGCGCTGACGATCACGCGCTGCTGCGCGAAGGCCTCGCGGCCGTCATCAACGGCCAGCCCGACATGACGATGATCGCGCAGGCGTCGGGCGGCCGTGAAGCGATTCAACGCTTCCGCGAGCACCGGCCCGACGTGACGCTGATGGATCTCCGCATGCCGGACATGAGCGGGATCGATGCGTTGATCGCGATTCTGGCGGAATTCCCCGACGCCCGGATCGTCATGCTGACGACCTTCGAGGGGGACGTCGAGATCCAGCGCTCGCTGGCCGCCGGCGCGCGCGGGTACCTGCTGAAGAACATGCCCCCGAAGGAGCTGGTCGAAGCGATCCGCCAGGTGCATGCCGGACGCAAGCGGATTCCCCGCGAGATCGCGGCGCAACTGGCCGAGCACATCGCCGACGAGCGCCTGACCGAACGCGAGATCGACGTGCTCCAGCACGTGGCCGGTGGAAACCGCAACCGCGACATCGCGGAGCAGCTCGCCATTTCCGAGGAAACGGTCAAGGTCCACGTCAAGCACATCATGGAAAAGCTGGGCGCGAGCGATCGCACGGCGGCGGTGGCGATTGCGGTCCGCCGCGGGATCATTCACTTATAACCAGAAAGTGGTAGGCGCGGATTCCAACCGAGAGGGATTCGCGCGGAACGCGCAGGCGCTACCCTGCTCGGCGTGCAGCGGTACTTCTCGACGTTCCCCGGAAGCTGGCCAGGCGTCGGTCTGCTGTTGCTGCGGATCGTGGTCGGTGGCGCCGCATCGATGCAGGGCGCCGTCTACCTGACGCACGTGAACGAACCCAACGGGCTGACGTGGACCGCAGGCGGGCTGGCGGTCGTCAGTGGCGTGGCGCTTGTCGCGGGATTCCTGACCCCGGCGTCGGGCGCCGTCGCGGGTCTCGCCACGTTGTTCATTGTCGCGACGTGGACGCCGCCGAGTGCGTCGGTGCTCATCGACCGTCTCGCAGCGCTCATCCTGATCGTTGACGCCGCCGCGCTCGCCCTGCTCGGCCCCGGGGCCCTTTCTCTGGACGCGCGACTCTTCGGCCGCCGCGAAATCATCATTCCCCACGATCCGCTGACCTGACGCGAATTGGGGCTGAACAGGCCTCGCCTCACTGCGGCGTCAGGACGAGCGGCAGGCCGAACACCGATGCGAGCTTGGGCTCTGCGTCAGAGCCCAATCGCCTGTTCGAATGCCGCGCGAACGCATCGCGGCGTGGGGTTGCCGACCCCGACGTGCCGCAAGACGAATCACACGCCCATCACTGATGGGTCACTTCCGTTGACGGCTATTCCGCGCGCAGCGCGGCGCACGGGTCGATCCGTGTCGCGCGGCGCGCGGGCAGCCATGCCGCCATCAGTCCGACCGCCATCAGCAGCAGCGTGACGATCGTGAACGCGATCGGATCGGTCGGCGTCACCCCGAACAGGAACGTCTGCAACACGCGAGTCACGCCGGCAGCCCCGGCGAGGCCGACGATCAGGCCGGCGACGACGATGCGGAGC
>JBKOZS010000015.1:0-18781 GCA_046726015.1 Acidobacteriota bacterium
CGGCATAGCCGGCACGGGTCAACGCCTGCGCGAACAGCTGGCGCACGGCCGGCTCGTCCTCGACGAGCAGGATCGTCTCGAGTGGTCGTGAACTATCGCCCATGTCCATCCATTACAACGCATCGCTCGCCCGATCCGAACGTGTGCGGAATGCGCACACTCATCCGCTCTCGGCCTTTTTCTGCTCCGCCTTCATGCCGGTGCGCCGCTCGAGCGTCTGCGCCGCCCCCCAGCAAAGGGACGCCCACAGGAGGCCAATGATCCACCCGGCGATGACGTCAGTCGGATAGTGTACGCCAAGGCACACACGGCTGATCCCCGTCAGCAGCGTCAGCACCATCGCCATCGTCAAACAATAAATCTTGGTGATTCGCCCCTTCGACACGTGCATCAGCACGGCGCCGAGCGTCAGGTACACCACGGCCGACGTTAGGGCGTGTCCACTGGGGAAGCTCGTCGACCCGACGTCGCGCAAGTGCGGGACGATGCTCGGTCTTGTCCGCGCGAATGAATTCTTCAGCGCGTAATTGACGAACCATCCGCTCGTTGACGTCACCAGGACGAAGAGCGCGGTGCGATAGCGCGCCTGCAACAGCAGGAAGCCGACGACGGCAAGGACGACAAGGCCGAGGAAGACCGGGCTGCCGAGAGAAGTGATGTCGAGCAGCGCCCCCTGCAGCCAGGGAGGTCCAATCATTTGTGTGGGGTCCGCAGGGTTGCGCAGCGCGCGCAACAGCGCGGTATCGAACGCCAGCGTGTTTCCTTCCATCACTTCGCTGGCGAGCTTCAGGAAGACGAGGAGAAGGATCGTCCCCGCGAGCGCAATCAGCAGCCACGAGATCTCGTGCCGCTCGAGACGGGTGAGAGGGTGAAACGGACGACGCCACCAGGGGGCGGCGGCAGTGTGCTGGCGAGGTTTCATTATTCACTTCGCTCGGCGGGGCCCCTCTGACGTTCCCCGCCTCGCTGCGCGCTCGCGACCGCCTGCGGCGGCTCCCCTCCGGCGCTCGCTTGCACGGTGTCCTGTTTCTTGTTCCGCCGCTTGAATCCTCTTCGCACCAAATCCTCAATCGCTCTTAAAATGCTATCGCACATGCGATCGCTATACGCTCGACTTCACTCCCGCCGTGGCGGGGAGGATGGACTCGACCGCCGCGAAATGATCAAGCGGTCGCTGGCGGCTGCCGCGGGACTGCTCGTCAGCGAGCGGGTGTCGTTCGCGAGCTCGCGCGCGTCCGGGCCGCGCGTCGTGATTATCGGCGCCGGCTTCGCGGGTTTGTCGGCGGCCTACGAGCTGACGCGTGGCGGCGCGGACGTTACGATCCTCGAGGCGCGCAATCGCGTCGGCGGACGCGTCATCAGCTTCAGCGATCTCGTGCCCGGCGGCGCCATGGAAGGGGGCGCCGAGCTCATTGGCAGCAATCACGCGATCTGGCTGCAATACAAGGAACGATTCAAACTCTCGTTCATCGATATCACCGAGGAGGACGCCGAAGCGCCGATCGTCCTGGACGGGAAGCGCCTCAGCGCGGCGGAATCCGATCGGCTCTGGGAGGAGATGAGCGACACGCTTCGCCGCCTCGATGCGGACGCGGCGACGATCGCGGATCCGTTTGCGCCGTGGCAGGCGCCGCGCGCATCGGATTTCGACCGGCAGTCGCTGGGCGAGTGGATCGCACGACTCGACGTCTCTGATCTGTGCAAACGCGGCATCGATACGCAGATGGTGGCCGACAACGGGGTCGTGACCGGCTGGCAGAGCTGCCTCGGCAATCTTGCGATGATCAAGGGAGGCGGCGTCGAGAAGTACTGGACCGAGACAGAGGTCTTCCGTTGCGCGGGCGGGAGCGATCAGCTCGCGCGTCACCTGGCCCGCGCGATCGGCAGCGAGCGAATTCACCTGCGGCAGCCCGTGACGGCCATCGCGGTGTCAGATCGCGGCGTCGTGGTGACGACAGGCTCGGGCAACCATGAGGCGGACTACGCGGTGCTGGCCGTGCCGCCACTGACGTGGAACCGCATCGCGTTCACGCCGCGCCTGCACGTGACAGGGACGCCGCAGATGGGCAGCAACGTGAAGTTCCTGATGCGCGTGCGCGATCACTACTGGAAGCGGGCGGGCCTCGCACCGGAGTGCATGACCGACGGTCCCGTGCACCTGACGTGGCACACGACGCAGCATCAGAAGGTCGCGGGAGCCGGCGTGGTGGCGTTCTCCGGCGGCCCCGCCGCGGATGCGTGCCGCGCGTGGACGGCCTCGGAACGCACGGAGCGGTATCTCACCTCGCTCTCGCCGATCTATCGCGGCCTGCGCGGGAGCTTCGAACGCGCGCGCTTCATGGACTGGCCGTCGGACCCGTGGGTCAAGGGTTCGTATTCGTTCCCAGCGCCGGGTGAGGTCACGACGCTCGGACCGCAACTGCAACAGCCGCTCGCCAATCGCGTGTTTCTTGCCGGCGAGCACACCTGCTACGCGTTCGTCGGATATATGGAAGGTGCGTTGCAGTCAGGGGCGCGCGCAGCGAGCCGAATCATGGCGGCCGTCTGATTGGCGACTGCCGACTGCAGATTGCCGATTAACGGATTGGCGAATGGCGAATGCCGATTGACATTGACGATTGCCGATTCGATTGACGATTGAGGAATGGCGATTGATATTGCCGATTGACGACTGATATCTCGTAGACAATTGCGCCGATGCCTCGAGCAGCTGCTCGCCAATAGTCAATCGACAGTCCAAATCGCCAATCGGCAATCGACAATCCAATCGTCAATCGACAATCCAAATCGACGATCGGCAATCTGCCATTCGTTAATCTGCAGTCTGCAATCGCCAATCTGCAATCAGACGCGTTCGTGAACTTTGACGGCCTTGATCATCAGTACCGGCACTTCGACACGGTGGCGTACGCGATCGGCGGTGCTGCCACGCAACAGATCGTTCAGGAAGCGATGGCCGTGCGTGGACATCGCAATCAGATCCACCTTCTGGTCCCGCGCGACCTTGATCAGCTCCGTCGCGGGATCGCCCATCGCGAGCAGCGTGCGCGTGCGGAAGCCTCTCGAGGAGAGCTCGCTGGCGATCCGCTCCAGGTAGGCACGGTCGTCGGTGATCTCCTCCGAGTCGCGGAGTTCCAGTTCGTCGTGATACCGCGCGGCCCATCCGTCAGCCACGTGCACGAGCAACAGCGACGCGCCCGTCAGCCTCGCGAGCTGCTGCACGTGCTCCAACACCGTCCGGTCCGCGTCCGAGTGTTCGATGGCGATCAGGATGTTGGTATACATAGCGGCCTCACTCACGACTTGGGACGTGGACCCCGGACCCCGGACCTCGGACCCCGGACCTCGGCACGCTCACGATCCAAAGAACGTTTGCCACAACAGCCACGCGTTCAGCGCGGCAATGACTACCGCCACCGGCCAGGCCAGCCACAGCATCCATTTCGGCGCGACCAGCACTCCCATCTTGCGGCGATCCCCCGTGAACATGACGAGCGGAAACACCGCGAAGGGGAGCTGCAGGCTGAGGATCACCTGGCTCAGAATCAGCAACTGCCCCGTCCCCCGCTCACCGTAAAGCGCCACTGTGATAAGCGCCGGGATGATCGCGATGAGACGCGTGATCAGCCGGCGCAGCCACGGACGCAGCCGGATATTCAGGAACCCTTCCATCACGATCTGTCCCGCGAGGGTTCCCGTCAACGTTGCATTCTGTCCCGCGAACAGCAGCGCGACCGCAAACAGCGTGCTCGCGAGCGACGTCCCCAGCAACGGCGCGAGCAACAGGTACGCATCCGAGATGTCGGCCACGTCCTGGTGGCCGGTGCCGTGGAACACGGCAGCCGCCATGACGAGGATCGCACCGTTCAGGAAGAGTGCCGACATCAGTGCGAAACTCGAGTCGATCGTCGCGAACTGCACCGCCTGCCGCCGGCTTTCGAGATCGTCGCCATACTTGCGGGTCTGGACGATCGACGAGTGCAGGTACAGATTGTGCGGCATGACCGTCGCGCCGAGAATGCCCACCGCGATGTAGAGCATGTCCGGATTGCGGATGATCTCGGGGCTCGGCAGCATGCCGCGCAGCACTCCCGCGAGACTCGGCTTGGCGAACGCGAGCTCGACGGCGAATGATCCGGCAATGCCGACGATCAGCAGGACCACCAGCGCTTCGACATAGCGGAACCGGTGGTTCTGCAGCCACAGGACCAGGAGCACATCCGCCGACGTGAGACAGACCCCCCAGATCATGGGCAGCCCGAAGAGAAGGTTGAGCGCAATGGCCGCGCCAATCACCTCCGCGAGATCGCAGGCCGCAATCGCAATCTCGCACAGCACCCACAGGAAGATCGTCGTCCCGTGCGAGAAGTGATCGCGGCAGGCCTGCGCGAGGTCGCGCCCGCTGACGATCCCCAGCCGCGCGGCCAGCGCCTGCAGCAGGATCGCCATCAGGTTCGACAGCATGATCACGGACAGCAGCGTGTACCCATACCGGGCGCCGCCCGCGAGATCCGTGGCCCAGTTGCCGGGGTCCATGTAACCGACAGCCACGAGATATCCCGGGCCGGTAAACGCGAAGAGCGTTCGCCAGAAACTGCCGGTCGGCACCGGGATCGTCCCGTGCACCTCTGGCAGGCTGACGGCGCTCGATGGCTGACGCCAACTCATATGTCCATCTACCTTACACGACGCGTAAGAGGTTACTGAAAGGGTAAAGAAATCGCGGTTGTTCCGGCCGATTCCACCGGAATCCGCGAGGCACGCGAATTGCCAGTCCAAGGTTCCATGCCCTGGTGTATCCAGTGGCGGGCCGTGGTGTTGGCGCTCGCCGTCGTGGCGATCCCTTCGCGTGCGCTTGCCCAGGCCGATCAATCCCCTCCTCCCCAACCGCCCCAGATCGATCTCACGGTCGTCAACGTGCCGACGACCCTGCAGTTGAAGGCGCATCACAGCTACTTCCGGTTGACGCATCGGTTCACGCGCGACCTGGGGCGGGGCACGTTCGGACAGATCGCCGCGGATCTGTTCAGTCTGGACAACGGCGCCGTCATTGGGCTGGAATACCGGTTCGGCATCACGTCGACCCTGCACGCGGGTATTCACCGATCGATTCTGAACAAGACGATTCAGGCGTTCGGCTGGTGGAACACGCTGTCGCAGGAAAACGGGCACCCCGTGGGCCTCGCGATCAGCGCGGCGGTCGAGGGCACGAACAACATGCAGCAGGACTATCAACCGAGCGTGACCGCGTCGGTGTCCCGCACGCATGGCACCTGGCTCGCGCTGTATGCCGCTCCTGCCTACGTTCACCACGCGCACACGGAGACCTTGCTGTCGCTCCACGGCTCGCACGAGGTGCCCGGCGTGGACGCGCAGCTGGATGAGCGCGACACGTTTTTCGTCGGCCTTGGCACGCGCATCCGGTTTCTGCCGACTGCGTTTGTCGTCGCCGAAGTCTCGCCGCGTCTGGCCGGCTACACACCCGATGACGCGGCGTGGAATGTCGGCATCGAGAAACAGACGCAGGGGCACGTGCTCCAGCTCAATTTCGGCAACAACTTCTCGACCACCCCGGGCATGATCGCCCGCGGCTTTTCCGAGCGCAGCGTGTTCATGGGATTCAACCTGAGTCGCAAGTTCTAACGGGAGGAAAAGATGAAGCGCCTGGCCCTGGTTTCTTGTGTCGCCCTGCTGGCCCTTGCCGGATGCGGCGGCAACGATTCGCCAACCACCCCGTCGAATACGACGGTGTTCACCGTCAGCCTGCTCCCGTCCAACGAGGTGCCGCCGGTCACGGACGCGGAATCGAGCGGACGTGGCACCGCGGTCATCACCGTCCATTCGGACTCGAACACCATTGATTTCAACATCAACTTGCAGAGCTTCCCCAGCGGCACCGTCATTACTGCTGCACACATTCATCCAGGTGTGGCAGGCACGAACGGCAGCGTCCTCGTAGGCACTGGCCTGGCAAGCTCCACTCTGGCGAACGGCAGCGGCACCTTCACGTTCAACGCTGTCGGGACGTCGGCTGAGAACATCAACTCCATTCTGGCCAACCCGCAGAACTTCTACTTCAACGTCCACTCCGTGAACCACGGCCCGGGCGTGGCACGCGGGCAGCTGCGGTAGGCGCCGGCCAGAGGTCGCATGCTAAATGCTGGATGCCGAACGCTTTCGGCATTCAGCATCCGCCCGGTCGGCATTGAGTTTGTCTTGCTTTTCACCCCTTCCTCACACTAGGCTCACCACTTCTCACCACTCGTCCGGGTATCGTGTCGCGGTCATCCCCACTCGTTGGAGGAGGAAGACATGCCGCCGGCCCGACCACGTCCCTCGGAACTGCAGCATCTCCGGCCGTCGAACGCGGCGGGTTCGCTGGTGGTCTCTCTCGTTACGGCAATCACAGCGCTGGGGCTGTTTCTTGCCCTCAGCCCGCACATCCTGATCTGGCTGCTCGGGCAGTTCGTTCTCGGCCTCGCCCTGGTCCAGTGGTTCGTCGTCCTGCACGAATGCGGGCACGACACGCTGTTCGCCTCGAAGCGCATGAACGTGTGGGTCGGCCGCGTCGCTGGTGCCTTCGCGGCCATCCCGTTCGCGTCGTGGCGGCGCGTGCACGGGCGCCATCACCGGTGGACCGGCTGGCAGGATCTCGACCCGACGACCGAAACGCTCGTACCCCGCGAGCGAGCCCGATACGAGCGCGCGATCGTCAACGTCTGCTGGAAATGCTCGATTCCAATGTTCGCGATCATCTATCGACTCGAGAACTACTGGCACCTGCCGCGTTTGTTCCGGCTCTTTCGCGTGGAGCAGGAACGCGTCCGCCTCGCCCGTGACGCTGCCGCGCTGGTCGTCGCTTACGTCGTACTGGTCATTGTCTTCGGACCGCGCGTGCTGGTTGTGACGGTCGGGCCCGCGGTGCTCCTCAGCCTCGTCGCGGAAGACGTGCTGCTCCTCAGCCAGCATACGCACATTCCGCAGAACGTCAGCCACGGCGAACACGTCAGGCCGTTCCCGGCCATCGAGCAGGAAGCGTTCACACGATCGTTGCGCCTCCCGGCATGGCTGTCGGCGCTGCTCCTCCACTTCGACGCGCACGAACTTCACCACATGTATCCGTTCGTGCCGGGCTACCGCTTGCGGCACGTCGACTACACACCGCAGAACGAGGTTGGATGCTGGCGGTGGATTCTCGCGGCGAAGCGGGTACCGGGCGAAGTGTTTCTCTTTCAGAACCGCACCACGTCAGGGTGGGAAATCTAATGAGCCCGGTTGCGTGCGCATGGTTCCTGATCGCGGCGTTCGTGATCGCGGGGATGGCACAGACGGCATGGTTCGCGACGCCGATGTCGCGGCGGTTTGCGTGGCCGGTTGATTGCGGCGCGACGTTTCGTGGACGCCGGGTGTTCGGTGCGAACAAGACGGTGCGCGGGTTCGTGGTGATGGTGCCGGCCGCAGCGCTGGCATTTGTGCTCGTCGCTTCGCTCATTGGTAATCCGGCCGCCGCAGGATTGTGGCCCCTGTCGATTCCCGGTTATGCGCTGCTGGGCGCCTGCGCGGGACTTGGCTTCATGGCCGGCGAGCTGCCGAACTCGTTCATCAAGCGGCAGTTCGATGTGGGCCCCGGCGCGCGCGCACGGAACCCGTTCGTAGCGGCGATCCAGTTCTTCGTCGATCGAATCGACTCGGGTATCGGCATGCTGGCGGCGGTCAGCCTTGTCGCCGCGACGCCGGCGATGACGTGGCTGCTGGTGCTCCTCATCGGGCCGACATTTCACTGGGCGTTCAGCGTGTTGATGTTCTACCTGGGATTGAAGGCGCGGCCAGCGTGAATCACGGCCTACGGCTGACTCACGAAGATCACGAAGACACGAAGAGCACGAAGGCAGGAACGAACACCTATTCACAAAACACATGACGACGACACTTGTCGGGAACCCGGTGATTGGCCTCGATGCGGCAACCAGTGCATCGCTCGTCGGTGGCAAAGCGTCGGGACTGCATCGGCTCATGGAACTCGGGATCGCGGTACCCCGGGGATTCGTCATCACCGCGGACGCCACCAGCAGTTTCGGTGAGGATGCGATTCCGACCGATGTCTGGACCGCTATGGTGGACAGCTGGCGGGGCCTTGGCGTCGAAACCGTCATCGTGCGGAGTTCCGCCATTGGCGAAGACTCCCGGGACGCGTCGTTTGCGGGACAGCTCGATTCGATCCCCGACGTGTCAAACGAGCGGGAACTGCGCGACGCTATCCTGCGCTGCTGGCGTTCGCGCTCCTCGGATCGCGTGCGCGCGTACGAGCGGTCGCGCGGCCACGCACTCCGCGGCATGGCGATCATCATCCAGCAGCAGATCCGCGGGTCGGTGTCAGGAGTCCTCTTCACGCAGGATCCCGCGGGCGGAAACGGCGCGCTGATCGAGTACTGCGCCGGTGCCGGCGAGGATCTCGTCGCCGGACGCGTCAATCCCGGACGCATCGTGGTCGATCGACCGGGAACCGTCCGCCACCTGGCGACAATCCCATCAGCCACCTTGAGCGATAGTGCCGCGTGCGGAATTGCCGCTCGAGGACAGCAGATTGCGGAGGCGTTCGGCACGCCGCAGGACATCGAATGGACGATCGACGAGAGCGGCTGCGCGTGGTTCGTACAGGCCCGTCCAATCACCGTCGAGACGCGTGTCGCCGTCGGGGGACGCCGCATCCTCTGGTCGAACGCGAACGTCAACGAGAACTTCCCCGATCCCATCAGCCCGCTGCTCTACTCGGTCGCGTCCGCCGGCTACTACCACTACTTTCTGAATCTCGGCCGCGCGTTCGGATTGTCTCGCCGCCGGCTCGCGGCGATCGACGAGCCGTTGCGCCAGATCATTGGCGTCCACGGCGCGCGCATGTACTACAACCTGACGAGCATTCACACCGTCCTCCGCGCCGCGCCGTTTGGTGACGCACTGGCCGCCTCCTTCAATCAATTCGTGGGCGCGGACGAACTCGCGCCCGACGAGGGACGTCATCCCGGATGGCGCGAGTGGCGCGCAGCGCAGGCGGTCGAGCTCGCGCGCATCGCGATGTCCGTCAGTTGGCAGTACGCGTTCCTCACCCGTCGCGTGGCCACGTTCGAACGAATCGTTGACGAGTATGCCCGTGAGACAGATCCGTTGACGCTGCCGCGGCTGACACGCGCGCAACTACTCCACCGGCTCCGTGGCTTCATGACGATCCGGCGTCACCGGTGGAAGAACGCCTCGCTTGCCGATGCGGGGTCGATGGTGTGCTACGCCGCGCTGAAGGCTTACCTTCGTCGGGCGCTGCCTGGTGAAGACCAGGAAGCACTGCACAACACGCTGCTGAAGGCCCTGCCCGGCCTCGTCAGCAGCCTGCCGGCGATCGAACTGTGGAAGCTGTCGCGCGCGATTCGTGCGGACCGCGACCTGACGTCACTCTTCGCGACCGGCACGTCCGACGCCGTGCTGGCAGAACTCCGGCGCAATGCCGCATTCAGCGCCTTTCAACGTGCGCTCGACGCGTATCTCGAGACATGGGGTTTCCGATGCTCTTCGGAGCTCATGCTGACCGTTCCAAGCTTCCAGGAAGATGCGTCTGCGCTCGTGCCGATTCTTCGGTCGTACGCGGAGCGTGACGGGGAGTCGCCCGAGGAGCTGCTCGCCCGGCAGCGGTCGCAGCGGATCGGCGAAACCAACCGCGTATTGCGCCTGGTCGGATGGCGTCGTGCGCCGGTGTTGCGTGTGCTGCTCCGCTGGACCAAGACATCGATCAAGCTACGTGAACGCGCACGGTTGAAGCAGGCGCTGCTCTACAGCCGGCTGCGCCGCGTCGCGTTGGCCATCGGCGACGACCTCTGCGCGGAGGGACGGCTCGATCGCCGCGATGACGTGTTCATGCTCACGATTGACGAACTGGATGCGTTGCTGTCTGGCAGCACGATGTTTCCTGATGTTGTGAACCTGGTCGAGATGCGCCGCCGGGCACATGCGCGTCTCGGCGCGATGCGGCCACCCGACACGTTCACGCTCGCGGAGGGTGCATACCTCGACGGGGGGGAGACGCGTGCGACCCCCGACAACGGCGGAGTGCCCGCCCTGACCGGCACGAGCGCCTGCGGCGGGCGCATCACGGCGCGTGCAAGGGTGCTGGCCGACGTCACCGAGGCGCACCGGTTGCGAGCCGGCGACATCCTCGTCACCAGGCAGACGGACCCGGGTTGGGGTCCGGTGTTTCCACTCATCGCCGGCCTTGTCATGGAGCGCGGCGGCATGCTGTCGCACGGCGCCATCATCGCGCGCGAATTCGGCATTCCATCGATTGTCGGTGTGGCGGATGCAACACAGTTGATTCCGTCTGGTGCGGTCATCTGCCTCGATGGCGATCGGGGATCGGTGCGCGTGATCCAGGAATCATGATGCTGCTCGAATACGCTCGCGAACGCATTGTGCGCGGTCCAGTGTTGGCCGCGGTAGCACTCGTCGCTGCGGGAGCGCAGATCGGGCGCGGTTCGTTGAGCGGTGCCGCAGCCGCGATTGACGTCGCCATCTCGCTGTGCCTCGTGCTGGCATTCCGCATCTGGGACGACCTGATGGACCGCGAGCGCGATCGTGTTCATCACGCCGAGCGGATCGTTGTTCGCGCGAAATCGACAACTGTGTTTGTCGCGACTGCCGCATGCCTGGGCACGGCAAGCCTCGCTGCGGTTCGACGCCTGAACGGCGACCTGTCCGCGGCGCTGCTGGTGGCATTTACCGGTCTGCTTGCCGCGTGGTACGCAACCCGCGGCCGGCGCTCCGCGGCCGGCGATCGGGTCCTGCTGTTGAAATACGCGGTCTTCACACTGGCACTGATGGGTCCGGCGGCGGTCACGCCGCGCGGCCTGGTCAGCGCGCTCGGGGTCTATCTCGCGGCGTGCCTTTACGAGTGGCGGCACGACAGGGAATCTCCCGTGTTTTCTTTCGGAGGTTCGCGATGAGCGTGGCACTGGCGCAAGTCCCGGCGCCGTTCTTCGAAGAAGTCGCCTGCTATGGCTGCGGCACCAGGGGCGGCCGTCCATTGGTCGAGGCGCAGGACGACCTGACCGGGAAGCCCGGCACGTTTCGTTTCGTCACGTGCGAGAGATGCGGGCTCGTCTTCCAGAACCCGCGCGTGTCGCTCGATCACATCCGCGGGTTTTATGACGATGAGTACATCGCGCACCGGAAGACGAACTGGGGCGTGATGAACAAGGCGTTCGACCGCGCGATGGCCCAGCTCGATGCGGCAAAGGACCGGATCGTCTGCCGCTACGTCGGCCTGAACGCATCGAGCGCGGTGCTCGACGTCGGCTGCGGCGTCGGCACGTTTCTCCAGCGCCTCCGCCGGCGTTACCGCGCCGCGGTCACCGGCGTGGATTTCAAGCACCTCTCGCACCCCGCGCTCCAGGGCACCGAGTTCCACTGCGCGCTCTTCTACGAGGCGGCGCTCGCGGATCGGCGCTTTGATCTCGTCACGATGTGGCATTTCCTCGAGCACGACTACGATCCGATGCGCAGCCTGCTCACGGCCCATCGCGTCCTGAAACCCGGTGGTCACCTCGTCGTCGAAGTCCCGCGCCTCGATAGCGTCACCTACCGGATGTTCCGGAACCGCTGGCCCGGCCTCCAGGCCCCGCAGCACACGGTCCTCTACGATCGCGCACACCTGCTGGACTTCGTGGACCGTGCAGGTCTCGAGCTTGTCGACTACCTGCCGTATGGGGCATTCCCGGCGTACTTTTACCTGTTCACCGGCACCGCGTTCCTGGTGCTGAAGGGGCGCGGCCTGAACCTGAAGCGCGCCATCTACCCGTATTTCCTCGGGCGCGTGCTGACGGCGCCTGTTCTCGCATTCGAGAAACACCTCAACCTGGCTATGCAGACCGTGATCTGCCGGAGGGCGCGATGAGCCTGGCGGAACCTCGATACAAGGCGTTCTACCAAGACACCATCGCCGGGCGCGAGCCACGCGTGGGGCGGACGCGTCTGCTGGCCGTCAGCGGCGGGCTGCTGCTGTCGGTTGGCTCGGTCGTGATCCTGGCCATTGGTGTGGTCACACTGTTCCAGGCGCGCCGGCTCTATGCCGCGTGTGCAACGGCGCTCAGTCGAATGATCCTCTGGCTTTACGGAATCGACCTGCAGCTTCACGGCGCGCCCCCGTGGCCCTCGGGTCAGGTTGTGTATGTATCGAATCACACGTCAACGCTCGACGTGTTCATCCTCGTGGCGCTGGGACTGCCGAACACGCGCTTCTTCCTCAGTGGGTTTCTTCGCAGGATCGTGCCCCTTGGGATCCTCAGCACGATGATGGGGACGTTCTTCACCGTGCCGCAGAGCCGTCCGGACGAACGCCGCCGGATTTTCGCCAACGCGGCGCGCGTGCTGCGGCGCACGGGTGAGTCGGTCTACCTGAGTCCGGAAGGCGAGCGCATCACGACCGGGCAGATAGGCCATTTCAACAAGGGCGCGGTTCACCTGGCGACGGATCTGCGGGCGCCGATCGTGCCGATGTTCATCCACATTCCGACGGAGGTCGATCCGAAGCGCGGCCTCGATGCAAGGCCGGGTATGGTGCACGTGCACGTCCTGCCGGTCGTGCCAACGCGGGACTGGACAGTCGATGACGTCGTGGCGAACACCGCATACCTGCGGGACGTCTTCATTCGTTTCCAGGTCGAACGGGAGCCTCTCGAATGCCTGTGACCACGATTCCGGCGATGCTGCGCGCCCGCGCGGCGGTCGACGGTGACGCACGCGCGTATACCTTTCTCGAGGATGGCGAGCGCGATGGCGCGTCGCTGACATGGCGTGAGGTCGATCGCCGTGAGAGCGCAATTACCGAGGCAATCCACCAGGTTGCGGAGCCCGGCGCGCGAGCCCTGATTCTCTGTCCACCGGGGCTCTCGTTCATCCCGGCCTTTTTTGGTGCGTTACGTGCGCGGACGATTGCGGTGCCCGCCTATCCGCCGCGAAGCGGACGCCCGGGAATCGATCCTGGCGATCGCCTGCTGACGCGCCTTCGCGCGATTGTCAGCGACGCCACGCCAGCCGTCGTGCTCGCGCCAGCGCCGGTCGTGCAGCGCGCGGCTGCGGCAGCGACGCTCGTGCCGCAACTGGCGTCAGCGGCCTGGATTGACGTTGACGGCGTTCAGGACCAGGGGCATGACACTTCGGATCCGGGCATCGATACGCGTGACGTCGCTTTTCTGCAGTACACATCGGGCTCGACCGAGGAGCCACGAGGCGTGATGGTGACGCACGCCAACCTCCTCCACAATCTCGCGGACGCGCATGCGCTGGCAGGCCATGGCGCGCACAGCGTGTCGGTGTCGTGGCTTCCTGTCATTCACGATATGGGTTTGATCCAGGGCATCCTCCAGCCGGCGTTCAGCGGCTTCCCCGCCTGGTTGATGTCTCCCGCCGCGTTTCTTCAGCGCCCTTCGCGCTGGCTGCACGCGATCTCGCGCACCGGCGCCACCATCAGCGGTGGACCGAACTTCGCGTATGAGCTGTGCGTGCGCCGGGTCAGCCCGCACGAACGCGTCGGCCTCGATCTCTCGCAATGGCAACTCGCGTTCAACGGCGCCGAGCCGATTCGCCAGGCGACGCTCGACGCCTTCTGCGAGGCGTTCGGGCCGTGCGGGTTCGTGCCCGGCGCGTTTCGGCCGTCGTACGGCCTTGCCGAAGCGACGCTTCTCGTGTCGACCGGGACGGGTGCGACCACTGCATGCGGCGCCCCCGCCCCCGGCACGGAAGTGCGCATCGTCGATCCCCAGACTTCCGTGGAGTGCGAGCCGGAAACACCGGGTGAGATCTGGATCGCTGGTCCTGGCGTGGCTGCCGGCTATTGGAATCAGCCCGAAGTTACCCGCGCGACCTTCGGCGCGCGAATCGCTGATACGGGTGAGGGTCCGTTTCTGCGCAGCGGCGACATTGGCGTGCTCGGAGCCAATGGGCTGCGCGTCACCGGACGCATCAAGGACGTGCTCATCGTCCGCGGCATCAAGCATTTTCCGCAAGACATCGAGGGCACCGTCGAGCGCGCCTCGCCGTGGCTGCGCGCCGGCTGCTGCGCGGTCTTCGCGGTGCCGGGCGCCGATGGAGATGACGTTGCGGTGGCGGCAGAACTCGAGACGCCGATGCCGCTGCCGGGCGTCTCCCCGGACGCGCTCATTCTCGACATTCGCGAGGCGGTCGGCGCCGCACACGGCATACAGGTGAGCGCGGTTGCGCTGGTCGCGCCGGGCGCCATTCCAAAGACAACGAGCGGCAAGCTGCAGCGGTTCGCCTGCCGCGAGGGGCTGCTCAGCGGGCGCATGATCCCGCTGTCCTTCTGGGCGGCGGCATCGTGAAAACGCAGTCGAGAGTCCTGAGTCTCGAGTGGCAGGTCATGGCGCTGTTGGCGCAACGCCTACGCCTGCCTGATGTCGACCCGGACGTGCCGCTGGCGCGGCTTGGGCTTGACTCTCTTGGATGCCTGGAACTCGCGGCCGACCTCGAAGCCGCGCTTGGCGTCCGGATTCCGGTCGATGCCATAACAGAATCCACGACGATCCGATCGTTGTGCGCGGCGATCGAGGCGCCAGGGTCCCGGCGCACCGCATTCGACCTGATGCGCGAGGATGCCGTGTTGCCGCACGACATCGTGCCGCGCACATACGACGCGCCGGCGCGCGTGTCGTTAACCTGTACCCGCCACATCCTGCTCACCGGCGCGACCGGCTTTCTCGGGTCCGAACTCCTCGATCGCCTGATCGCGCGGACGGACGCACGGATCACGTGCCTTCTGCGTCCGGGTCGAACAATTCCACACCACATCTCGCGTGTCGAGTGCGTTGCGGGAGATCTGACCCGGCCTCGAGCGGGACTCTCTGATTTCGAGTGGCGGCGGCTGGCGGCGAGCGTCGACTGTATCTGTCACGCTGGCGCATCGATCAACTGGATTGGTTCGTACGAGACGCTGCGTGCGGTCAACGTGCTCGGCACGCGCGAACTGCTGCGGCTCTCGTGCGAGGCGGACGCCCCGTTTCATTTCATTTCGAGCGTGAGCGTCTGCTACCGATCGACACGACGTGTCGTCGATGAGTCGTTCGATGCGCTCAGTGACATCGATGGGCTGCACTTCGGCTACGCGCAGACGAAGGCGGTGGCGGAGTCGCTCGTGCGCCAGGCCGCCGCCCGCGGCCTGCACGCCCGCATCTACCGCCCCTCGTTCATCTCGGGAGACAGCCGTAACGGCCGGTTCAATCCTGACGACATGCTGACGGCACTGATTGCCGGCTCGATCCGCATGGGCGTGGCGCCGGATCTCGACTGGCGCCTCGATGCGCTGCCGGTGAATGCGGTCGCCGATCTGGTCCTCGGTCTCTCGGCGGCGCCGGCTCACACGTTCCATCTCGTCCACCCCCGGCCGCGTCACTGGCGCGAATGCGTGCTGTGGATGCGACTGTATGGCTACGACGTCACACTGGTGCCGTACCGCGAATGGACGGCGCGTCTTCGCGAAGACGCCACGTCACCGGACCATCCGTTGCGCGCCCTGCGATCGTTCTTCCTTGACGAACACGAAGGCGGTCTCACGATTCCCGAGTTGCACGAGGAGAGCCGGCGATCGCACCTGCACGCACGCTGTTCAGCGGTGTCGATCTCGGCGCTTGACGTGGATATCGCACCCCTGGATGCCGAGCTGCTCGACACGTACTTTGGCGCGTTCGTTCGTGAGCGGAAGCTGTCTCTCCCTGCCGAACCTCCAAGGCCAAGACCGCAGCATGGCTCCGAAAGAAAACTCAGTGAACAGCTTCTCGTCGAGGGCGGGCACGCCACATCGGATCTGAGCGTGACGCCGTTTGACGCGGACAGCAGCATCATCAGCGAGCTCACCGCGTGGCGGTGCGGTGGGGCCACCGGCCTCTTCGATGTGCGCACGAACGCCGGCAGATTTGTACTGAAGATCAAGCCGCATGCGGAAGATGCGCACGCTGTCGGACTGGCGCTCGCGGGTACGTGCAGCGCCGGGCTCGCGCGGCCGTACGCCGAGTACGGACGCGGGCTGGGAATCGAGAGGAGTCACGAACGCGAGGTCGCGATCTACCGCGAAGCGGATCCTGCCTTGCGGGAGTATCTACCTCGCGTGTATGGCACACGATCGGATGAGGGCACCGAGACCTGGGCGGTCCTGCTCGAACGCATCACTGATGCGGTGCTGATGGACACCGCCGATCGCCCCGATCTCTGGACGGTTGGCCACGTCGAAACAGCCATCGACGGCCTGGCGGCGCTCCACGCCGCGTGGCATCCCCGCATCGACGAAGTTCGCGCGGCGCCGTGGATCGGCCAGGTTCGCACCGCTTCGCGCATGCAGACCATGACGCCGCTCTGGCGCGCGCTCGCGTCGCATGCCGGGCCGATGTTCAGCGCGTGGACCGGACCTTCGGTGCCCGCTCTGCATTGCCATCTCATTGACAGCATTCCTGATTGGCGCCAGGCGCTCGATGCGCTCCCGCAGACCCTGATCCACAACGACTTCAATCCGCGCAACGTGTGCCTGCGCATTCGCAACGGCCGTTCCACGCTGTGCGCGTTCGACTGGGAGCTTGCGACCATTGGCGCCCCGGTGCGCGATCTTGCCGAATTCCTCTGTTTCGTGCTGCCGCCGGACGTGAATCGTGAACTTGCGGCGAGGTTCGTCGAACGCCATCGCTGCGCGTTCGTGGCGAGCACAGGCGTGACGGTGGATCGAGAGGCCTGGCGAGCGGCGTTCGACGCCGCGCTCTGTGAGTTGCTCGTGGATCGGCTGCCGGTCTACGCGATGGTGCATCGCGTCAAGGCACAACGGTTTCTGCCTCGAGTGCTTCGCACCTGGCACACGTTGTACGCCCTAAGCCATAGGTCATGAGCCCCGTCCTTGAGCCTTGAGTCGTGAGTCCTAAGCCCTCTGCCGCCTTCGACCGCCGCAACCTGCTGACATACGTATCGCTCTTGTGCGGCATCGGTGCGATCGCATCGGCACGGAGTGGCACCGGGCCGGTCGCCGGCCTGGCCATCGCGATTGCCGTCATCGCGGACACGTTCGACGGCCGCTTCGCGCGACGTTTTGGGTCCGATCCCGAGCGGCGCGCGCTTGGCGTGGAGCTCGACAGCCTGGCTGACGCCATCGCGTTTGGCGTCGCGCCTCCGTTATGTGCGGGATTGCTGCTCAACCTGCCGCCGGGCCCGGCGCAGGTGGCGTTATGGACTTCGACCTTCGTCTACGCTGCGTGCGCGATCACGCGTCTCGCCTCGTTCAACGTTGGCGCGCTCGCCGAATCTTCGAACGGCTTCGTGGGTGTGCCGGTCCCGGTCGCGGCGCTGATCTGGTCGTCGGCACTGCTAGTACATCCGACGGCCGCCGCAACCACGATCCTGCTGGTGATCACGGCGGCCTCGATGGTCCTGCCGCTCCGCCTTCCGAAACCGACCGGCGTCGGCCTCGCGTTGTTTGTGATGTGGCCGCTAACCGTCGCGGTACTTCACGCGATTGGCATGTAGGCTGTCAGTAACCAGTTGCCAGTTACCGGCATTCGTCATTCGGCATTCGTCATTGACAGAGCCGCCACTAGCTGCCGATCTTCCCCGACGTACCTTTGCCCTTGCGAGGGCCCTTGTTGTCCCGCACCGGGAAATGATCGAGATTGGCGACCTTCCATCCCGTCGTGTAAACGAGCTGCGCGATGTGCGCCATTTTCGGGAACTCGATCTTGCTCACCTCGTCCGTCACGTAGTGATAGTCGCGGTGCAGCCCGGTCGTATAGAAGATGATGGGAATCCCCTTCGCGGCATAGCTGTAGTGATCGCTGCGCGTGTAGATCGACTCCGGGTCGGCCGGGTCGTTCAGCTCGTAATCCAGCTTCAACGGCGTTAGCAGCGATGCGTTCGCGTCTTCGCTCACGTTGTGCAGCTCCGTGCTGATGCGATCGGATCCGACGAGATACACGGTGTTGGACTCTGACGCCTGGTCGCACCGGTTGCGCCCGATCATGTCGATATTGAGCTGCGCCGCGACCTTCTCGAGCGGGACCTCGGGATAATCCGCCATGAAGCGCGATCCCAGCAGTCCCGCCTCTTCGCCCGCGTGCCACACGAATAAAACCGACCGCTTCGGCTTCGGTCCGGCCGCGAAGGCTTTCGCAATCGCCATCAACGCCACCGTTCCCGAGCCGTCATCGTCGGCGCCGTTGTTGATCACGTCGCCCGGCTTCGGCGTGTCGCGCGTCTGCCCGACGCAGCCTCCCGCGCCCTGCCCTGAGCCTGTCGAAGCGCCCCCACGGCCCTGCGAAGGAGGCGTCTGCGAGTAACCGACGTGGTCGTAGTGCGCCCCGAACATCACGTAGCTGTCGTTCTCGCTGGCATCGCTGCCCTCGACCTTGCCGACGACGTTGTGCGTGAGGCGCGTCTGGACGACGGTGTAGTCGGCGTCGACGTTGATGGTGATCGACGCGTCCTTCAATGCGAGTGGCGGAAGCGGTTCCCTCTTGTCCGCCTTTGCCTTGAAGTCAGCGTAGTTCTGCCCGGCTGCGGTGAAGATGAAGTCGAAGAACTCGTCGCCGGCGGAGACCTGCGGCGTTACTTTGTTGTCGAGCCGCTGCACGGTCTGGAAGTCGCCAAGGCTCTGACTGCCGAAGCCGCCCCGGCCGCCGCCGGCAGGCGCCGCCGGCTGGGCAGGTGCTGGTGGCTCACTGCCGCGGGCCTCACCCGGCGAAGCGGGTGTGGCGGGTGC
>JBKOZS010000016.1:0-38563 GCA_046726015.1 Acidobacteriota bacterium
GGCGATCGCCTGACGCTGTACTTGAAAGTGGACGGCGACATGATTACCGACGCGGCCTTCGAGGGCGCCGGGTGCGCGATCTCAAAGGCGTCGGCCTCGATGATGACCGACGCGTTGAAGGGAACCTCGGTCGGTGAGGCGAGCGCGCTGTTCGACCGTTTCCATCGCATGGTGACCACCGCGCCGGACGCGGCGGTCGAAGATCTCGGCAAGCTGTCGGCGCTGGCGGGGGTGCGCGAGTTCCCCGTCCGCATCAAGTGCGCGAGCCTTGCGTGGCCCACGTTCAAGGCGGCGCTGGCGCACGAGCAGAGGACGAGCACGGAGTGAGGGCGTGAGAGTCCCGAGTCGCGAGTCGCTAGTCCCTAGTCATCAGTAGCGAGTATCAGACTGTGGACTCCGGACTCAGGACTCGGGACTAGGGACTAGGGACTCGGGACTCGCGACTCGGGACTGACAGAGCTGTATGAAACCAATCTCCATGATTCCGCAGGAACAGCCATCCACGCCGGATGACACCCACGAGACCGACGGGCTCGTTGCCGATCCGGCGAAGACGGGTGAATTGCGGGAGCCGATCCAGCAGGCCCTGAAGACCGTGTACGACCCGGAGATCCCGGTCGATATCTGGGAGCTCGGGCTGATTTACGACGTCTTCGTGACGGCCGAAGGCGTGGCCGCGATCAAGATGACGCTGACGGCGCCGGCCTGCCCGGCGGCGCAGGTCCTGCCCGGCCAGGTGGCCGATGCGGTCCGCGGCGTTGCCGGGATCACGGACGCGAAGGTGGATGTCGTGTGGGAACCGGCGTGGTCGAAGGACCGGATGTCCGAGGTCGCCAAACTCCAGCTCGGGATGTGGTAAATGCTCCGACTCTCTAAAAAAGCTGACTACGCGTTGATGGCAATGAAACACCTTGCCGTCAGGACGGATGCCGCGTCGGCGAGCGCCCGCGAGATTGCCGAGCAGTACGACATCCCCGTCGAGCTGATGGCCAAGGTGCTGCAGCAGCTTGCGCGGCGCGGCCTTCTCACGTCGCACCAGGGCACGCGCGGCGGCTACCAGCTGTCGCGGCCGACCACCTCGATTTCCGTGGCCGACATCATCCAGGCGATCGACGGACCGCTGACCATGACGTCGTGCTCCACGGAAGACGAGCAGTGCGAGCAGTTCACCAAGTGCAACGTCCGCGACCCGCTCTGGCGCATCAAGGATCGCATCGTCGCTGCACTGGCCACCTGTTCGCTCGCGGAAATCGCGGCCGACGGGCCGGTCGAGGAAACGGTGATGCCGCTGTCGTTGACGCGCAGCACCACGCGTCCCGCCGCACGATGACATCGCGGCCTCTGTATCTCGATTACCACGCCACCACTCCCGTCGATCCGCGGGTCCTCGCGGACATGCTTCCGTACTTCACCGAGAAGTTCGGCAACCCCGCGAGCCGTCAGCACGCATGGGGATGGGAAGCCGACAAGGCGGTCGACGTCGCGCGCGCGCAGGTGGCGGCGCTGATCAACGCGACGCCCGGCGAAATCATCTTCACGAGCGGCGCCAGCGAATCGAACAACCTCGCGCTGAAGGGGTGCGCCGAATCGCGTCGCGATCGCGGCAGCCACATCGTGACCGTCGCGACCGAGCACAAGTCCGTGCTCGACGCGTGCAAGCGGCTGGGCACGTGCGGGTGCGAGGTCACGGTCGTCGGCGTCTGCCCGGACGGGCTGGTCGATCTCGACGAGTTGCGCGCGGCCATGACGCCCCGGACGGTCCTCGTCTCGGTGATGGCAGCGAACAACGAAATCGGCACGCTGCAGCCGCTCGAGGCGATTGGCGCGATCGCCCACGAGCATGGCGCGTTGCTGCACACCGACGCCGCGCAGGCGGCCGGGAAGGTGCCGATCGACGTGCGGGCCATGAACATCGACCTGCTGTCGTTGACCGGCCACAAGCTGTACGGACCCAAGGGCGCCGGCGCGCTGTTCGTGGCCAGGACGAAACCAAAGCTCGCGCTCGCTCCGCAGATCGACGGCGGCGGCCACGAGTATGGATTCCGATCTGGAACCCTTAACGTGCCCGGCATCGTCGGGCTCGGCCGCGCGACCGAGATCTGCCGCGAAGAGATGCCGGCCGAGAGCGCACGGCTCCGCGCGTTGCGTGACCGGCTTCTCGAGGGACTCCGCGTCAGGCCCGGCGGCGTGACGGTGAATGGCACCATGGAGCGGCGGCTTCCGCACAACCTCCACGTCAGCTTTGCAGGGGTCGAAGGAGAGGCGCTGCTGATGGCGATCGGCGATCTTGCCGTGTCGACCGGTTCCGCGTGCAGCTCCGGATCGCAGGCGCCCTCGCACGTGCTGCAAGCGATTGGCGCGGTGCACGAGGGAGGCGGCGCATCAATCCGCTTCGGGCTCGGACGAAATAGCACCGCCGACGACATCGACTATGCCATCGACCGCGTCGCGACCGTGGTGTCTTCGCTGAGATCTGCGGTGGCCGGCCGCAGCTAATCCAGCGGCAGCCGGCATCACGCGCTCCGTATTTCCTGGCCACCCGCCATCAGATCGACGCCTTCCTCGAGACGCTCGTGCGGAGTCCGGCGAAACGACCGTAGCGCAGGCGCGCCGCAAAGACTTCCGAGATCGTCCAGAATCTGTGTTCCCCAGCGGTTCGCGTCCCATGCTTCGACGCGAGCGCGCATCTGCCGCATGCGGTGCCGCTGTTCGGCCGCGCTCATCCTCAATGCATCGGCCAACGCGTTCGCGGTCTGTTCGACATCGTACGGGTTGATGATGATGGCGTCGTTCAGCTCGGCTGACGCGCCGGCAAATCCGCTCAAGACCAGCACCCCCTGCTCGTCGTCCCTGGCGCTCACGAACTCCTTGGCCACGAGGTTCATGCCGTCGTGGAGACTGCCAACGTAGCAGGCGTCGGCCGCGCGCAACAGGCGATACACGTCGCGGACCTCCTGGTGCCCCTCGATCACCTGAACCGGACGCCAGGTGTCCGTCGCGAAACGGCGGTTTACGCGTTCGGCCAGCGCGAGGACGCGCGTGCGCAGGTCCCGGTAGGGCGCAAGCCGCTGCCGGCTTGCTTCTGCGACCTGGATGAAGACCAGGGAGTCGATGAACTCAGGGTACTGGTCGAGCAGTCGCTCGACGGCGAGGATCTTTTCTTCGATCCCCTTGGTGTAATCCATGCGATCGATGCCGAGGACCAGCCGGTCGCTGCAACGCAGGTTGAAGCGCTGTCGGATCTCCTGCGCGCACGCGTCGACGCTTCCGATTTCCGACAGCCAGGGCGCAGGCCACTGAACGGACGCCGCATAGGCGCGGACATGGGTGCGACGACCGGCGTGCGTCACGATCTGCCGCTTCCGGTCAATTCCGGCACCGAGCAGAAGCTTTGCGCTTTCCAGGAAGTGCCTGCAGTCTTCGCCGGTCTGGAAGCCGAGCAAGTTGCTGCCGAGCAGGCCCTCTACGAGATACGCGGCCCAGGGGCACATCTGCAGATGGTCTGCGTTCGGCCAGGGGATATGCCAGAAGGATGCGATTGCGCTCGAGGCGAGCCGCTGTCGAATCATCAGCGGCGCGAGCGCGAAGTGATAGTCCTGCGCGAGCACGAGCGCTGGTTCATTCTGCGCTTCGTCGCATGCCGCTTCAGCGAACCGCTCGTTGATCGTCCAATAAGTATCGAAGTCCTTCGGGCGGAACACGGGCCGCACGTGCGCGCGATGGCAGAGCGGCCACAGTCCTTCGTTCGCGAAACCGTAATAGTAGCCGTCCTCTTCGGCGGCATTCAGCCACACACGGCGCAAGCGATACGCCGGATTCTCGGGCGGCACCATGACGCCGTCCCACGCGTCGACAACGAGCCGATCTGCCGTGCCCGATCCGTGCGCAACCCATACGCCCGCGGAACGGCGGACGAGCGGTTCCGAGGCGGTGACAAGGCCACTCGTGGATCGCTTCACGACGATCTCTCCGTCAGGCGCGCGCTCGTGGCTGAACGGTTCCCGATTCGCCAGGACGATGACGCGTCCGGAATCCGCTGGTAGCGGAACCGCGTCGAACGACCGGTGCTCGTCCAGTTCGGTGATGCCGTGTGGTTTGAGCTCGTGCATGAAGCGTTTCCTCCTAGGACCGCCCGTCCACCCTCAGTAGACCGCAGCCCGCGCGCGGCAGGAAATCGGGCCGATGGGGGAGTTCTCCCGATTTCTCGGGGGAGCTGATTCCGCACACGCGCGGCGATATGGCAGAGGTAGTGGCCGTTTTGGCATTGGGTATTGGGCATTTGCCAGGAGACGGGCGCTACAACGCTCGAGCTTCGGTTCCTACCCCGTTTGCCGGATGTCGGTCGCGCGACGCGGCGATGTACCCTTGGCTTTGTCCGTGTCAATCGGTGTTCTTCCGTGGTCGCCCGGAGGCAGTCATGCGGTTTAGAACGTGGCCGGTCGCGGCGCTAGGGCTCGGCGGCCTGCTGGTCCTCGTGTTCGTCTCGGTGTTGACGACCTCGCGCAAGGCCCAGGAGATCTACACGCAGCTCGATCAGCTGGATACACACCACCGCAAAGTCGACGCTCTGCTCGGCGACTTGCGCGCGGACGTGCACCTGTCGGGGATCTTCGTGCGTGACTACCTGCTCGACACCGAACGGGAGCGCGCGCCGGAGTATCGCGAGCGTCTTGGTGAATTTCGGGCGAGCAACCTCGCCACGGCCAAGGAGCTGGCCACGCTGGCGCAAGGCGTCGGCGCAAACGACGAACGGTTCGTCAGCTTGCAGGGCAAGCTCGAAGACTACTGGCAGACATTCGAGCCGCTTTTCGACTGGACGCCAGTAGAGAAACAGAACTTGAGTCCTCACTTCCTGCGGCGCGAGGTTCTTCCGCGAAGGGAAGCGGTGCTCGCGATCGCAGGACAGATCGAAGAGTTGAACAACGCGAACCTGAACGCGCAACGCGTGGAAGTGGACCGCCGCTACGAAGCGTTCCGGAACGATCTCTTCAAGTTGCTCTGGCGCTCGCTTCTGCTCGGCCTCGTCGTGGCAGCGGTGGCGGTCATCCGGCTGCGCGTGCTCGAGCGTCGCTCGGAAACGGAGCGCGAGGTCGCTGAGGACGCCGAGCGGCTGATGCGCCACCTGTCGCAGCAACTGGTGGCCACCCAGGAGGATGAACGGAAGAAGCTCTCGCGGGAGCTACACGATCACGTGGGCCAGCTCCTGACCGCACTTCGAATGGAGCTGGGCCGTATCGACCGCCTGCGCGCGCCCGGCGACAAGGCCATCACCGGCGCCGTCGTCGAATGCAAGCAATTGGTCGACAACCTCGTTCGCGTCGTCCGCGACCTTGCGCTCGGACTGAGACCCACGATGCTTGATGACTTCGGCCTGCAGCCGGCGCTCGAATGGCTGGTGCGGGACATCAGCCGCCGATCGCTGCTCGATATCGATCTCTGCGTCAACGGCGACATCGATGGGCTCGAGGATCAATATCGAACCTGTGTCTATCGCTCGGTGCAAGAGGCGTTGACGAACTGCGTGCGGCATTCGGGCGCAACCACCGTGCAGATCACGATTAACGGTCGGCCGGATGCGCTCGACGTCGCCATCGTTGATGACGGCGTGGGTTTCGACCAGCCGCGACACCGTGGCGGCCTTGGCCTGCGCGGGATCGCGGAGCGCGTCAAGGAGCTGCACGGCACGGTGACGGTCTATAGCGCGCCGGATGCCGGCACCACCGTTCGCCTGTCGCTCCCGATTCGAACCACGGGGCTGGAGGGACACCTTGCGCGTGCTGCTGGCTGACGACCACGGGATTGTTCGCCGCGGATTGAGGAGCCTGCTCGAGAGCGAGCCCGGTCTCGCTATCGTGGCCGAAGCCGCCGACGGCCTCGAAGCACTCCGCCTGTGCGACGAGCACGAGCCGGACACGCTGATCGTCGACATCGGGATGCCGAAGATGAACGGGATCGAGGTTGCGGCCCGCGTCCAGAAGCTCACTCACCCGCCGCGCGTCATCATTCTCAGCATGCACGCTGACGAGTCGTACATCCTGCGCGCGCTGGCAGCCGGAGCGCGCGCGTACCTGCTGAAGGACGCCACCGACGAGGATCTGCTGCCAGCGGTTCGATCCGTCGCCGCTGGCAAGCCGTTTTTCAGCGGCGCCGTAACGGCGGTCCTCGTCGAAGACTACATGCGCCGATTACAGGCACGCGGCCTGACCGACTCGTACCACTTGCTCACGGATCGGGAGAAGGAAGTGCTGCAGCTGCTGGCCGAGGGACGATCGAACAAGGAAGTCGCGAGCGAGCTCGATCTCGGCCTGTCGACGGTTGAAACGCACCGCGCCAACCTGATGCTGAAGCTGAACCTGCACAACACCGCGGAAATCGTGCTCTACGCCGTGAGGAAGGGCATCATCGTGTAGGCGATGCGCGAGGTGCGAGGCGCGAGGTGCGGAGGCATCGCTCATCGAACCGCGACATCCATTCTGCCGATTTCACCTCCGCGTGCGAGCGCTGCCCGGAACAACACTGGCCCGATCAACTGGTGTAACGCGATGAGGGCCACCATCAGCGTCTGCACGCGGCCGCCCCACGTTGGATATTCCGCGGCAAGAATCAGTGTCAGGCCGAGCGTCCCGCCCGCCTGCGAAATAAACCCCATCCACGCGAGCGCATCGATTTGCAACGACGCGGCGGCGGCGGCAGGGGTGCGACGGGGACGTCAGCCGTGGCCGGCCGCTCGGGAAACCTGAATCGCGCCAGCAGGAGAAGCGTTCCCGCTGACACGATGAGCGTGACGACGAGCAGGCGTGTCTCGCGGCTTCCTGTCGCAGGTGGCGGCGTAGAGGACATCCAGCGAGGTTGCTCGACGGCCGTGTTTTCAGCCAAGCGCGCACCGCGTGGGATAGACTGTGCAGATGGCTTCATCGAGAATCACCGTCGCGCACAGTCCCGACTCGGACGATGCCTTCATGTTTTATGGACTGGCAAGCGGCGCCGTCGATACCGGCGGCATCGAAGTCGACCAGGTGCTTGCCGACATCGAGACGCTGAACCGTGCGGCGTTCGAAGGAAAGTACGAAGTCACCGCGGTGTCGTTTCACGCGTATGCGCACCTCGTCGACAGGTACCAGTTGCTGCCGCACGGCGCGAGCATGGGCGATCGCTACGGCCCGATCGTCGTGACCCGCAAGGGTGGTGTTTCCGGGGTGAAGGGACGCACGATCGCGATCCCCGGCACGCTGACCACTGCCTATCTCGCCTTACGTCTGTACGAACCATCCTTCGATTACGTCGTCGTGCCATTCGACGAGATTCAGAAAACGGTCCTCGACGGGAAGGCGGACGCGGGACTGCTGATTCACGAAGGGCAGCTCACGTACGCGGACGAGGGCCTGGAGAAAGTGGTCGACCTCGGGGAGTGGTGGGCAGACCGCACCGGCGGGTTGCCGCTGCCGCTTGGCGGGAACATCATTCGTCGCGATCTCGGGCCGGAGATGATCCGCAGGGTGTCGATGTTGCTGCACGACAGCATTGCCTACGCGCTCTCGCATCGAAAGGAAGCGATCGAGTACGCGCAGCAGTTTGGACGCGGCCTGGACAAGGACCGCACCGACACGTTCGTGGGCATGTACGTCAACGACCTTACGCTCGGTTACGGTGAGCGTGGCCGCACGGGGGTCGAGCGGTTGATGGCGGAGGCGTACGAGAAGGGATTGATCCCGAAGCCGGTGCCAGTAGAATTCGCCGCGTAGCAGGACCACGCTGCACGGCGCAACGGGCCACTCACGAAGATCGCGAAGCCACGACGTTCACGTAGCAAGAGACGTACTGATTTTGGGCTCGTTAGTATCTTCGTGATCTTCGTCCCTTCGTGCCCTTCGTGATCGAGCGGTCGGCCGTCGCACGCAAATCTCCAAATACAAAGCCGTCGCGCTCGACGACTTCGCCAGGATCGAGCGCGATGGGGTGCGAGAACATCGGTCCGGCTGTTGCGCAGGTGTGAAACTCGCCGCGCTCGGCGCAGGGGTCGACGCTCGCAGGGAGCGATGCGAGCAGTCGCTCATCGAACTCTGCACCAATCAACTCACGAGGCATAACGCGCGGGTCGAGACAGACGACTCGCGCGCGGAGTCCTTCTGCGATCATCTCGCGCGCCAGCGCCGCGGTCGGCTGGCCCCAGAGTGGAAAGAGCGGTTCTAGCCCGGTCCCGGCAAGCCGGTCCTCTCGGTATCTGCGAACGTCCTCGAGAAACAGATCGCCAAAGGCGACGTGTGTAAATCCCGCGGCAACCGCCGTTTCTACGGCGCTCCCCAAGCGGCACTCGTAGATTTCGTTCGAGCAGGGATAGGGGAGCGGAATCGTCGTGAGCGGAAGGCCTGCGGCCTCCGCCTGCGCGCGCAGGACCTCTTCGCGCACGCCGTGCATCGACACGCGCCCGACGGTCTCGTTGAGCGATGTCAGCAGCCCGGCAACCTCGCCGACGCGATCGCGGCGGAGCACGTGCAGCGCCCACGCGCTGTCCTTGCCGCTGCTCCACGACAGGAGGATCTTCACCGGAAGGCCTCCGGATGCAGTGCCTGCGCCATCAGCCGCGTGCCTTCGGCAACGCGTGGGCCTGGAATGACGAGCCGATCGTCGATGAGGAACAGCACGCGGTGGCTGCGGACGGCAGGTAGCGAGCCAAGCGTATCCCACACTCCTATCTCCGCTGCCAGGTCAGCCGGTGGCATCGCGCTGTTGCTCGCGCGAACTTCGAGGACGACTTCCGGCCGCCGCGCGATGATTTGTTCCGTGCTCGCCTGCACAGCCTGCTGCTTGACGTCGGCAAACGCGTTGACGCCACCCGCGACGGCCAGCATGTCGTCGAGGAACCCCACGCCGCCGCTCGCATAAATGCCGCGCAACGCGCCGCGCTCGTGTCCGAACACGAGCAGCGTCCGGGGCCGCGGCCGATTTTTGACGCGATCGCGGATCTCGCCAAGGCTGCGTTCGATGGAAGCCGCGAGATCCCTGGCGGTGCTCGCATGCCCGGTGATGGTGCCCAGCGAAAGAATCGTTGTCGTGACGTCCGCGAGTCCCGCGTGCTTGTACTCGTAGATCGCGATGCCGGCCCGCTGCAGTTGCCGCCGCAGATCGGCCTGACTCGCGTAGATCACCACCAGGTCCGGTTTCAACGACAGGATGCGCTCGACGTCAGGGTCGAGCAGCGCGCCGACCTTTGGCAGCTTGCCGACTTCCGGAGGAAACGTGTCGTAGCTGCCGACGGCGACAACCTGCGGTCCCGCGCCCACCGCAAAGAGGATCTCGGTAGCGGCGGGAATCACCGAGATGATGCGCTTCGGTGCCGCGGTGGCGTCATGGGCCGGTGTTCGTGCGGAAAGCCCGCACAGGGCCAGGAGAAGCGCCAGTGCAATCAGCGGTTTCTTATGAGCAGCCATAGGAAGAATGGCCCTCCAATGAGAGCGGTGATGATGCCGACGGGCAGTTCCACCGGCGAGAGAAGCGTTCGGGCGAGGAGATCGCAGCCGACGAGGAACGCGGCGCCAAACAGCGCCGACGCGGGCAGCACCAGTCGGTGATCGGGACCGACGAGCAGCCGCACCAGGTGAGGAATCACGATGCCCACGAATCCAATCGGCCCGCCCACGGAAACCGCGGCGCCGGTTGCCAGCGATGCGCTGAAGAAGGCCGTACGCTGTGCGACCGCGACGTTCAGCCCGCGCGACTCCGCGCTGTCCGGTCCGAGCGACAGCAGGTTCAAGGGACGCGCGAGCCACCCGAACGCGCCAAACGCGGCGATGCCAAGCGGCAGGGATGCGACGATCGGCTCGTAGCTGCTCACGTCGAGATCTCCCATCAACCAGCGCAGCGTCCGGAACGTGTCGGCGAAGTCCGCGAAATACTGCACGAACAGAATCAAGGCGGAGATGAACGCGTTCAGCGTGACGCCGGCAAGCAGCAGGACGTTGGTCGAGAGGCCGCGATGCCGCGCCTGGGCGAGCGCGTAAACGATTGCGACGGCGGCGACAGATCCGGCGAAGGCGGCCGCCGGAACCGCCGAAATGCCAGCGCTCGTCAGCGACCAGTCGAAGGTGATGGCGAGCATGGCGCCGAGCGCCGCGCCTGCCGACACGCCAAGCGTGAACGGCGTGGCGAGCGGGTTACGCAACAACCCCTGGAACACGACGCCCGCAGAGGCGAGGCACGCGCCGACCCATGCGCCAGCCAGCGTGCGCGGTAACCGTGCGACGAAGAAGATCTGCGCGTCCGCGTTGTCGGCAAACGGGATCGAGAAATCGAACGCGCGCCGCAAGCTGATCGACGTGGATCCCGCCAGGGGCGCCAGCACGATCGTGGCGCAGGCGACCGCGCCGAACGCCGCAACCGTCCGCAGGAACCGTTCGCCGATGGTCACGCGCGGTCTCCGGTCGACACGCGCCGGACGGGAACCACAATGCGGTGACCCGATGGGTGATCCATGACGTCCGCGTCGACGCCGTACAGCCGCCGGACGTTCTCGCGCGTCAGCACATCCTCGGTTGCGCCGGCAGCCACGACGCTGCCGTCGCGCATCAGCACCAGCGTGCGGCAGAGCGATGCCGCGAGATTCAAGTCGTGGGTCGACACCACGACGGCAACGCCACGCTGATCGTGCAGGCGCCGCAACAGCGTTGCGACCTCCAGCTGGTAGCCAAGATCCAGCGAAGCGGTTGGCTCATCGAGCAGCAGGATTCCTGGCCGTGCGGAATAAACCTGTGCCAGTGCTGCCGCGATGACGACGCGCTGTTTTTCGCCGCCGCTGAGCGTCGCGAACAAACGATCCTTGAAGTCGCGCGTGCCGGTGGCGTCGAGCGCTTCCTCGACGATGGACAGATCCGCCGGCCCCTCGATTTCGAAGGCTCCGAGGTGCGGATAGCGTCCCATCATCGCGACTTCGAGCACCGTGTAGTCGAAGGCGAGCTGCGTTTCCTGCGGCACCACCGCCATGCGCCGCGCGAGCGCGGTCCGCGAGAGTCGCGACAGCGGCGAGCCGTCGAGCGTAACGCGGCCACGCTGCGGCTGCCGCGTCCCCGCGAGCAGCCGCAACAACGTGGTCTTGCCGGAACCATTCGGGCCGAGGATGCCGACGAACCCGTCCGCCGGAACGTCGAGCGACACGCCACGGACGACCGGCGTGCGCTCGTCGTACCCGAACCAGGCGTCAGCGGATTGCAGCAATGCGCAAACCCGCCATGACGCCGCGACCGAGCGCCGGGAACCCCAGGGCCTCCTCGTATCGCCGGTCGAACAGGTTTTCGACGCGTCCGAAAAGCTCGAGCCCCGTCGTCAGCTTCCAGGCGGCGCCGGCGTGCCACACGGCATAACCGGGCGCGACGAAAAGGCCGCCAAAGGCGCCAAGGGACGGGTCGATATCGAGGGCGCGCCCGCGGCCACCTCCACGGATCCACGCCGAGACACGTTCGCCTGACGCGGCAAAATCGAGCGACCACTGGTGGCGCGGACGGCGAAGGAGCGGGTCTCCTGCCTCGAACGGCGGAGGCGCGGTCGCGCCGTTGTCGACCGCAAGGATGTCGGTATCGAGGAAGGTGTAACCCACGCGCGCCTGCAGGTCCAGCGTCCTGGCCCGTCCACGCAACGTCGAGGCGACTTCCACGCCCCGCGCACGCGCGTTCGAAATGTTATCGGTACGATACTGGCTCGATTGCTGGAAGCGCCCGACCGCCACGATCAGATCGTCGAACGTGCTCCGGAACAGCGTGGCTTCGACCAGTGTATGCCCCGACGCGAGCACCTGGTCGACGCCGGCCTCGAAGCTTCGGCTTCGTTCAGGCTTCAACGACGGGTTGTCGGTGAACGCGATCTCGAACGCATCGGGCGGGCGGATACCGGTTCCTGCAGCGGCGCGGACTTTCGTCGACGTCCCGGGATCCGGTCGCACATACCACGCCGCGGCGAGCCGCGGGTTGGTCGACACCACGCGATCGGCAGCAAACTCCGGACGCGAGCTGAATGGCTGCGAAACACCGGGGAGCTCGTCGCGCCGGATATCTTCGACGCGCAGGCCGGCCGTCACGAACACCCGTTCGGCGGCGCTCCAGCGCCCTTCGGCGAAGTAGCCGGCGATCGAGCGCGTCACCGGAACCTCGCCGCTGTTGTCCGTGATGAACGTGCTCCTCGCGCGCTCGCGCTGAAACTCGATGCCGGCGGACACGTCGAGTCCGCGCCGTACGCTGACGTCCGACTGCGCCCGCGCCGTCCACCGCTTCGATGAAGACGCCGAGTCGCCGAACGGACTCTTGAAATCGCTATCGATGCTGTTTCGCGTGACCTGCGCGTGCGTGCGGACTCGCGATCCTGACGGGATCGTCCCTCCGACCGATCCAATCCACCGATCGTCGGTCCCTCGTGAAATGCCATCGATCCCTTCGAACGTGCCGCCGGGATCCGAGCCGAATGGCCCGGGAAAGCCGCGTTCGTCGCGTTCGAAGCGCAGCTCGCCTCGCACCGACGCGCCGGTCTCGTGCCTCCAGCCGCCGCTCGCGCCCGCGCTGGTCCGTTGGTAGTTGTCGTTGACGACTTCCTCGCCCGACGCGAGCGATGTCCCATTGAAACCGTCACTGACCAGACGCTCGGCGCCCGCTCCCCACTCCCAGCGCCCGTAGGCGCCAGACGAAGCCGCGGCCGCGCGCGCCGTATCGAAGCTCCCGCCTTCGAACAAGGCGTCGCCCCGAATCGGTCCGCCCGTGCGCGTGACGATGCGGACGACCGCGCCGATCGCGTTCGATCCGTAGAGCGCGCTCTGCGGACCGCGCACGATCTCGATCCGGTCGATGTTGTCGGTGGAGAGGTGCGCGAAATCAAAACCGCCGCCGAACGCGTTCGCCTGCACCCCGTCGATGAACACCAGCGTGTAGTCCGATTCGCCGCCGCGCGGAAACACGCTGGTCAGCGCCCCCGGCCCGCCGTTGCGCGTGACCGTGAGTCCGGGCACTTCCCGCAACGCGTCCGCGACCGTCATCAATTGCCGCGCGCGCAGCTCGGAGGCCGTGATGACGGCGACGGAGGAGGACGCCTGTGACAGTGGAATGTCGACCTGTGCGGCCGACACGAGGACCGACTCCGACACGGCGCTCAACGCGAGCCGGACGGTGCCCGCGTCTCGCGTTGCCGCGCCAGGTGTCAGGTCGAGCGCGATGGGTGCTGCCGCAAATCCGTCGACCGCCGCGCGCAACTCGCAGCGTCCCGCGACGTCGCCGGTGGTGAATCGCCCGTCGGCGTCGGTGACGGCGGACGCGGCGACCGACGATCCGCAGATGATGACGACCCGCGCGCCGGGGACGGGGCGTGACTCGGGATCGACGACGCGCCCCTCGACGATCGCGGCGTCCGCGCGCGCGGTGAGGATCAGACTGAGGGCTGTGAAAATAATGAACGTGCGGAAACGCACCGGGCCTCCTTTCGGCGTGCTCTCGCGCCGATGGTTGGAAGTGAACGGGCCCGGGCGGCCAGGTATCCTGGCTTGCGGATCAGCGCGCGCATTCTCGGCCTTCCCATGATCGGCGGGTCTAGTGTGTGAGGCGCCACACCTTACGCAGATGGCGCCGTGTCAATGCTGAATGCTGAATGCCAAATGCCAAATTATTGATGTTCGGCATTCGGCATTTGACATTCGGCATTGACACATCGCTTTTCAGCAAACTCCTTTAGACCCGCTCTACACGACCACAGTGGCTGCCGGTCGAACCGGCGTGAGAATGACGCTCCCCGCTTACAGTGGCGGCACCGCGTGGGCTTCGCACCCACTTCCCGTGACCGCCGGGCGTAAAGGTGCGCCGTGCAAACCGCTCCGTGCGGCTGCTCGGTGCACCGGCAATCGCCAAGTATACTGTAGACAGCGTGCTGAGCAGGGTTGAACGCGCAGGGCTGGGCGATATTGCCGCGAAACTGGACGCGGGCGTGCGTCTCTCGCTCGAGGATGGTGTACGTCTCTTCGCATGCCCGGATACGCTCGCGCTCGGCTGGCTCGCCAATCGCGAACGCGAAAAGCGCCACGGCGCGCGCACCTACTACAACTTCAATATCCGCCTCGAGGCCACGAACGTCTGCGTGGCCAGCTGCCTGTTTTGCTCGTTCGCGCGGCTGCGTCCGGGTGACGCGGGCTCCTACACGATGTCCCTCGAGCAAGCGTGGGACAAGCTGCGCCAGCGCGCCGGACAGCCTCTAACCGAGGTCCACGTGGTCAACGGCCTGCATCCCGACTTGCCGTTCGACTACTACACCGAGCTCCTGCGCGGCTTCAAACGCATCAGGCCCGAGATTCATTTGAAGTGCTTCACGGCGGTCGAGATCGCGTTCTTCGCGGATCTCTATGGAAAGACCGACGAGCAGGTGCTGCGCGAGCTTCAGGATGCGGGGCTCGATTCACTCCCCGGCGGCGGCGCGGAGATTTTCGCGGAGCGCGTGCGGAAGAAGATCTGCCACGACAAGTGCGGCACGGATCGATACCTCGCGATTCATCGTCTTGCGCACGGCCTCGGCATGCGCTCGAACGTGACGATGTTGTACGGGCATATCGAGACCGCGGAGGAGCGCGTCGATCACATGCTGAGGACGCGCGCGCTGCAGGACGAGACCGGCGGCCTGCAGGCGTTCATCCCCCTCGCGTTCCATCCCGACAACAACCAGATGCGCAAGTTGCCGGCGCCGAGCGCGATCGACACGCTGCGTGTAATCGCGGTGTCGCGCCTGATGCTCGAGAACATCCCGCACATCAAGGCGTTCTGGATCGCGACGGGCGTCGAGACCGCGCAGCTCGCGCTGTGGTTCGGCGCGGACGACCTCGACGGTACGGTCCAGGAAGAGCGCATCTACCACATGGCCGGATCGCCAACCCCCGAGGCCATGACGACCCGCGAAATCCGCCGCCTCATCCGCGCCAGCGGCCGCGAACCGATCGAGCGCGACACGCTCTACAACGTCATCGTCGGGCCCGAAGCCGACGCCGTCGCGTCATAGCGTGTAAGGCGGGTCTTTGGTTTCGCAGGCTGCTGAATAAGGAGGACAGCCTGCCTTCTCTTTAAGACCCGCCACGTATGCGCCGCCGCTGGCGCGTCTGAAGACGCGCCCTACATTTCGGCTCTCAGCGGGTAGTACAATCAAAAGCTGCGATGGACATCCACCTGCTGACCCAGGTCGAGAAACAAAGCATTGGCGAGCGGCAACCCCTGCCGGATCGCTACCTGCGCCTTTCCGACGACGAAATGGACGAGCGTATCGGCGCGGCCAAAACGGCACTCGGCGAACGGCTCGTCATCCTGGGTCATCACTATCAACGCGACGAGGTCATCAAGTTCGCGGATTTCACCGGCGACTCGCTGAAGCTCGCGCGCGCGGCGGCGAGCCGTGGCGCGGCCGAGTTCATCGTGTTCTGCGGCGTGCACTTCATGGCGGAGAGCGCCGACATCCTGCGCGGGCCGCACCAGAAAGTCGTGCTGCCGGATCTCGCCGCGGGATGCTCGATGGCCGACATGGCCGAGGAAGATCAGCTCGATATCTGCTGGCGCGAGCTTCGCGACCTGGGCGTCGATGTCGGCACCCTCGTTCCCGTCACCTACATCAACTCGTCAGCGGCCATCAAAGCCTTCTGCGGGAAACACGGCGGCGTCGTCTGCACATCGACGAACGCGGCCGGGGTCATGTCGTGGGCGTGGCAACAGGGTGAGCGCCTGTTGATGCTCCCGGATCAGCATCTTGGGCGCAACACCGGCTACAAGCTCGGCGTGCCGCTCGATCGCATGGCGGTGTGGGATCCACACGAAATCAATGGCGGGTTGACCGCCGAGCAGGCGAAGAACGCGAAGCTGTTGCTCTGGAAAGGTCACTGCTCGGTGCACACGCGGTTCACCGTTCAGCAGATCGACGCGTTCCGCAAGAAGTACCCCGGGGGCAAAGTCATCGCGCACCCCGAGTGCACGTTCGATGTCGTGCAGGCCGCGGATGTCAGCGGATCCACCGAGTTCATCATTCAGACGCTCCGCAACAGTCCAAGGGGATCCGTGTGGGCGGTTGCGACGGAAATCCACCTCGTGAATCGCCTGATGCACGAGCTCGCACCGGACCGCACCGTGGTGACGCTCGATCCGTTCGGCTGCCTGTGCTCAACGATGTTCCGCGTCTCGCCGAACCACCTGCTGTGGGTGCTCGAAGGGCTGCTGGAAGGAACGATTCACAACCAAATCACCGTGCCCGAGGAAACGAAGCGCTGGGCCAGGCTCGCGCTCGATCGTATGCTCGAGATTCGTTAAGGAGAGACATATGGCGGAAGTTAAGGAGAGCACGAAGGCGCAGACAGTTCCCCCTCTGCCGTACGACTACAACGCGCTGGAGCCGCACATCGACGAACAGACGATGCGCATTCACCACGACAAGCACCATGGCGCGTACGTGACCAACCTGAACGCCGCGCTCGAAAAGCATCCTGAGCTGCAGAGCAAGAGCGCCGAGGAGTTGATCAAGGGGATCAACAGCGTGCCGGAAGCGATTCGGGCCGCCGTTCGCAATAACGGTGGCGGCCACGTGAATCACACGATGTTCTGGGAGATCATGGGCCCCGGCAAGGGCGGTCAGCCCACCGGCGCAATCGCCGATGCGATCAAGTCCACGTTCGGCAGCTTCGATACGTTCAAGACGCAGTTATCGGAGGCCGGTGTCAAGCGGTTTGGCAGCGGGTGGGCGTGGTTGATCGACGCCGGCGGGAAGCTCGTGATCGAGAGCACCGCGAACCAGGACAGCCCGTTGATGGAAGGGAAGAAGCCGATCCTTGGCATCGACGTGTGGGAGCACGCGTACTACTTGAAATACCAGAACCGCCGGCCGGACTACATCACGGCGTGGTGGAACGTGGTGAACTGGGACGCGGTGAATAAGCGATTCAAGTAAGGCTCAGGACTCAGGACTTACGGCTCAGGGCGGCTCAAGGCAAATGGGCTCAAGACCATGAGGCACTGGCCATGAGCCAGCCATGAGCCCTGAGACCTAAGCCATGAGCCTATTCGGGCGGCGTTTAACGCGCCGCCCTTTTTGCGTACACCGACTGATACACCCTCGCATAGTCGTTGACCATCCGCTCGAGGGTGAACTGTCCTTCGACGAGGGCGCGGCCATTCGCGGCCAGGCGACGCCGGTGCCGCTCGTCACGCGCGAGTGCGAGCATCGCGCGTGACAGCCCCTCGGGATCGCGCGCGGCGACCAGCAGACCGTTGTCGCCGTCAGTCACGACTTCCGGCGTGCCGCCGACGCGCGTCGCGACGACCGGAAGCCCGGCCGCCATGGCTTCGAGGATCGTCAGCGAGATACCTTCGCTGACGGAACTGTTCACGTACACATCGCAAGCGGGCAGCAATGCGCGCACGTCGGCGCGGTAACCGGTGAACGTCACGGCGTCGGCCACCTCGCGCGCTGCAACGCGGCTCGCGAGTTCGTCACGCTCAGGGCCATCGCCTGCAAGCAGAAGCCTTGCGTCGCCGACCTGGGCGCGAACGGCCGCAAACGCATCGATCAGCGTGCCGAGGTCCTTAACTGGATCGAGGCGTGCAGCAGTGCCGAACACCAATGCGTCTGGAGGGATCGACAACTCGAAGCGCGCCCGTCGTCGTTCGATCTCTCCCGGCGTTATCCCGACGTCGATCCCATTCGGAATCACGTCAACGCGAGCCGCCGGGAACCCTTCCGCGAGCATGTGACGCCGCAGGTCCTGCGACACCGCGTAGATGCCGTGCAGCAAGGGGGTCAGCAGCGGATTGATCGCCTTCCGTTTCGGTGACGGCGGGTCGTCGCCAAGGCGCCCGTGCTCGGTGTAGATCACGCGCAGCGATGGGCGCAGCAGCCGTGCGAGCGCACCGTAGACGTAGGGGGAATACTGCTGGCAGTGCAGCACGTCGATACCATGCGCACGGGTCAATTTCGCGATCGTCCGCGCGAGTGATGGCCTGAATCCCTGCTCGCGGCGAATGGCAATGACGTCGATGCCGCGGGCGTTGAGCGTCCCGGCAAGGGCTCCCGGCTCCTCCAGGCAGATGACGGTCATGCCGAAACGGCTGGCGAGCCTCAGCGACAGCTCGATCGCCAGGCGTTCGGCGCCCCCGGGGCACAGGGTGAGAACGAGTTGCGCCACGTGCGGCCGTGCCGTCCTGCGCACGATATGGGCATCGGCGCGCGCCATTGACTCGGGAGCGCGGCGGTGATCGGCGAGCGTAGCGGCTGGTCCGTCCAGGGCGGCGCGATTCGGAAGCATGCGATGTGAGTGCTTCGCAAAGCCCCCGCCAGCCCGACGAGAACGGAACGCACCGTGCAATCTCCGTAGTGCCGCCCGCTTTTCCGGGCATTCGCGACCCGCGAAGTCGGCGTGGGGGACGACTTTAGTCTTATCGCCCGCGCCACTTCCTTCTCAGACGAGAGGCGAGTGCGACCGCGATGACCCCGACGGGCGGCGCCAGTTCCCGGGCGTTTCGGCGCCCATTCCAGCGGTGCGGAGGGCGGATTTGTCATCACGAGGTCGGTTCCCCGCGCGTCCGTCGATCCTGGCGATCACGAGCGAGCTGCCGTGGCCGCTCGATCGCGGCGGTCACCTGCGCAGCTACCATCTGCTGCGCGGGCTGGCGGCCGACTTCGACGTGCGCCTTGTCGCGCCAATCGAGCCAGGGCAGGAACAGTACGTGTCCGCGCTCTCGGCCGCGGGGATCCGCGTCTGCCCGGTTCCGGTCGGTCCGCGGTGCGCGCCGATTGAAACATTGCGCGTCTTCCGTGCGGCGCTGACGAGAGAGCCGTACGTCCTCTTCCGCCGTCACGATCGCACCTCCGTGCGGCACGCGGTGACGACACAGGTCGCGATCAATCGCCCGGACCTTCTGTATCTCGATCATCTCGATTCGGCGCAGTACGCCGACGCCGGACGAATGCCGACGATCCTCGATCTTCACAACATCTATTCGGCGCTGGTGCGCCGGACCGCGGAGGAACAGCCAAACCGCATCGTCGGCCAGTACCTGCGCGGTGAAGCGCGGCTGCTCGAACGCGCCGAACGACGCGCCGCCACGCGTGCCGCGCTCGTGACGGCGACCTCGGACGAAGACTGCGCGTACTACCAGGCGTGCGGCGCGCGGCGCGTGTCGATGGTGGCCAACGGCGTCGACTGCGACGCATACGCGTCGCTCCCGATCATTCGCGCCACCAAGGCCCCCGTCATTCTTTACGTGGGGACGATGTCGTGGGGCCCGAACGTGGCGGCGGCGAAGTTCCTGGCGGTCGACGTGCTGCCGCGGATCCAGAGCCGTATTCCCCATGCGCGCCTTCGAATCATCGGGCGAGAACCTCCTTCAGAAATCAAGGCGCTCGCGGAACGACCAAGCGTCGAGGTGACGGGCGCGGTGCCGGACGTCGTGCCGCATCTCCGCGAGGCGCACGCGCTGGCGGTGCCGCTCGAATCAGGCGGTGGCACGCGGCTGAAGATCCTCGAGGCGTTCGCCGCCGGGCTGCCGGTTGTGAGCACGCCGATCGGCTGCGAAGGCATCCGCGCCGAGCATGGCGTGCACCTGCTGGTGTCATCGCGCGAGCGGATGACGCAGGCACTGGTCAGTGTGTTGTCGAACCGCCTGCTGGCGTACGACCTCGCCGAACGTGCACGCGCGCTCGTGCGCGATCACTACGACTGGCAATCGATCGGCATGGTTGCGCGCCGCGAGGCGCACGCGCTTATACGCCGTCAGTTCGCCAGGCGGGAATTCCAGATGCAGGATGCCGGATGACGCCGATTCACGTGCTCGAGCTTCGCAGCGTGTTTGGAACGGGAGGAGGCCCGGAGAAGACGATCCTCGCCGGCGCCGCGCTCAGCGATCCGCGCGAGTTCAAAATCACCGTCTGCTACCTGCGCGCGGTCAATGACGACCGCTGTGATATTCGCCATCGGGCGGAAGAACTTGGATTGCACTACACGGAGCTGTTGGAGCGTTCGCCAGTCGATTCCTCCATCTGGCCGCAGCTCCGGCACATCGTTCGCCGCAACGGCATTCAGATCGTGCACGCGCACGACTACAAAACCGATCTCCTCGCCGTGCTGCTGTCCCGGGCCGAGGGTACGAAGGCGATGGCGACGGCGCACGGGTGGACGGGGCACAGTCCGCGCGAGCGTTACCTCTATTATCCGGCTGACAAGCGGCTGCTCCGGCGCTGCGACCGCGTCGTTGCCGTATCCGAGGAGATCAGATCGAAGCTGATTCGGCACGGCAGTCGCCCGGAACGCGTCGTGACCGTGCTGAACGGGATCGACCACCGGCGGTTCAAGCGCAACGCCGCGGCACGAGATGCCGCACGCGCGTCGCTCGGCCTGAATGAGCGCGAGATGGCGATCGGCGCGGTCGGACGACTCGAACCCCAGAAGCGCTTCGACCTGCTGATCCGTGCGTTTGCCGAGGCGCGCCGGGCGTTGCCGAACGTGCGGCTTCTGATCGCTGGCGACGGTTCGCTGCGCGACGAATTGTCCACGCTGATCCGCAGCCTCGGTCTCGACGGTATTTGCCGGTTGCTCGGGCACACGCCAGACGTCATCGGCCTGCATCACGCGCTGGATCTTCTCGCGCAGTCGTCCGATTACGAAGGCACGCCGAACGCAGTCCTGGAGGCAATGGCGCTTGAAACGCCGGTCGTGGCGACGGATGCCGGTGGCACGGCGCAACTGCTTACCGACGGCGTGCACGGCCGCATCGTCCCGATCGGCGACGTGCCGTCGTTGCGGGACGCAATCGTCGCTGCGCTGCTGCGGCTCGAAGAGTCCCGGGCCCGGGCAGTATCCGCCCGTCTGCGCATCGTGGACGAGCTGTCGTTCGATGCGCGCAACGCGAAGATCGAAACGATTTATAGGGAACTCGCCTCACGCGGAGGAGTTACCCGCCAGCAGGCACCAGAGCTCGAGGCCGTTATGCGGCGCACAAGCCCCTGGCCGCATAACGGCGGCGCGCACAGCGCGCCCGCGACGAGCGGAGCGGGGCGCAGGGGTCCCCGCGAGCGAGGAGCCGGGGTCCGGGGCGGAGCCCCGGTTAAACAATGAATGTTCTGCTGCTGACGCACCGCCTGCCGTTCGCGCCCAATCGTGGCGACCGGATCCGTGCGTACTACTTGCTTCACGCGCTCGCACGCGAGGCAAACGTCGACCTCGTGTCACTGGTGCACGACAGGGAAGAAGCGTCACAGGTTCACCAGCTGCAGGGACGTGTTCGCAGCGTCACGACCTCGCGGGTGATACCTCCGCGCTCCTGGCTGCGCGGATCCGTCGCGCTTGGCACGAAGCAGGCGCTGACACACGCCCTGCTGGACGCGCCGGGCTTTGCGCGCGCCGTCGCGGAAGTCACCGCAGAGCATCGCCCCGACGTTGTCGTCGCGTTCTGCTCGAGCATGGCGCGCTTCGCGCTGCAGCCGCCGCTCGATCGCATCCCGTTCATCCTCGACATGGTGGACGTGGACTCCGAGAAGTGGCGCCAGATGGGCGCGTCCACGCGGGGACCGCTGGGATGGATTTACCGCCGCGAGGCTCGAGTGCTGGCCCCCTTCGAAGCGCTCGCTGCGCGACGATCGGCCGCAACGCTGGTCGTGAACGATCGGGAGCGCGCGTCTCTCGCGGCCCTGGCGTCTGATGCGCCTGTGCACGTGCTGCCGAACGGCATCGACGCGCTGCGGTTCACACCGCCGGCGTCGCCGTCCGCGGAGCCGCGTGTTGTATTCTGCGGTGTGATGGACTATGCGCCAAACGTCGACGGTGTTCTGTGGTTCGTGAAACACGTCTGGCCACGCGTGCGGCAGTCGATCGGGCAGGCTCGGCTGACGCTGGTCGGCGCGCGGCCGGCGCCGGCCATCCGCGCGCTGTCGTCGGACCCATCGATCGAGGTCACCGGAACGGTGCCTGACGTGCGGCCGTACTTGTGGAAATCCGCCGTATCGGTCGCGCCGCTGTTAATCGCGCGCGGCGTGCAGAACAAGGTGCTCGAAGCGCTGGCCGCGGGACTGCCGTGCGTCGTCAGCGCACCGGTTTTCGAAGGCATACCACAGGCGGCGCGCGCCGGTTGCGTGCAGGGAGACACTCCCGCCGCGTTTGCGTCGTCAGTGATCAGACTGCTGTTGATGCGGCCGGAGGAGCGCCGGCGGCTCGCGACGCAAGTGAACCTGTCGGAGCTGTCATGGCGGGAAGCGTTCGCGCCTCTCGGTGCGCTGCTCCACGCGGCCTGTCACCAGCCGGGTTCGACGAGGCTGACGGATGCATCACAAACTATATTTCGCGAGTGCCGCGCTTGAGGTCCTCAACGATCGTGTGGCGCTCGCGAAAGCGGCGTGCCTGGCACTGTTGCGCCAGCTAGACAGGTACTTCCCGCCCGATCCCAGCACGTTCCTCGATGCCGCGGGGCAAACACGGCGTTCGATGGCGCTTGCCGAAGGCGACGCAGGACAGTACCTCGCGGAGGTCGGCACGCGTGATGTCGACGTTCTGGACTTCGGGTGCGGCTGGGGCGGGGAAACGCTGTGGCTCGCGAGTCAGGTTCGGTCGGTTGTCGGCGTCGACATCGAATGGACCGCGATCGAGCAGGCGAACCGCGCGCGAACCGAGTCGTTGGCGCGGAACTGTCGCTTCGTCCACACGCAATCGGGCGTGCTGCCATTTCCCGATGGCTCGTTCGATGCGGTGTTTTCAACCAACACGTTCGAACACGTCATCGAACTCGACGCGGTCTTCCGGGAACTGTTCCGTGTGCTCAGGCCGGGAGGCGTCGTGCTCTCGCGCTTCGGCCCGTTGTTCTTCTCGCCGCACGGCTACCATCTCTACTGGGCATGCCAGGTTCCGTACGCGCATTTGTTGTGCGGACTGGATGCCGTGCTCGCGCTGCGCAATTCGCGATGCGACACGCCACGAGAGGCGACGTCGTGGCAGGAGCTGGGTTTGAACGGGTATCGTTTCCGCAAGTACAAGCAAAGCGCCGCGGCGGCGGGATTCATTCTCGAGCGCTTCGATCGCATTCCAGTGCGGGGGCTGCGACGGCTTGCCGCACTCCCCGGGATCGGCGACTTCGTGACCTTCGGGATTGACCTTCGGCTTCGGCGGCCGGTCGGGACGGTGAGCGAAACCGGGCGCTAGCGCCCGCTTTTCCCGGATCCGAACACCGCGGCGCCCGAAACGGTGACACTCACCGTTTCGGAAGTGTGAGTGTCCCCTTTGCGATCACCCGGTCGCGAGGGCGGCCATCATGCGCGCGAGCATCCCCGACCCACGGGGCTTCAGCCGCTCCAGCGCACGCGTCTTCTGCGGGATGAAGGGCGCCGGCGGCGGACCGAAGTCGTGCCCCTGCACGCGCGGCTCCGGCGCGCGATCCTCCGGGTGCTCCAGGAAGTAGCCGTACATGAACCCGTGTGACAGCAGCAATACCACGGGCCGCGCACAGCCGCGCGTCGGCATCCGTAGCAGCGTCGACGTCGAGTACTCGAAGAAGAACCGGGCGCGTTCCAGGAACCCCTCCCGCTCCGAGCCAGACGCGTGACGCGCGGCCATCAGGAAGATCTCTGCCTTGCGCATGTCCTGCGCCGCCCACGTCTCCGTCGGATATTCGAGGATCTCCGGCTTCTGCAGGAACGGGTACTCCCGCCGGGCCATCCACCGCGCATATCTGAGCAGGCTCGTGCGCGCGTAGGCGTACGACTCGTCGAGCTCGTCGAGTTCAACCTTGTAATCGAGATACCGCGACAATGCTTCGAGGAATGCCGTGTACGACCAGCGCCGTTCGGCATCCAGCAAGTTCCGCGCATCGACATCGTCATCCGGATGGATGCAGCGGCGAATCAGTTCCTCTGCCTTCTCCTTGAAGGCGTGGTCGCCGGACAGGCGATGCGCGTCGAGAAGCACGTTGATCGAATGGCCGGCGCCGCGACCCGGGCCGTGATAGTCCGGCGAGCACGTCGCGCTCGCCAGGCCCGTTGGCCCGGACGCCACCCACGCGAACGGCGTGGTCGAACCGTCATCCATCGCAATAACCCAGCGGCCGAGGCCGATTGCCGCTTCAAGCGACTGCTCGTTGCCCGTCATCAGGTAATGAAGCCGCAGGCCGGAGGCGTAATTGTGCTCGTTCGACGGTCCACCGCCGCTGATGTCCTTGCCCGACGGATAAGAACGATGCGTACAGCGCCCGGCGGGCACGTAGTGATATGTGTGCCAGAAGAGCCCGCCGTTGTACGCGCTCTTGTCCTTGCTCGTGTGATAGATGTCGATGTCCACCACGTGCGCGGCGAGCTCTTCCATCTGCGTCAGCCAGCGGACATCCGTCGATCGCATGAACTGTGTCGCGAAACCGGCAATCGCGTCGTACTGGTTGTTGTAGTGCGACACGAACGGCTCGTGACCGTTGTGGAACGCCGCTTCATGATCGGCGTAGATGTCGCCGAAGTTCCTCCAGCCGTACTCGTCGATAATCTCGCGCTTGCGTTCGAACGCGTCACGCCCGGTGATCGCGCTGGCCACGAGTTGGTCGTACGTCCTCATGCCGTCGACGAGCGTGGGCGCCAGGTACGGCACGGCGCGCGCGGCGCAATAGTACGCCGGCGAGCTATGCGCGACGCGCGGCGAGCGTCCCCAGTCGATCGCGTCCATGCTCATCGGATCGCGGCCGAAGGCGACTGTGAACCTGTGGGTCTTCTGCTCGCCCCCCTGGATCTCGTGCAGGTCCGCATGCTGACGCGGGAACAGGCCGAGCACGACCGCGTCATCGTGCACCTCGAGCGACTTCGGGAAGTTCTGCCAGAAGTGCTCCATCGTGATAGCGATCCGATCTTTGTCCCGATCCAACGTCACGGCGGGCGTCGCGCGGTCGCCCGCCGCCGCGGTCGACCCCGACGTCATCCGATAGCCGCGGAACGTCGTGGTAATCACGCCATTGCGATTGCGATGGTTCGGGCTGTGCCAGTGCTCGCCGCCGCTGGAATCCTGGTACAACTCGAGGGGCTGCTCCATTCGATCGAGTGGCTGTTCGACCTCCGCCGAGCAAGACGCTTCAGCGGCACCGCCTCCCGCAAGTGCCAGCTCGATCTCCATCGAACGCACGTAGACCGATCCGCGATCGCCAAGCTCCCAGATACCTCCCGGGTGTGCTGCAGCACGCGGATTGCGCACGGTGACGACGCACCGTACCGCGGCCGAGCCGGCAAAGAAGTGCAGCCGTGCCTGGAGCGACAGCAATGGCCGGGTCCACGTGGCAATCGTGCCTTCGATCAGGACGGTGGCCCTGAGCGGCCCGTGTTCGTCGACAGAGACGCGGCGAACCTGCACGCGGCATTGCCGGCCAGTTCCATCCACGAGGCGCAGCCCGCTGCGTTCGGGATCGATCACCTCTCGCGCATCGACTGCGACCGAGGCAAACGGAAACGGACAGTGGGCGAGCATCGAGAACCGCGCGGCGCCGGTATCGACAAGCACGCCACCACTCGTCTGCGTGAGCTCGATGCCCCTGACGTCAGGCGGCCGCGGACCGACACCCACGTTGAAGGTTGCCGTCGCATCGGCAGTCTGGAAATCGAGGAGCGCCCATTTAATCGAGCCGTCATGCCAGCGCTCCAGTGCCCGTGCCTGCAACGGCATGCGGCGGCCGGCCGCGTCGCGGAGGTTCAGCGCCGTCGCATCCGCTACAGCGCCAGGCGGAAAGGGCAGGCCAAACGTGATCGGCTCGTGGATATTCGCGCGGGCCGCCTCGCCTGCGCGGCGTCGCGTGAGGACCACGGGTACACGCGACCACGCGCCAGCAGCGGCCTTCATGGAATGGACCGGACGACGTGAGGACCCAGGAAGCTTGCGATGGGCAACGGCAATCTCTTCCACATCGCAATCGCGGACTGCATCCGCGGATTTTTAGTACTTTGATCGGGGAGCACGGCCGTGCCGTTCAGGCAGTACTCCCACCAGAGCTGTTCGGGCCGCGCGCCCCACTGCAGCTTGAACAGGTATGGACCTTCATCCGGCGTCGACCGGCCGAAGTCCAGGACCGTGTGACCCGTGCGAATAGCCTCGCGAATCACCGCCCAGTAAAGAAGGTTGTTGGGGCAGAGCTCGCGCCGCTCCTTGATCGACGAAGCCCAGGGCATTTCCATCACGTGCCGATGCGTGTGCGTGATGCCAGCCGCAATCACTTCCGATCCCAGCTGCACCAGGACCACGCGCACGCGCGCGTCGAGGTGAGCAAAGATCGAGTCGAAGAACCGCGGACTGTAAACCGGCGTGCCGAGGTCGCGCATGTTGCGCGCAAAGACCGCGTAGAAACGCGGCAGCAGCGACGCTCCACCGATAGTCGCGGTGAGGCCGCTCTTTTCTGCTTTGCGGACCTGGTTTCTGACCTTCCGATCGAGGCCCTGCCAGCACGCCTCTTCCGTCGCCGGAAGATCGAGCACCAGCGTCACCTTGTGATCTTTTGCCGGCAGCGCGGGAAACCTCCGCGCCCGGTGCCGTAGCTCGAGGTGCCGCGCGCCACGGCGAGCCAGGAGCGATTCAGCTTGCGCAAGAAGGGCCTCGGCGGCCTGGTCGTCGTCGGCGAGAACACCGCCGTAATTGACGAACGGCAGCGACACGGCGAACTTGCCGAAGAGCGCAGACCGGAACAGCACGACCGGGAGCACGCCAACGATGCGCCGCTCGCGCTGCGCGACCAGGTAGGCCGCTTCGTGGCCGAAGGCCTGCTCGAACACGTGTCGCCATTCCCACGCGTGATAGCCGCTCGCGTCCGCGTGCGTGTCGACGTAGGCGTTCCATGCGACGCCATCGTCGGCAATCGACACGATCGTGCGCGCCTCGACGGCTGACATCGTCACCATACGTAAGGAAGCGCAAAAGCGAGCGGCGCCGGCGCGTCTTCGACCGCTGCCGGCAGCATCACCTGATCCATGGGCGCGAACTCGAAGTCGCACAGAAGTTGTGTCAACCGCGCTTCGGTCTCCCCAAGATTCCGGTAGTGACGGAATCGGCCGAGCGCGGACGTCATGAGCCTTGGCTGATCCGGATCTATCTCCCATGGGTGCAGGTAGAACACCGCCGGGCGGTGCTCCTCGCGATTCAGCCGGGCGATGCCGCGCTGGGTCCACCAGTAGGGCAGGATCCGGAAGTACCCGCCGCCGCCGACCGGAATGTTGTACGGCCCGACACGCACCGTCGACCCCGGCACCTCGATGATGGTGCCGTGCTCACGCTGGATCGGATAAGGGTGACGCGGTGAAATCGGGATTCCGTAGCGATCGTGATGGATCGGGAAAATGCTCGCGTCGTACTGAAAGCCTTCCTCGATCAGGATGTCGATTGCCCACAGCGACTGCGGCGTAATCGAGTAGCTCGGTGCGCGGTAGCCCCGCACGGGGCAGCCGGCAATCGATTCGAGCGCAAACTTCGAGTGGCGGATGTCCTCCCTGAACGAACGCGGCGTAAGGTCGTACACCAGGCGATGGCCGTACCCGTGCGACGCGATCTCGTGGCCGAGCGCGGCAATCCGCCGCACCAGGCCGGGATGACGCTCGGCAACCCAGCCGAGAATGAAGAAGGTCGCCTTCACGCCGGCGTCTTCGAACAACGCGACCAGGCGATCGGTGTTGCGCTCGACGCGGCTCTCGAGGGTCTCCCACTGATGCCGCGGGACCACGCCGTCGAACACGCTGACGTGGAAGTAGTCCTCCACGTCGATCGTCATCGCGTTGACAACCTGCGCCGGAGCCGCCATCAGCGCCCCCTGTGCAGGACGACCGTCTTGACCGTCTCGAAAATGATGAACAGGTCGAGCCGCAGCGACAGGTTCTTGATGTAGAACAGGTCGTGCTGCAGCTTCTCCATCGTGTCTTCGACGCTCGCGGTGTAGGTGTATCGGACTTGCGCCCAGCCCGTCAGCCCCGGCTTCACGACGTGGCGCAGCTTGTAAAGCGGGATCTGCTTCGCGAGCTCCTGCACGAACTCCGGCCGCTCCGGTCTCGGCCCCACGAGGCTCATGTTGCCGATCAGGATGTTCCAGAGCTGCGGCAGTTCGTCGAGGCGTGTCTTTCGCAGGAAGCCACCGAGCCGGGTGATGCGCGGATCGCCAGGCTTCGACCACACCGCGCCGCTCTCACGTTCCGCATCGTTTCGCATCGACCGCAGCTTGTAGACGCGGAACACGCGGCCGTTCTGTCCCACGCGCAGCTGGCTGTAGACGGCCGGTCCGGGTGACGTCAGGACGATCGCCGCGGCGAGCACCAGCAGAATCGGCAGGCAGAGCACCAGCGCGACGGCCGCGATTGCCACTTCGATCGCGCGCTTGACGAAGAGCACCGTTCGGCTCTTGCGGAATCCGCTCGAGAAAATCAGCCAGCTCGGACGCAGGTTCTCGAGCGCAATCTTGCCGGTGCACTCCTCGTAGACCGAGGCAAGATCGGCGAACGTGACCCCCTGCAGCTTCATCTCGAGCAATTTGTCCATCGGCAGCTTGCCGCGCGCGTCGGCGAGATTGACGACGACGCGGTCGACGCCGTGCGCCCGCACGATGGCAGGAAGATCCTCGAACGCGCCCAGCAATTCCCCGGCGCCTTCGGTGTTGGCCTGCGCCTCGACGAATCCGACAATCTCAACGCCGTGTTCGCTGCGGTCGGCCAGTTCTCGCTCGAAGGTCGTGGCCGTCACGCTGCGCCCGATCAGCAGCAATCGTTCGCGCGGCCCGACCTGGGTGGCGACCCAGCGGAAGGCGGCGCGCCATCCGAGCAGCGACGCGCCGACGAGCGACGCCGTCACCACGAAGACGCCGGGCGCCACGATCAGGGCCGGGAACCACGCATACAGCAATGCCAGGATGATCGACGTCGCGCCGAGCGCCTTGAGCATCCGCACGACCATCTGCCGGAGGTCGCGCATCAGCCGCGGGTCGTCGTAAAGATCGCCGTAATACAGGCAGATCTGGCAGACGTACGCGATGAGCAGCACCTTCGGCAGCATGTGGCCGACCGCCGTCGCACTGCCGAGCACCAGATACGTGCTGACGGTCACCGCGGCCATGATCAGCGCGGTCTCCGAGAGAATCAGCGCGCTCGACCGCCACGTGACCGGCTGCATGAGCCCTCGCCCCATGGTTACCTGCTCTTCCCGTAGTTGCTCTTGCCGTAATAGCCGTAGTAGTCGTTGCCGTAGCGCCGCGACGTCTCAGCGCCGTTGAACACCACGCCGAGGATGCGCTCGCGCCCCAGCGTCTCGACGGATCGCTTGATGAGATCGAAGGGACTGTGGCCGGCGCGGACCACGAGCAGCGCACCGTCGGCGATTCCACCGAGAAGTCCGGCGTCCGGCAGCAGTCCGATCGGCGGCGTGTCGATCAACACCCAATCGAAGTGCTCGCGCCCTTCCGTCACGATGCGCTTCATGATCTCTGACGTCAGCGCGCCGATCGGATCTGAATCCGGGCGGCCTGCCGGCAACAGGAACAGGCGCGGCGCGACCGGCACCAGCGTCAAGGGCTTTGCCCCGCGCGAGTACACGTACTCGTTGACGCCCTGCGGGCTGTCCAGGCGGAAGAGCGTGTGCAGCGTTGGCCGCCGCAGGTCCGCGTCGATCAGGAGCACCCGTTGCTTGTACGATCGCGTCAACGTCAGCGCGAGGTTCATCGTGGTCAGGCTCTTGCCCTCGCCGCTGATCGCGCTCGTGACCATGACCACGCGCAGGCCGGTATCGCGGTGTGCGTGGTGCAGGATCGCCGCGAGCCGGCGGTACTGTTCCGTTGCGACCGGCAGCATGCCGGGCGCCGCGACTTTTCCGGTCAGCGCCGGATCGAACAGCTCCTCGGTCACTCCCACTGCGTTCTTCGGTGGAACGAAAACCGGGGCTGCAGCAGTCTCAGCCATCAGAACACCCGCTCCAGCAACCCAAGCCGCCACGCCGCGCCAACCGCGGCTGACGCGATCAAGAGAAATCCGCCGGCGAACGTCAGCGCGACGCGCACGATCCGTCGGCGCCTCTCGCGTATTGATTCCATGACCGGCAGCACCGCCAGCACCGGCAGTTTGAACGCTTCGACGAGTTGCGACTCGGTGCGCAGCGACGTGTCGCGATACTCGAGGAACGCGCCGACCGCGACGCCCAGGCCAAGACCCAGGCCAAGCGCCATCAGGTTCAACTGCAGCCGCTTCGGGCTGAAGGGGCGCTCGGGCACACGCGCCGGATCCAGCACCTTGAACTGCTCGCCGATCTGCTGCTTCTCGAGGTTGGCGGCGATGTTCGACTCTTCCTTCTTTGCCAGCAGCGACTGATAGGCCTTCTGCAGCGTCTCGTAGTCGCGCGTCAGCTCCGCCATCTCCGATTCACGTCTCGGTACTGCCTCCACGCGCCGCTGATACTCGGCAACAGTCCCGCGGAGCCGAACGATGTCTGCTTCCTTGGTGGCAATCTGCCGATCGAGCTTGTCAATCTCCGTCTGCGTTTCCCGCATCCGCCGCACGACGATGCTGTCGGCAACCTGCGGCGCCGCTCCTATCGCTTCGTCCGCCGCCTTCGGCATCCCCTGGCGCGCCGCCTCGAGCTGCGCGACCCGTTTCTTCGCCGCGATCACGTCTGGATGCGTCGGCCGCAGCCGCCGCTCCAGCGCTTCAAGCTCGGTGCGCGCGAGCTCGAGCGGATCCGGCGGGTTGTTCGTCGGGTCCGCGGTTGCCGCCGCGGTGACGGGATCGGCGCGCATGTCCGTGAGAGACTTCTCGAGGATCAGCCGGCGGTCGCGGTCGCGGTTCAGCGACTCCGACAGCGCCTGCAGCTGCATCTGCGTCGTCTGGATCACCTGCAGGTTGGCCTGGAGCTGTGTCGGAAGCTCGCCGACGTAGTGGCTGCGATACTCCGCGAGCTTCTTTTCGCGGTCGATCAGGCGCAACCGCGCGTCCTCGAGCTGTGACTCGAGAAACTGGTTCGTGCCTTCTGCGAGCACCTGGCGATCGTGCACGTTGCCGTCGATGAACATCGACGCAAGGCGCGACACCACCTTCATGGCAACGACCGGGTCGCCCGACACGTAGCTGATTCGAAACGTTTCGTCCCTGATCGGCGGGTCGACGTCGATCGCCTTGCGCATCACCGCGACCACGTCTTCCATGGGCATGTGCTTGCGCTGCTCGGTGTACAGGTTGAACTCGAGGATGATCCGTTCGAGCGTGGACCGGCTGAGGATCTGCTCGCTGATCGATCGCAGGCGATCCTCGATGCGGCTCGTGACGGTGGATCTGATGTAGGCCTCCGGCACGCGCTGCGGCACGACCAGGATCAGCGTCTCCGACCGGTACAGGTTCGGCAGCGATTTCGTGATCAGGAACGACGCGATCCCAAAAACGACTGCTGGCACGATCATCAGCCACTTCCGCCGATAGACGGCGCCGACGATGTCCTGCGGTGTGTATGTGTGTCCGGGAATCATGATTGACCCATCAGCGGCGCCCAGATATCCAGGCCGAATCTCGTGCCGTGCTGCACGTTGCGGAACCTTACGCCCGGCGGCAGCGGGACGCCGAAGGGAAAGCGATGCTGGTAGTACAGGTGCTCACCGTAAAGCTGGAAGTGACGCCCGAGGGCCACGGCCACGCGCGCTTCGCCGAGGTAGCTGACGTAGCGGGACGAGGACCCATTCACGTCGAGGTCGCCGAACGCATATGTGCCGCGCAGTCGCATCGACGTGCGCCGCCCGAGGAATCCGCCCAGCGTCAAACCGGTGCTGTTGCCGACGAACGGCTTCGGCAGCAGGTCGGTCACCTGGAGTCCTCGATCGAACGTGACGGCTGTTTCCCAGCTCCGGCCGATCCGGTGCGTCAACGTGCCCGATCCCGTGAAGATGAACTGCCGCCCGGTTTCATTCGACGCGATGCTCGACCCCGTCGTGAAGGTGACGGTCGTGCGTTTCGACGCGACCAGCGATCGGTTCACGTCGATGCCGAGTGCGATGTCCTGCGCGACAATCGGTTCGGTGTTGCCAGCCTCGAGGACCCGGATGCCGTCGCCGACGCGGAACGCGAGACCTTTCGCGAACTCGCGGGTGTAGGTGAGGCCAGCCTGCTGACTGCGTGGCCCCGGCATACCGGACCCGTACGTCGTGATGCGGCCGTCGTAGCCTGCGCTCAGCAAGCCTCGACGTCCCACCTGGCGCGTCACCGAGGTGCCGCCCGTGAGCGTGGTCGAGGCATCCGTCCTCACCGCGGCGTCGGTGCCCGGCGAAGGCTCCGTCCCGATTGGCAGACCGAGAATCTGGTGATACGGCGTATAGAGCAAACCCACTGCAGAACGCACCATCGTCCGGCGGCTCGCGCGGAGTTCCATGCTGCCAAACCCTGAATGTTCGGCCGTCGTGATGCCGGTCATCTGGTACACGCGAAACGCATTGCCGATGCCGCCGTTCAGCGTGGCATTGCGCGCTTTCCGCCGGTACGAGAGTCCCGTCGTGATACCGGAATAAAACTGACCTTCGTGCAGCGACCGTTCGTCGATCCCCTCTCCCGGTCGCGCGAGTGTTTCGCCGCGCGCTTCGAACGTCGCGACGCGTAGCTCGACGACCGGATGCGACGTGAGCACGACGTCAGGATCCGGACCGAACAGGCCGCGATAGATGCGCGGCGGCTGGTCGGCCGCGAACAGGACGCCGCGACCGGCGGTTAGCGTGATCAGGGCGCACGCGACGAGCAGCGAACGGGCGAAGGAGGTCATCAGCTCGGCCTACGGGACGACGACGGTGTCGCCCGGTTTGAGCTCGACGTTCTGCTGGAGTTTCCTGCCGCGCACGACCGCGCTGTAATCGAACGGCAGCTGAATCTGCCGGCCGTTCTCGGATCGCATGATGACGATGCGGTCGCGCTCGGCGTATTCCTTGAACCCGCCGGCGTTCGCGATCAGCTGAAGCACGGTCATCGGGCCGGTGAGACTGTACGGACCTGGCTTCTCGACCTCCCCCGTGATGAACACCTTGCGGCTGTTGATTTGTTTCACCACCACCGTGGCGTTCGGATCCTCGAGGTAGTTCGACGCCTCCTGGTTGATGCGGACGCGCAGTTCGTCGGGCGTAAGTCCTGCCGCCTGGATGTCGTTCAGCAGCGGCGTCGAGATCTTTCCGTCGGGCCTGACGATGACGTCACCCGACATGTCCTTGTCTTTCCAGAACATGATCGTGAGGACGTCCTCCGGGCCGATGACGTATCCCGCCGGCGTCGCCGCACCGGTGATGACCGGCGTCGCGACCGCGCGCGTTGATTCCGCCCCGTGCGGCCGCGCTTCGGGCTTGTCGGTCGACGGTCCGGCCTGCTGTGCCGCCTCCGCCAAGGCTCCGGCGCCCAGCAACGCCGTCAGCACGAACGCGATTGCTGCAACCAGTCGCTGCATCTCAGGCTTCCTCGTCTCTCAGCGGTACTGCTTGAACGGTAGCTGGCAGTGATGCTTCCGCAGGAAATTCAGGAAGCGCTTGTACTCTCCCGACTCCATGTTGAACATGCGAGCGAGCACCTTGTAATTGCCGCGCGATTCCTCGAGCCCCTTCCGGATGACGTCGCGCACGGTGCCGCGCGTGATCTCGCGATGGATGTACAGCGGGTAGACCGTCGTCCAGAACGACTCCTTGTCGGTCATCAGCCGTGAGAAGAGATCGTCCGCGACGGTCCTGCGGCGCTCCACGAACGGGCGCTGTGACGTCGCGCGAGGTGCACGAACTTCAGGCGGCAACGACTCCAGCTCGATCAGCTCCGAATGCCCGACGACCACCAGCCGCTCGAGCACGTTCTGCAGCTGGCGCACGTTGCCCGGCCACGAGTACTGCGTCAGCGCCGCCATCGCTTCCGGGGTGACGGTGCAGACGTGCGGCCGGCCGTTGTGCGTGACCATGCGGGCGAGGAAAAACTCGACGAGCCCCGGGATGTCCTCCGCGCGTTCACGCAGAGGGGGAACGGTCAGGTGAATGACGTTCAACCGATAGAGAAGGTCCTCACGGAACTGCCCCTGGGTGATCAGCTGGCGCAGGTCACGATTGGTCGCGGCGATGACCCGCACGTCCACGCGGGTCTCGGCGCCGTCGCCACCGACCTTCTGCAGTTCGCCCGTTTCAAGGAACCGCAGCAGGAGTCCCTGCATCCGGAGCGTCATCTCCCCGATTTCATCGAGGAACACGGTTCCGGTGTGCGCCAGTTCCAGCTTGCCCGGCTTGTCGCGGTACGCGCCCGTGAAACTGCCGCGGACGTGACCGAACAGCTCCGATTCGAGGAGCGTCTCGGGCAGGCCCGCGCAGTTCACCATGATGAACGGGCGGTGTGCGCGAGGGCTACGGGCGAAGATCTCCGTGGCCACCACTTCCTTGCCGACTCCGCTCTCGCCGGTGATGAGGACCTTCACATCGGACCGCGAGATGCGGTCGATCTCCTCCATCAGGCCGCGGATGATGCGGCTGGTTCCGATCAAGCGAGCAGAGGGTGGTGTACGTCGCATTGCAGTCAGAGCCATCACTCAACCTGTTGACACCAACGACGGGTTGACTGGCCCCGCCGGCGTTACGACCGGTGGTGGCCCGCAAAGTGTTCTGGGTGTCGTGTGACTTTGCCCATAGCAAGGAAGTCGCCATCAACGGGGACAACTCATGGAACCGCGTAACCCTATGTACCAGCAGGATTCTCCGGGCGATCGGCCGAGATCTGGCGCCGATACTCCAACTGAGAATTCCTCGGCAGGGAGCCTCTCAGAAGATCAAAGATTGCGTCGCCGTGAAACTAAAGTCTTCTTTTCAGCGACATGCGCCCACGAGGAGACGACGGCGATCGATGCGACAGCGAACGACCTGGTGCGCATTCGGCGGCGTGGACGCCGCACCGCTCGCACCAGCGTCCTGCTGGTCCACTCCAACTCCTCGTCGCTCGGCACACTCGCCAGCATGCTGCAGCAGGCGGGGTATCGGGTCCGGCGCGCGCCGTCGTTCGAAGAGGCGCGCCTGGCGCTCGCGGCCAGGCCCGCGTGTCTCATTTCGGCGGTGCAGCTCGGAATCTTCAACGGCCTTCACCTGGTGCTCGACGGCCGGTCGCGCGATCCGCATCTCGCTGCCCTCGTCCTCGATGTTCGGAAGGACGTCGCACTGCGTGCGGATGCGCAACGCCTGGGCGCCGCATATCTCGTCGAGCCTGTTGATCGGGGTCCGTTCCTGTCGCTGGTGTCGCAGCTGATGGCCGGGGCCCCGCCAGCACGACAGGATGAGCTTTATCGGGACCGCCGCCGGGGGGACCGGCGGGTGGTGGTCCTGCAGTTCGAACCCGAACGCCGCCACGAGGAGCGTCGTCGCGCTGCAATGGCTGCGGCGGGTGGATGAGCGCGCGTTCGGCCGGGCCGCGTCCTCGACGCGGCATCCAGCCTCTTCCTGGTAACGCCGGGTCTTCAGGAGGCGCCGCGACCAATCGCGGGATGCCACGGTGAATCCCAGGCAGGCTGTTCTTCAGCAGCCCTGTCGGATTAGACCCGGCTTTGGTCTGACGCCGATGAGTATGTCAGGAAACGCGCGCACCCACGCCGCTTCTCCAAGGCGGCTTCCGTTGAAAACACGCGTAATACTTCCTGACGATGTGATGAATCACACCTATTCACTCGAGGGGTGGACACCGTGAGTACCCCTTGTGAACAAGCGCACCGTAGGGTCCTTCAGCGTCGGTGCCTGTTCCGTACTAAACGACGTTAGCGCCGTGCGCGCCTGCGAGTTGCGCGCGGGTGCGTAACAACCGCTGCACCAGACGTGCCGAACTGAATCGACAGAGTTTCGAGTCGCGAGTCGCGAGTCGCGAGTCGCGAGTCTCGGTGCGGATGCAGACGCAGGTTGAGATCGACGCACGCGCGAATCACGCTCGAGATCGATCGTGCTGTGCGCGTCCATCACCACTTCACCCGCGCACGAGCGTCGTGTGCGGTGTGTCCGTGCTGCCGCACTTGATGCCCAGCGCGACCGTTATTTTGTCCTGAAACGATCGCGCAATGTGCGTCGTAATTGCGATCACACGAAGCGCGAGCAACATTGGTGTCAGTGTGCGTCGGGCGCCCACGCTCCCGCTCGGAGGGCGCGGCAGCCCGAATTGATGGGGCATAAGTTTCCTTTGTTGCACACCGCGACACGCCGATCCAGCCAATTAATTAGCCGATCGATCTTGCTGAACAGAACACCCGCTTACAGATCTTGCCGCCCGCAGATTGTCGTGGCGATACGGTCTAGGCTGACTTTTCTGCGCGCGCGCGCACACTAAACGGCTGGGCCCGCGATGGTTGTTGTCGAGAAGTGAACAGTCGGCGGTCACGCAGCGACGAAATTTGTCGAGCGAGGGACGACAATTTCGGTGGCTCAGGCAGACGCGTGCCAGCCGAGTGATCCATTCCCGCACACACCGGTACACTTTCTTTCTTTGAGCGAACTTTTCGTGTTGACAATGAAAAGCACAGCGATAAAACTCATCGCTCTCGACAACAGCAGATTGAAATCGTTCGGCGCGAAACGCTCGCGGTAGCGTTTCCTGCGGCACGATCGTCGTCGTTGAAGAGTTATTGTGCTCCCAAGGGCTTGCGGTTCTGTCGGAGGAATACATATGGACGTTACGCGCCACCTCGTTGGCATCAGTGACGCGACCAAGGCGCTGCAACAGGAGCTGGAGGAGGCCGCGCGTTCCGACGCGAAAGTGCTGATCACCGGCGAGAGTGGAGTCGGGAAGGAAATTGCGGGCCAGATGATTCATCATCGCAGCCCCCGGCGGCACGGGCCGCTGGTCACCATCAACTGTGCGGGCATGCCTGACTCCCTCCTCGAGTCGGAACTGTTCGGCCACGTGCGCGGCAGCTTCACCGATGCCTACCGCGACAAGCGTGGCTGGCTGGAGCAGGCCGATGGCGGCACGATTTTCATGGACGAAGTGGGCGAGATGAGCCTGCGCATGCAGGCGCTGCTCCTTCGCTTCCTGGAAACGGGCGAAATCCAGCGCATCGGCAGCGACCGTGCCTGCACCCGCGTGGATGTGCGCGTCGTTGCCGCGACGAACCGGCGCCTGCTGGATCGCATCGCGACCGGCGAGTTCCGCGAGGATCTGTACTACCGCCTCGACGTGATTCATATCGTGGTGCCCCCGCTGCGCGATCGCCGCGAGGACGTCCCCGCTCTCGTGAATCACTTCCTCGAGATGTACACGAAGAGCCACAACGTGCGACCGATGCAGGCCGCACCCGAGACGCTGGCGTCGTTGCAGGCGTATCACTGGCCCGGCAACGTCCGCGAGCTCAAAAACGTGATCGAGCGGATCGTGGTTCGCGCCCGGAAGCCCGTTATCGCGCTCGACGATCTGCCCCCCGAAATCCTGCTGTGGTCCGGCAACAAGCCGGCGGCCGCGTCGCCCGCCGCTGCCCCTCAGCCCGACCGCGTCGCCCTGATGTTCGACCGGATCGTGAAGGGTGGCGAGGATTTCTGGACGGCGATTCACGAGCCGTTCATGGCCCGTGACCTGACCCGCGAGGAGCTCCGCAGTATTGTCTGCACCGGCCTGACGCACACCAAGGGGAGCTACCGGCTCCTCGTGGATATGTTCAACATGCCGCAGTCGGACTACCGCCGGTTCCTGAACTTCCTCCGCAAATACGATTGCAATATGCCGTTCCAGCGTTTCCGGATGTTGTCTACGCCGGGGTCCACATCTGCGACGCCGCGTTCCGCCGTCAGCGGCGGCCGTCTGGACGTCGCCTAGCCAGCGCTGCTTGGGAGTCACGAGAAAGCCCGCCTCACGGCGGGCTTTGTCGTGTACGGGAGAAGGGTTCTCGGGGTTCTCGGGGTTCTCAAGGGTTCTCAAGGTTCTAGAAGTTCGGGTTCCCGAGGTTCTACAGGTTCGGGTTCCGGGGTTCCAGAGGTTCGGGTTCCCCGGAGATTCCGCTGGTTTCTCCGGGTCGTTCCCGATTCGCGGTTCAAGGCTGCCGCCCCCGCGAAACGAACTGCCCGAGAACCCTTCAGAGTCCCTAGAACCCGAACCTCTAGAACCGTAGAACCCGAACCTGTAGAACCCGTAAACCCCGGGAACCGAGAACCTACTGCAGGGCTCCCAGGATCTCCACAATCGACATGTTCCAGCGGTCGGTCGTTGGCGCCAGGTCGTTAATCGTGACCATCGTGCCGCTCGCCGGAATCAGTCCGTTCTGACGCTGCACCCAGAACGTGTCGCCGTCCGTCGCCAGGAACTGGAAGATCATCGTCTGGTTCGGACCGATCGTCCGGTTCACAGCCTGGTCCCAATCGCTGCCGACACCGATGACCAGCGAGTTCGCCCGCGTTGTCGTCAGTGAAACGCCGGGCGCGCCCGACGCGACGCTGTCGCCACCGGTCGCGCCGATGGCCCCCGACCCATTCGTGCCGGTCGCATCGACGTTCCTGAAGGACATCACCACGATTGACGCAGCCACTCCCTGCGAGAGGGTCGCCCGCGCCGTGACGCTGGTCACCGGGCTGGCCGCGAAGGCGCGCCAGATCTCGGCCGTCCCGCGCACGCCGTTCTGGCG